>NZ_CP107549.1:1587718-1905262 GCF_025837155.1 Pseudomonas sp. Z8(2022) | reverse complement strand
GAACATCCTGATCATCGGCCTGGGCTATGCCGGCAACCGCTACCGCCGCGCCTTCGAGCATATCGCCACGAGCTCCGGCCTGCCGCTGTCGCTGGCCTATGTCGGGCGCCGGCAGAAGGCGAACGAGCTGCCCTACTTCGACAGCGTCACCCGCGCACTGGAAGCCTTCGCGCCGGACATCGTGGTGGTCAGCGTCAACGACCACAGCCATGCGCCCGTGCTCAAGCAGCTGTCCGGTTATCGGGGCTTCGTGCTCTGCGAGAAGCCGCTGGTCACGCCAGGTGACGACATGGACGTGTTGCTCGGCGCACTGGAACATCTCGGCGGCTTTGCCCTGGATCTGGTGGAGCGCTACTCGGACGCGACCCAGCAGTTGCGCGATTGGGTCGAGCGCCATGACTGGCAGCTGGTCCGAGCCAACTTCCACTGGGGCAAGGACCGCATCAACGACTACCGCCCCACCTGTGGTGTGACCAGCGAGGTGATCCATGCCCTGGATCTGGTGGGCTGGATCTGCCCGCGCGCCGGCCAGATCCAGCTCAATCGGGTGCTCGGCGTGCGCTCGGATTTCTCCATCTCCGGCGCAGAGGTGCTCGACACCGTGCAGCTCACCGCCAGCCTGGGCGAGGCGCAGGTCACCGGCTACGCCAGCTTCGTCAACATCTCGCGCCAGCGCACCGTGGATTTCAGCTTCGTCGACCGCGACGCCCGACTGATCCATGCACGCCTGATATTCGACACCCCACGCTGGGATCACGACCAGCTGAGCATCTGGACGCGCGGCGCCAACGGCGCCGAGGAGCTGTTGCACGCGTTCGCCACCGCTCCCGACGAGCCTGGCCTGGACACCCTGCACAAGCTCTCGCGGCTGTGCCGACAGGTAGTGCGCGTCGTGGCGCTCAAGGAGCCACCCCGCCAGCCCTTCGCCGACCTTGATACCGCCGCGGCGCTGCAGCGCCTGCTCAACGACATGGAAACCCATGCCCAAACCGCAGCACCGGCGCGCTACGTCCATGGCGAGACGCGCCTGCTGCTGGCCGAGGACAGCGACCTGGAAAGCCTCGGTTAACCCAATCACAAGGAGAACGACTATGTGTGGAATCGCTGGATGGCTGTCCTACAGCCAGAACCTGGAAACGCAACGCGACACCCTGCAGCGCATGACCGACACCATGGCCCTGCGTGGCCCGGATGCTGGCGGTCTGTGGATCGAGGGCCCGGTGGGCCTGGGTCATCGGCGCCTGTCGATTATCGACCTCGAGGGTGGTCGCCAACCGATGACCGCCATGCACGGTGGCCCGCGCGAAGTCGCCGCCATCACCTACAGCGGCGAGGTCTACAACTTCCGCGAGCTGCGCACCGAACTGCAACGGCTTGGCCACCGTTTCGAGACCCGCAGCGACACCGAGGTGGTGCTGCGTGCCTATGTCGAATGGGGTGAGGCCTTCGTCGAGCAACTCAATGGCATGTATGCCTTTGCCATCTGGGACCTGCGTTCGCAGGAGCTGCTGCTGATCCGCGACCGCATGGGCGTCAAGCCGCTGTACTACTTCCCAACCTCCGACGGCATAGTGTTCGGCTCCGAGCCCAAGGCCCTGCTGGCCAACCCGCTGGTACCGCGAAAGGTGCGCGCCGATGGCCTGCGCGAGATCCTGGAGATGGTGAAGACACCGGGCCATGCCGTGTTCGACGGCATGCGCGAGGTGATGCCAGGTGAGATCGTGCGTATCAACCGCCAGGGCCTGGGCCGCCGCCACTACTGGAAGCTGGAGGCACGCGAGCACGAACATACGCTGGACGAGACCATCCGCCATACCCGCGACCTGCTGGAGGACATCGTCGACCGCCAGATCGTCGCCGACGTACCGTTGTGCAGCTTGCTTTCCGGCGGGCTGGACTCCTCGATCATCACCGCGCTGGCGTCGAAGAAGTTGCTGGCTGCCGGCAAGGAGAACATCCGCTCCTTCTCCGTCGACTTCGTCGATCATGGCAGCGCCTTCACCGGCGACGCCGTGCGCGGCACCCCGGATGCGCCCTTCGTGCGCGACCTGGTGGAGATCATTCACTCCAGCCACCAGGAAATCGTCCTCGACAGTCGCGAGCTGGCCGATCCGGCGCTGCGTGCGCAGATCGTCCGCGCCTTAGATCTACCACCAGCATTCTGGGGCGACATGTGGCCGTCGCTGTATCGCCTGTTCCAGGAGGTGCGCAAGCACTCGACCGTGGCGCTGTCCGGCGAAAGCGCGGACGAGGTGTTCGGTGGCTATCGTTGGTTCCACGATCCGGAGGCGATCCAGGCCGACACCTTCCCCTGGCTGACCTCGGTCACCGGCAAGTACTTCGACGGGAAGACGTTGTTCGACCCGGGCCTGCTGGCCCAGCTGGACATGCACAGTTTCCTGCGCGACAGCTACGGGCAGGCCATCGCCGAAGCGCCGGTACTGCCCGGCGAAAGCGCGGTCGACCAGCGCATGCGGCAGATGAGCTACGTCAACCTGACCCGCTTCGTACAGACCCTGCTCGATCGCAAGGACCGCATGAGCATGGCCGTCGGCCTTGAGGTACGGGTGCCCTTCTGCGACCACCGCCTGGTCGAGTACGCCTTCAACATCCCTTGGGCGTTGAAGGCCTTCGACGGGCGAGAGAAAAGCATCTTGCGCGCGGCGACCCGCGACCTGCTGCCGGAGTCGATCAGCGCGCGGGTCAAGAGCCCCTATCCCTCGACCCAGGATCCGGCCTACGAGCAAGCGCTGCGTGACGCCCTGACTGCCATCCAGGCGGATCGCAACGCGCCGGTCACGCCGCTGCTCGACAGCGCCCGTATCCAGCAAACCCTGGCCAAACCGCTCGGCAGTGTCTCGCCCATGTACGAGCGCATGGGCATGGAACTGGCGGTCGGCCTCAACACCTGGCTGAACGAGTACGACGTCAGCCTCGAACTCTAGCCCCAACCGGATGTGGCCCCGGTGCGGGGCCACATCCCTTCATTTTACCACCGACACGTTCCTGCAACGCAAGCGAGTCCGAGCATGCACACTCCCAACCAATCACCCATCTACCTCATAGCGCTGGGGGCCTTTGCCCTCGGCATGGCCTCCTATGTCACCGCCGGGCTGATCCCGATGATCGAGGCCTCGTTCACGGTATCCGTCGCGGTGGCCGCCCAGCTGGTCACCGCCTTCACCCTGGCCTACGGCCTGGGTTCGCCAATCTTCGTCGCCCTGACCCCAGCGCACCGTCAGCGCGCCGGCTTGCTGCTGGCCCTGGGCCTGTTCGTCATCGCCAACGCTGCCAGCGCGCTGGCCGAGAGCTTCACCGCGCTGATGGCCTGGCGGGCCATCGCCGGTATCGGCGCCGGCGTCTACCTGGCCATGGGTATTGGCGCCTCGGCCGCCGTGTCCATCCCCGAGCGCCGTGGCAAGGCCATCGCCATCATCATGGGCGGCATGGCCAGCGGCGTGGTGCTTGGCGTTCCGCTCAGCCTGCTGATTGCTGAACAGCTGGGCTGGCAATCTGCCCTGTGGCTGGTCACCCTGCTCGGTCTGGTGGCCTTCTTCGGCCTGCTGCTGAAGCTCCCTTCCCTGCCGGCAGCCACTGCGACCACGCTGGGCGAGAAGCTGGCGATCCTCGGCGACAGCCATGTGCTGGTCATCCTGCTGGTGTCGCTGCTGGCCGCCATCGCCAGCCTGGGCATGTACACCTTCATCGCCCCGCTGCTGGCTGACCCGGCCTATGGTGCGGTGCGCTCGGTCACACCCTACCTGTGGGTCTGGGGCATCGGCGGCGTGCTGGGCAGCTTCCTGATCGGCCCGCTGGTGGACCGCATCAGGGGCCCGGTGCTGACCTTCGCCATCATGCTGATCCTCGCCGTGTCGCTGTTCGTGCTGCCGCTGGCGGCAGCCCTCAACACCTGGCTGGTGATGCTGCCCATCGCCCTGTGGGGCGCCGTCGGCTGGGCGCTGCAGGTACCGCAGAACAACGAGCTGATACTGGCGCGCCAGGCCCAGGGTGACGGCAACCTGGCCATCGCCCTGAACGAGTCGGCGCTCTACCTGGGCAGCGCCATCGGCGCCGCAGCCGGCGGCTTCGTGCTGCTGTTGCAGATGCCCACCTGGACCCTGGCCGCCAGTGCTGGTGGCGTCGCCGCACTGGGCGCGCTACTGCAGATCATCAACCTGCGTCGCCAACCAAGCTTGAACGGCGAAGTGCAAGCCGAAACTTACAACTGACGGAGGAAAGGCCGTGGAACTGCGCCACCTTCGCTGTTTCATCGCCGTTGCAGAAGAACTGCATTTTGCCCGCGCCGCCGCGCGCCTGCATATCGAACAGTCGCCCCTGTCGCGGATCATCAAGGAACTGGAGTACCGCCTGGGCGTGCAACTGTTCGAGCGCACCACACGGCGCACGCGCCTGACCTGGGCCGGCAAGGTGCTCCTGGAAGAAGCCCGCCGGGTGCTCACCGTGGTCGACCAGGCCAAGGCCAGCGTCAAGAGCGCGGCGGCCGGCTACCGCGGGCGCATCCGCGTAGCGCTATCCGACGGCATACCCCAGGCACGTCTGGCCGCCCTGCTCGCCCAGTGCCGCGAAGAGGAGCCGGAGGTCGAGATCTGCCTGTCGGAGGTCACCTTCAGCGAGCAGGTCAGGGGCCTGAACGACGACCTGTTCGACATCGGGCTCGCACAGTCCGACGAGGTTGGCGATGTGCTGGTGGCCGAGCCGATCTGGTTCGATGCACTGGTTGTGGCGGTGCCTGCTCGCCACCCGCTGCTGAGCTACCGGTGTGTGCCGCTTGAAGAGGTCGTCCGCTACCCGCTGGTCCTTTGCGATCCACAAGTTTGCGAAGGTTTCTGGCAACAGCTGCAGCGGGTACTGGGCGCCGTCGATACGCGACTGACAATCGCTGACCGCGTCCCCACCCTGGACCTGATGATGGCGCTGGTGTCGGCAGGATACGGGCTCGGCTTTTCCAGCCTGGCGCGCATCAACGAACTCAACAATCCAGACGTTGTGGCCCGTCCGCTAGACGGCTGCACAACCATATTGACCACTTACCTGATACGGCGCGAAGGCGAACCGGCCGAGCAACTGGCCCGGTTTATCGAGCGGGTAAGCCCCGCGGAAAGCCAGGAGTCGCTGCCCGATCACGCATCACAGAAGGAGATCGCTTGATCGGCCCTGGCACAAAACCTTCTCCTCGCAGCTCCCTTCATAAGAACTTCTGAGCGGCAGCACCGCAGTCCGCAACTATGGGTCTTCAGCCTGTATGGCAAAGACGAACTCGATGACCTGAGCAACGACCAGCGCAGGCAGTGAAAGCGCTCCTTGAGAGCGAAGAAAGCCGTTACCAAACGCGATATTTTTTCCGAGAGGGTCGAGGGGTTTGACGATCTGGCCGCAGCACGTGAAGGCAAGCGTACGCTGCGTAACCACAAGGTCGATACAAGCCAGTCGAACCCACGAGAGGTGCGGAAATCGTCGCACTGCACGAAAAGCTGCAGATGTCCCAGGATGTGTTTGTCCAGGCCATTCAAGCCAAGCCTGCGACCCTCAAAAACTGGGAACAGAACCGTTCAAAGCCTAACCACCAGAGCACCGTTCTGATCCATATTTTGAGTAGGCATCCTGAGCACATACGCGAGCTGGCATAGACAGGAAATACAGGGCCTCCGCACTGACCACAACTCCTCCACAGGTAGTAATGCTGGAAAGCTACTCAGCTCTGGCTCTGAAGCCCGTGCGAATGTTAAATCCTGGCCATTCTCCGTAGTGGTCGGCAGCTTTCGGCCCAGGCTGTGTAAAAACTGGCATCGACCTTGCTGTGACTGGATGGATTCAAATCAGCGGGGGCCGATGAAGCGATTTATCAAGGAAGAGCATCGAGGCCAAAGCGCGCTGCTTCCCGAGAGCCTGGATGACTACGTGGCGGAAACCAACCCGGTGCGAATGGTCGATGTTTTTGTCGATGAACTCGACCTTGGCCAACTGGGTTTCGAGGGTGTCATCCCGGCTGAAACTGGTCGACCCTCCTACCATCCAGCAGACCTGCTGAAGATGTACATCTACGGCTACCTCAATAGCATCCAATCCAGTCGCCGCCTCGAGCGAGAGGCACGGCGCAACGTTGAACTGATGAGGCTGACCAGGCGCCTGATGCCAGACATCAAGAATATCGCCAACTCCCGCAAGGACAAGGGCAATCCAAGGCGTTGTCGGCAGTTCGCGATGCTGTGCCAGCAGCGTGGCTGTTTTCTGAAGCGCTGGTGGCCATCGATGGCAGCGACGGATAGTAAGAGGTTGGGGGTTCCTGCTCACTCGTCTTTGAGGGCTTGTGCTGCATGCGTAACGGTATCCAGCGCTCGACTGCACGGAGTTTTGCTCAGAACCAGGCAGCGCGTTGAGCCGACATACTCTTCCACAGACGGAGTTTGGCGCTGAGGAGCAACTGCTCGAGTTCCTATTACAGAACAGGTTGGACTACGTCTTGTGTAGTGGCATTATGCCGCTTAGCATTGGTAGGCAATTTGGCCTGCGTCGATGCGGCTAGAGCGTTGGTACCCTAAAAATGAAACACACTTTGCGCTAGAGGCGCAATAGGAAAGGAGAGCGTCGTGCCTCATCAATTTGATAACGCGGTATTTGAACAAGCCCTAACTTTGACGGAAACTTGGGAATTTGAGCTGGCCATTGAAAAAATCTTAGAGATCAAAACTGGAGAATGGACTCGTGCCCGTGCGAACAAGGCCGTACAGAACTACAAGCGTTACATGGCTGTGACCAAAGCGCTAGGTGGATTGCAAATGGTGCCTAACGGGGACATCGACGAAATCTGGCACATGCACATTCTTGATACGCGCGCCTACATGGCTGATTGCAATGCGTTATTTGGTGAATACCTGCATCATTATCCCTATTTTGGCATGCTTGGTGATGAGAACCGGCAGCAATGGCTGGAGGTGCAGAAAGTATCTACGAATCTATGGGAACAACTATTTGGCGAGCCGCTTTACGGTGCCAGTAGCGCTCCGCAAAAGTGTCCGCAAGTTTGTCCCTGTCACATTGATGATCTGACGATCATGTCTTCCGGACTGCCTGAATCTTTGAGAAGCGCCTGATTCATGTCAGAGAGCGGCGTTCCAGGCAGCCATAGTGTGATGCGCTGGCCTCGCGAGAAACCCACATCGAACGCATCGTTGCGGTTGGACCAATGCGAGCTCGCAGAGCATGGCTTTCAAGTAATACGTCAATACGGGATTGATGTGGCTCGGCTTGAGCGTGACTTGGACCGGATTTCTGGAGGCCAGCTATATTACTCAAACAGGGTGGGAGCGATTTGCCATCAGTTCAGCGTGCTTCCGGAAAGTGTCAATTTCTCTGAACAGATGCTTTGCGGTGGATTCCACACAGATTTTATGTTTCAGCCGCACCCTCCAGCCTATATTGCGTTGCTGTGTCTGCATCCTGACCCCCGACATCCTATATATGGCCGCAACCAAGTGGTACATATGCGGCCCTTTCTAGAAAGGATGAAGCAGATCTTTGGAGTGGGTGAGCAAGAACTGAAGGAGTACAGACTGCTGTATGACCTTGCTGAGCGGGGCAGCTTCGAGCAGCCGATCCTGGCAGACTTAGATGGAAAAGTCATTTTTCGCTTCCAAGAGCGGTTACTGGCAAAAGAGCAAGCGCAGGGTATTTCCGCGCTGGGTTTGTCGACGGCGGCAATGCTTCACACGGTTATGATGGAGGTCATGTTCGATATTTGCTTGGATAGCGGCGATCTGTTGATTGTTGCAAATCATAATACTCTGCACCGTCGCGGAGAGTGCAGTATCGAGTTCGCAGGTGAGACCGGTAAATGGCGCGCGCGAGAAATGGCCACCATAAGGTTCAATCTATGAAGTATGGCTTTAACACTCGATATAGCATTGAGAAACAGGATATCAAAGGCTATGGGAGCGTGTTCTTTGTTAGAAAAGAGCATCGAGACAATATTGTTATCCTAGATGACCGTTCTTTAGCACTGATAAAAAGAGCAAATGAAACGGGGGCAATTTATGAGTCCGATGAAGATACATCTACTTTCGCGAGGTTGGCTGGCGAACAAGTAATTATCCCTTTAGATCCCTCCGACCACTCTAAAAGCCTCCCTTATGCAGATAGTCTGAGTTTCTGGTTACAGGTCACGGATTCCTGCAATCTAGCCTGTAGCTATTGTTATATCCCCTCATTGAACAGCAAGCAGCTTTTCCGCTTTGATTTGTTTGACATGCTTGCTCGCAAATTGCTTTCGATAAACGGGTTGCGTACGGTTAACGTCAAACTTGCCGGAGGTGAACCCTTGATGGCGTTCAACAAATGGAAATCGGGCGTTATCCAACTCAAGGAACTTCTAGCAGACAAGGGAATCGAGTTGCAGTTGCGCTTAATTACCAACCTCACAACTCTAACAAATGCGATGATCGAGTTCATCGGTGAGCATGATATCGCAGTCTCAGTTTCTCTGGACGGTCTCTCGGCTTATCATGACAGGAACAGAATCTACACGGGCACCCAAAAGGGCACGTTCGAGATTGTGGATAAGAATATAAAGCGATTGCAGGGCGCTGGTATAACGCCAAGTGTGATGGTCACTGTAACATCAGAAAATCATAAGGGTATCCCTGACTTGGTGGACTACCTCGTGCAGAACGACATTACCTTCCGCTTGGCAGATGCCAAAGGCGGGTATATCGATCCCGCTGAGTTCCTTTCTACCATGGACATGGTCTCTGATGTGCTGCGCACTGGTATTGACGCTGGCTTTCCGGTTAGCCGACGCGTTGTTGTTTCCGATTTACGCACCCATTACCCCAACTCAACCCCTTGTTCAATGGGTAAGAACGCGGCAGCCATTTACCTAGATGGTTCGGTCTATTTTTGTCATACCGAGTTCGGGAAGGGCAAGCCACTGGGGCACCTAGATGATAACGACAGTATTCTTGAAATTATTCAGAAAGGCAGAGGAAAACACTTTGGCTTGAGTGATGACTGCCAGCAATGCGAGTACCGGCTGATTTGTGCGGGTGGCTGCCCACTCTATCGTGTAGAGGGAAAGAGCCCCATGTGTCAATCCTATAAGAAGATCATCAGACAAGTATTCGATTTGTATGAGCGCGAACAAGAACGCCTTTGAAATCACCGGAATTACCGAGAACAACCTGAAGAACATAGACTTCTGTGCTAGGGGCGCGGAAGTGATTGTGATCATCGGTGTTAGCGGGTCTGGAAAATCCACCTTAGTCAATCAAGTCATAGCCGCCGAAGCTCTTCGACAGAGCAAATTACGCCGTAAGAGCGACGAACTCATAGATTACTGCGTGCGCCCCAACTTTCAAGCTGCTACGCGCTTGCCCGAGCCAGTAATGATTTCCCAGCGCGCCATCACGCCCTTGGTATCATCAACGTTCGGTATACGAACGGGACTCAATGATTTGCTGGTCAGGCTATTCGTTCGCCGAGGTGAAATTCATTACCGCGGCGGGAGGATTTCTAAACCGGACCTTGCGACTATCATGCAGTTCCGCCAACTCTATCACCCTCAGGCCCGTATACTGGGCTGCATTGCTCGCTATGAAAGTGTCGGACGTAGCCAACTGAACCTGCTGCGTAGTATTGGGATCCATCAGGTCTACCTACGAACTGAAGGCAAGCGTGCGCTTAGGCCGCTTGCACTGGAGAAACTGTTGACCTCACAGGTTTCGAATTGTGAGGTTTTCATCGATCTTGACAGTGACGCCCCTCAGGCCCTATTGAAAAAAAGCCGGGCGATTCCTGTGTTGATCGATGACGCCCTTGAGATAGATTTTCACGAGCACGGCGTGGCGCTAGAAGATGGAACGGTATTCAGACTACCCTCCAAGCTGTTGTTTTCACGTTCCACGATGTCGTCACACTCGGGATGCTGTCGTACTTGTGGTGGCGCGGGAACGGCTGCTCACTACGATGCTGAACGAGCGATTGACCAAAAAGTCCCGTTAAAAAACGGGTTTCTGACTGTACCGCTTTCGTCATCGGGGCGTTACAAGGGCTTCAAGTTCCTACCGTCTGGCTTAGTTGCTTTGCTACAGAAGGAGGGGATTGATGTTAATAAACCCTACTGCGCCCTCAGTGCTGAGAGCAAGTCTGCAATACTAAATATATTAAAAGATAAGCTAGCCCGAAACAGCAGCGATAGAGTTGCCCAGCAGTTTATCTCTGTCGAGACATGCAATGCCTGCGAGGGAAGTGGTCTAGCCTGGCAGGCTCGAGCAGTAACGATCAATGGAAAGTCCATAGACTATTTTTTCGGCCTGACTCCATCCAAATTGCTTGCCGAGTTACCAGCTTCGGTTACAGAGTACGATGAGGTCACGGGCAAGATACGGATTATACTGGACTATCTCTCGGCATTGTCCATTGATCACATCGATCTGAACCGACCTTTACTGAGCATGAGTTCAGGCGAACTACAAAGGATGAAGCTACTGCCAGCGCTCATCAATCGATATTCAGGACGGCTCATGATTTTCGATGAGCCCTCTTCGAACCTGCAGTATCGTGACAATCTCAAAATACTCAGCCTGATCCTTCAGTTGAGAGCACGTAATAATTCGATCATCATCGTGGACCATAATCCGATGTATCGGGTTATCGCCGACCGGGTTATAAAGATTGGCCCTGGTTCTGGAGAGCTTGGCGGTTATTATTGCGAAGTAGGCGATGACTCTCAATTAGCTACTGCTTTAGACGATCCACGCACAACTGATGGTCCAGAAACTGAATTCACATATACCACACTCCAACTCCCAAGCTTGCGAACCCTGCAATTGGGTCAGGTGCGTATTCCACATAGTGCATTTACCGCTGTTATCGGATCTAGTGGAGCAGGCAAATCTACTTTATGCCGCGAACTAATCTACCCCGCGCTTATACAAAAAGGTGAAAAGGTCATCTTGTTGGACAGCACGCCACCCCGCGGTGCCTCCAACTCCATCGTAGCTACTTACCTTAACGTGTTCGATAAAATACGAAAATTTTATGCCCGCGGCTACGAAGGAGGATTGGTCGAAAGTGATTTCAGCTTCAATTCGACGGGAGCATGCGATCACTGCCAAGGTGCTGGTAATATTGAGGGGCAGGTCTGCAGTGTGTGCTTCGGGAGTCGTTTCCGATCCGAGGTGGCGCTTTTTAGTGTAGATGGCCGCACCCTTACGGAACTACTGGCGACTGACCTTGACCAGATTCCTTTGGAGGGAGGACTAGCCTTTCTCGCTGAGGCTGTAGATATCCTAAAAAAACTTTCTCTTTCTCATCTTAGTTTGGGACGAGAGACGGACAGTTTAAGTGGTGGTGAACTACAGCGCCTCAAAGTCGCTAGATTTCTAATGGCACATCGGAAAGAACGCAACGCCAGCGGCTATTTTGTGATCCTAGATGAGCCTTGTCGCGGCCTTGATCCGCAGGCTGTGAAGAACCTGTTCGACACACTGAGGGATTCCCTATCCGATGCGGCAGTATTGATAATTGAACACAACCCCAATTTTATTTACAGGTGCCATTATATAATCGATTTGGGTGAAGGTAAGGGCATAAAAGATGACACATCTGTGGTTCAGGGGGGCGTAAGGGAAAAAATATTCCCAAGTCTCAATCATGCTCAGGTGTTGAGCGAATCAGACGTCTCAGTTCATCTGCGGATACCCTGTAATGAAGATGATCTACGGATCGAGGATGAAGAGCTACCGAGGGAGTTAAACAAAAAACGTTACGGGTTGATTCCCTCGTTTCTACTTAGGCAGGACAACTTTGCTCTTGAAGCCAAATTTCGCAATTCTTTCAGTCTTCTGCTCCCAGACGAAAACGTATTTTTTTACAGAAGTCGGGATGCATTGGAGGGTGCACTGAAGTCAGAGTGTCAGTTTTTCTTCAATCCTTTTATCGCACTGCTGGAGCGTTTTCCACGTGTTCCGGCATCTCTACAGCAAGAAATCCGGAAGAGAATCGATAAGCGCGCCATTGTCTGCGATACCGATCCCTGGTCTTTCATAGTGAAGGCGGACTCGTTGCAGTCTGCGTATCTGAATGGAGCTGGGGTAGTTATCGCCCCTGGACCAAACAGAGCATTCACCTATCATGCAGTCCGCTTGGTGAGTTTGCGGGAGCGGGTGGTAGATCGGGTTTTTCCTCACACGTTTGCTTTTAACCTATACAAAAATGCCT
The DNA here is from genome assembly GCF_025837155.1 of Pseudomonas sp. Z8(2022). NCBI lineage: Bacteria > Pseudomonadati > Pseudomonadota > Gammaproteobacteria > Pseudomonadales > Pseudomonadaceae > Pseudomonas > Pseudomonas sp. Z8(2022). The sequence goes on along the minus strand of NZ_CP107549.1, from coordinate 1,893,028 downwards.
GTCATTACTGTAACGGTTACGGACATATCCAAAGCTATCCGCTGCGGGAATGGGTCAGCAGGTCGCACTCCGTACTCGATGAGGGGTTTATGGCCTATCCCGTGCACAAGGTAATACCCAAGGCAACGATTCGGCGTTTTGCCAAGGAAGGGCTCTTTGACTTTTCGCGAGCCGTTGAAACACTCTCCGATCAAGAGCTAAACATTTTACTTTATGGTTTCAAAGCCTACAGGTTCAGAAAGTCCGGCTGCAGCGATGATTCGGAGGCTGCATACCTCGAGTGGCGCGGAGTCAACTCTTATTTGTATCGAAACACCGCAAAACTGAGCGCTGGCAAGGACATCAACAGTTTAATAAAATGGATAACTTGCCCTTTTTGCATACAAGGATTTTCCGAGAAGATTAGGTTCTATGCACGAGAAAGCCGTCTCATTACGGATTTCGTGGGGAAAAAGCAGCCTTGAACTGTTTCTCCAGTACTTTATAAGTGGGCCCAGTCTCCAGAGAGGGCATACGATAGGAAAGTCAAGCCTTAGGATTCTTAATGTTGGCCTTCAGAATGCTGATGCTACTCTCTAGCCTCCAGCTTCTTGAATAGCTCACAGCGATAAGTTACCGGCAAGCCAAGCCACATTGCTGAATGTGCTCACTCCACCAAGCCAACATCGGCCTTTTCTCTCGATGTAATCCGCGCGGTCCTAAGCGCTGCGCACCAAATCCTTGTTGACGTGGGCAAGTGCTACTTCGATCAATTCGGCATCTCAGTTGTTGTGTTCATTGAGAATGTGCTGGCCATTGAGCGCATTCCATGGCTCACCAAGCGACCTTCGAGGCCCATGCGTTTCAATGCCATGTTGGCTGTTGCCGTGAGTTCGAGGATCTCTTTCTGCTGGGAGCTCGTAATCTCTTTGGTTGCTGTAGGGTTCACCGGAACGCCACGTGCTCCTCCTTTCCGAACAGAATCGGCCGATTACAGCCTAAAGGCCGCCAACCGGTCATCTACACCATACCCCGTTGATCTTGTCCGCCACCCACCACTGTCTGCTGTGTTGTCCTATCTGTCTTAGTACCCGCCGAAACGGTCTTTGACCCCTACTCCTTCAGTACCGAACCTCTCGCCCGCGGCACATCGGCGTGCCGTGCGTTTTTTCTGGGAGGTTGGGTTCAGGGATGCATGCGACAACGGTGCTTTACGGCCAGGTGCTGGTGGTTTTGGCCCTTACCCTTTCCGGGGTTTGGAGTGCCACGCAGTGGACGGCTGCTGCGCTCGGCTACCAGACCCGCCTGGGAGCACCCTGGTTCGAGTTGCTGGGCATACCGGTCTATCACCCCTGGCGCTTGTTCGAGTGGTGGTTCGTCTTCGATGCTTATGCGCCGGAAGTCTTCAACGTCGGCGGTAGCATCGCTGCATGCAGCAGCCTGCTGGCGTTGGTGGTGGCCATCGGCATGGCGATCTGGCGGGCACGCCAGGCGCGCCGGGTCACCACCTACGGCTCGGCGCGCTGGGCCGATGCGAATGAAGTGCGCCAGGCCGGCCTGACCCAGCCGGCGGGTGTGTTCCTCGGCCAGTTCGACGACCAGTACCTGCGCCACGAAGGCCCCGAGCATGTGTTGACCTTCGCGCCGACGCGCTCGGGCAAGGGCGTCGGCCTGGTGGTACCCACCCTGCTCTCCTGGCCGACCTCGGCGGTGATCCACGACATCAAGGGCGAGAACTGGAGCCTGACCGCGGGATGGCGTTCGCGCTTCTCCCACTGCCTGCTGTTCAACCCCACCGATCTGGCCTCGGCCGCCTACAACCCGCTTCTGGAAGTCCGCCGTGGCGCCCACGAGGTGCGCGACGTGCAGAACATCGCAGACATCCTGGTCGATCCTGAAGGCGCGCTGGAGCGGCGCAACCACTGGGAGAAGACCAGCCATGCGCTGCTGGTCGGCGCCATCCTGCACGTGCTCTACGCCGGCCAGGACAAGACCCTGCGCGGCGTTGCCAACTTCCTCTCCGATCCGGCCTGCACCTTCGAGCTGACCTTGCACCGGATGATGACCACGCCGCACCTGGGCGATGCACCCCATCCGGTGGTGGCCTCGGCCGCTCGGGAGGTGCTGAACAAGAGCGACAACGAGCGCTCGGGCGTGCTCTCCACGGCCATGTCCTTCCTCGGCCTGTACCGGGACCCGACGGTGGCCGAGGTCACCTCGCGCTGCGACTGGCGCATTGCCGACCTGATCTCGGCTGAGCATCCGGTGTCGTTGTACCTGGTGGTACCGCCCTCTGATATCAGCCGCACCAAGCCGCTGATCCGCCTCATCCTCAACCAAGTCGGCCGGCGCCTGACCGAATCGCTCGACGGCTCCGACGGCATCGAACGCCGGCACAAGCTGCTGCTGATGCTCGATGAGTTTCCTGCGTTGGGGCGACTGGATTTCTTCGAGACGGCCCTGGCCTTCATGGCCGGCTATGGGCTGCGCGCCTTCCTGATCTCCCAGTCGCTGAACCAGATAGACAAGGCCTACGGCCAGAACCACTCGATCCTCGACAACTGCCATGTGCGGGTGACCTTCGCCACCAACGACGAACGCACCGCCAAGCGCATCTCGGAGACCCTGGGTACCGCCACCGAGTTGCGCGCGCAGCGCAACTACGCCGGCCACCGCCTGGCACCCTGGCTGGGCCATTTGATGGTGTCAAGCCAGGAAACCGCCCGCCCACTGCTGACTCCGGGCGAGGTGATGCAGCTGCCCAGCGACGAGGCCGTGGTGATGCTCTCAGGCCTGGCGCCAATCCGCGCAAAGAAGCTGCGCTACTTCACCGACACCAACTTCCAGAGCCGGGTGCTGCCCGCGCCGCGCTTGCAGCCGGGCCGCTATGCCGACGCGCCGACACCACGCGCGGATGACTGGAGCGGCCTGGTCGTACCTGCCGCCATCGGCGCTTCGCCGGCTGGCCTGACCGATGACGAGACCGTCGACGACGGCGGCCCGAACATTCAGCCCGAGCTGGCGGAAGTCGCCCAGTTGCCGGATCACGACGGGCTGGCCAGCGACCTGCTGCTGCTCGACGAGGACGACATTCCCACGCCCTTCCCCACCCAGCCGGATCCACGCCTGCAGCGCGCGGCGCGGCTGGCCGCCCTCGACCCTGACGATGGAATAGCCCTATGAGCCGAGCCCGCCTCAACCTGTTTATCCAACCCGAACATGCCAAGCGCCTGAACGAACTGGCGATCGCCAAGAGCGTGTCGAAGTCCTCGATCATCGCCGCGGCACTGGCTTCCTGGCTGTCACCCGAATCCGGCGAGCAGCGCGAGGTGGCCCTGGCCAAGCGCCTGGACCGGCTGTCGCGCCAGTTCGAGCGGCTGGAGCGCGACCAGAACATCCTGATCGAGACCGTGGCGCTCTACGTGCGTTACTACCTCACGGTCAGCACACCGGTGCCCGAGGCGCATCAGGACGCGGCGCGCGCGCAGGGCAAGCTGCGCTTCAGCCAGTTCGTCGAGCAACTGGGGCGTCACCTGCAGCGCGGGCGCAGCCTGGTCAGGGACGTGCAGGAAGAGGTTCAGGCAGAGGCTCTGGTTTCGGGAGAGCGTCCATGACTGTTGCTTCCTCCCCAGTGCTGAGCGTTGCGGCAACGTCCCTGGAGCGGCGCACGCGCATGCTGCGCACGGCGATGGGCCCGCAGATCGCTGATGCCCTTGACGACCCGGACGTGGTCGAGGTGATGCTCAACCCCGACGGCGTGCTTTGGATGGATCGCCTGTCCGCCGGCCGCGCCCATCTGGGCACGCTGGCAGCTGCCGACGGTGAACGGATCATCCGCCTGGTGGCAGCGCATGTCGGTCAGGAGGTACACCGCAACAAGCCTCTGCTGAGCGCCGAGTTGCCAGGAACTGGCGAGCGCTTCGAAGGTGTACTGCCGCCAGTGGTGGCAAGCCCCACCTTCGCCCTGCGCAAACGCGCAGCCGGCGTCATTCCGCTGCAGCAGTACGTGGCCGACGGCATTCTCAGCGCTACCCAGGCAGAGCACCTGCGCGCGGCCGTACGCGAGCGACAGAACATCCTCGTGGCCGGCGGCACCAGCAGCGGCAAGACCACTCTGGCTAACGCATTGCTGGCCGAGGTGGCCGGCAGTGGTGACCGTGTGCTGGTGCTTGAGGACACGGTCGAGTTGCAGTGCCCGGCCCTCGATCACGTTGCCCTACGCACCAAGCCCGGCGTGGTCTCCATGGCTGATCTGGTGCGCAGCACGCTGCGTTTGCGCCCCGATCGCGTGGTGGTCGGCGAAGTGCGCGGCGGCGAGGCGCTGGATCTGGTCAAGGCCTGGGGCACCGGCCATCCCGGCGGTATCGCCACTATTCATGCCGGCTCTGCACTGGGCGCACTGCTGCGCCTGGAGCAACTGATTCTGGAAGTCGCCCTGACCGCGCCGAGGGCGTTGATCGCCGAGGCGGTCAACCTGGTGATGTTTCTATCCGGGCGTGGCCACACGCGCTATGTCCAGCAGATCGCCCGCGTCACCGGCTATGACGAGCGCGGCTATCAACTCACGTCCATCGCCCCCGCATTCATTCCTTCGCTTACTCAGGAAAACAGTCATGACTGCCTGCCATCCCCGCGTTGCTAATCGTCGTCGCCTCATTGGCGCCTTGATGCTCGGTGCCCTCTGCCTGGGCTCCTCCCTGCCTGTGCTCGCAGCCGGCTCCGGCATGCCCTGGGAAGGACCGCTGCAATCGATCCTTGACTCGGTACAGGGTCCGGTGGCGCGCATCATCGCAGTGATCATCATCATTACCACCGGCCTGACGCTGGCCTTCGGCGACACCAGCGGCGGCTTTCGCAAGCTGATCCAGATCGTCTTCGGCCTGTCGATCGCCTTCGCCGCGTCGTCGTTCTTCCTCAGCTTCTTCAGCTTTGCCGGCGGGGCGGTGATCGCATGAACGGCGAGCGCGAACTCATCCCCGGTTTCGAGGTGCCACTGCACCGATCGCTGGCCGAGCCGATCCTGCTCGGCGGCGCGCCGCGCAACGTGGCGATCCTCAACGGCACTCTGGCGGCCGTGGTCGGCCTGGGCCTGCAGCTGTGGCTGCCTGGCTTGGCACTCTGGCTGGTCGGCCACTCGCTGGCGGTCTGGGGGGCCCGCCTGGACCCGCAGTTCCTGCAGGTGTTTGCCCGGCATATCAAGCAGCCGTCGCTGCTGGATGTGTGAGGAGGCCGCCATGCTGAATCTCACCGAATACCAACTTCGCCCCGCCCAACTCGCCGACTGGCTGCCCTGGGCCGGGCTGGTCGCGCCCGGCGTGGTGTTAAACAAGGACGGTTCGTTCCAACGCAGCTTGCGCTTTCGTGGGCCGGATCTGGACAGCGCCACCCAGGGCGAACTGGTGGCAGCCTCGGCGCGCCTGAACAATGCCCTGCGTCGCCTTGGCTCGGGCTGGGCGCTGTTTGTCGAAGCCGAGCGCCTGGCGGCAGCCAACTACCCTGACAGCGACTTTCCCGAACCCTTGTCCTGGCTGGTAGACGAGGAGCGTCGCGCCGCCTTCGAGGCGCTCGGAAGCCACTTCGAGAGCAGTTATCACCTGACGCTACTCTACCTGCCGCCCGAGGAGTCGCGCTCGCGCGCCGCCGGCCTGCTCTACGAGCACCGCGCTCAGCGCGGCGTCGACTGGCGCGAACGGCTGGCTGCCTTTGTCGCCGAGACGGATCGTTTCTTCGACCTGCTGGACGGGGTGATGCCGGAGCTCGCCTGGCTCGATGACAGCCAGACGCTGACTTACCTGCATGGCACGATATCTGTCCACCGCCAGAGAGTGGCTGTACCCGAGGAGCCCTTCCACCTCGATGCCCTGCTGGCCGACAGCCACCTGACCACGGGCCTGGCGCCGCGTCTCGGCGAGCAGCATCTGCGCGTGCTGTCGGTACGTGGGTTCCCCACCGCGACCTGGCCGGGCGTGCTGGACGATCTCAACCGCTTGGGCTTCGCCTATCGCTGGTCGACCCGCTTCATCTGCCTGGACAAGGACGAGGCCGAGAAGGAACTGGTGCGTCTACGCCGGCAGTGGTTTGCCAAGCGCAAGGGCGTCCTGGCGCTGCTGCGCGAAGCGATCTTCCAGCAGGAAAGCCCGCTGCTCGACAGCGACGCCGCGAACAAGGCCAGCGACGCCGACGCGGCGTTGCAGGAACTCGGCGCCGACCAGGTCGCGTTTGGCTATGTGACCGCCACCGTGACGGTGAGCGATTCAGACGCCCAGATCGCCGACGAGAAGCTGCGCCGTGTCGAGCGGGTGATCCAGGGCCGCGGTTTTGTCACCATCGCAGAGAGCCTCAACGCGGTGGAGGCCTGGTTGTCGTCGATCCCCGGCAACGCCTACGCCAATGTCCGCCAGCCGCTGATCTCCACGCTCAATCTGGCGCACCTGATACCGATCTCGGCAGTCTGGGCTGGCCCGGCACGCAACGAACATCTGGATGGCCCGCCGCTGGTGATTACCCGCACCGATGGCGCGACACCGTTTCGCCTGGTCACCCACGTTGGCGATGTCGGCCACACCCTGGTGGCTGGCCCTACCGGCATGGGCAAGTCGGTGCTACTGGCGACCCTGGCATTGCAATTTCGACGCTACCCGGGCTCGCGCCTGTTTCTGTTCGATATGGGGCGCTCGCTGCGCGCAACGGTGTTGGGCCTGGGTGGCGAGCACTACGACCTCGGCGGCGATGGCGAGCTGGCCTTCCAGCCTCTGGCGCGCATCGATCAGCCGGGATACCGAGCCTGGGCCGCCGAGTGGCTGGAGGCTCGCCTGCTGCAGGAGGGCGTGGCTATCGGCCCCGAGCAGAAGGCTGCGCTGTGGACGGCGCTGGACAGTCTGGCCGGCGCGCCCGAAGCGCAGCGCACATTGACCGGTTTTTCGGTGCTGCTGCAGGACAACGCTCTGCGCCAGGCGCTGCAACCCTATGTGCTAGGCGGCGCTCATGGCGCATTGCTGGATGCCGATCAGGATCGCCTGGGCGGCGCCGACGTACAGTGCTTCGAGATGGAGGAACTGATGCACAGCAAGGCGGCGGTAGCCGCCGTGCTGAGCTACCTGTTCGCCCGTTTCGAGGAGCGCTTCGACGGCGCGCCGACCCTGCTGATCCTCGACGAGGCCTGGCTATTTCTCGACGATCCGCTGTTCGCTGCGCGCATCCGCCAGTGGCTCAAAACCCTGCGCAAGAAGAACGTCAGCGTCATCTTCGCCACCCAGTCGCTGGCCGACATCAAGGACTCCAGCATCGCTGCGGCAATCATCGAGAGCTGCGCCAGCCGCATCTTCCTGCCCAACCCGCAGGCGGGCGAGCCGCAGATCCGAGGCATCTACCAAAGCTTCGGCCTCAATGACCGGCAGATCGAGATCATCGCCCAGGCCACGCCCAAGCGTGATTACTACTACCAGTCGCGCTTGGGCAACCGCCTGTTCGACCTCGATCTGGGGCCGGTGGCGCTGGCCTTCGCCGCCTCGGCCAGCCCGGCCGAGCAGCGTGAGATCGACCGCATCCTGCAGGCGTCCGGCGCCGCCGATTTCGCCCCTGTCTGGTTGCGTCACCGTGGGCTGGACTGGGCTGCCGATCTACTCACCGCTTATCCCTCGTCACGCAAGGAGTGTCTGCCATGAGATCCCCTGTCCACCGTTTCCCCTGCGCAGCGCTGCTGTTACTGGGTCTGTTGGCCGTCAAGCCAGTTAACGCCTTCACCGTAATCGATCCGACCAACCTGGTGCAGAACACCTTGACCGCAGTACGCACCCTGGAGATGGCGAACAACCAGGTTCGCCAGTTGCAGAACGAAACCCAGATGCTGCTGAACCAGGCCCGTCATCTGCAGCGCCTGGACTACAACGTGGTCAGCCAGTTGCGCACGAGCCTGGCCAATACCGAGCGGCTGCTCGCCGAGGCGCGAGGGCTGGCCTATGAAGTGCAGCGCCTGGATCAGGAGTTCAGCCGACTCTACCCGAACGAGTACACCGGCGACGTCAGCAGCCAGCGCCTGGCAGAAGAGGCGCGGGAGCGCTGGCAGCAGGGCCTCGACGGGCTGCATACGGCGCTGCGCGTGCAGGCACAGGTGACGCAGAACCTGGCCGAGGATGAAAGCGCCTTGGCCGCTCTGGTGCAGCAGAGCCAGTCCGCGGGTGGCGCCTTGCAGGCTGCCCAGGCCACCAACCAGTTGCTGGCCCTGCAGGCCAAGCAGTCGATCCAGGCGCAGCAACTGCAGATCACCCAGAACCGCGCCGTCGCCCTGGAGCTTGCCCGTCAGTCTGCTGCGGCCGAGGAAGCACGCGAACGGCGGCGCCGATTTATGGGCAACGGCACGCCCTACACCCCCTACCCCGTGCAGTTCTATCGCTAGGGAGGCGGCGTCATGAGACTCCTGACACTGCTACCACTGCTGGTGCTGGCCGCCTGCGGACAGGCTGACAACGGCGTCATGGCTCGGCAAGAGGATGCGCCTGAACGCTTCTACTCGGGCGGCGCCCATCCCGGCGAGTTTCTTCGTCCTGCCGACCTACCCGCCATACCAGCAAATTTCGACGAGGACGTGCCATGAACGACGTCAGCGTGATCGACCGTTTCCTCGAAGTTTTCGGGCTGTATATCGACACCGGCTTCGGGCTGCTCGGCGGCGAGGTGGCCTTTCTCACCATGACGCTGGTGGTGATCGACATGACCCTGGCCGGGCTGTTCTGGGCCATGGGTGGAGAGGACGTCAGCGCCAAGCTGATCCGCAAGACCCTCTATGTCGGCGCCTTCGCCTTCATCATCGGCAACTTCAACATGCTCGCGAAGATCGTCTTCAACTCATTCGCCGGGTTGGGTCTGCTGGCCTCAGGTTCTGCGTTGAGTCATGCGGAGTTTCTGCAGCCGGGACGATTGGCCGCAATTGGGGTTGAGACTGGAGGGCCGCTGCTTGAGCAGATCAGCAGTCTCAGCGGTTTTCCCGAAGTCTTCAGCAATCTGCATAGCATTTTTGTGCTGTTTCTCGCCTGGTTGGTGGTGATCGTCAGCTTCTTCTTTCTGGCCATTCAGCTGTTCGTGACCTTGATCGAGTTCAAGCTGACCACCCTTGCCGGCTTCGTGCTGGTGCCCTTTGCGCTGTGGAACAAGACCGCCTTTCTCGCCGAGAAGGTGCTGGGCAACGTGGTGGCGTCCGGCATCAAGGTACTGGTGCTGGCGGTGATCGTCGGCATTGGCAGCGGGCTGTTCGCCGAGTTCCAGGCTGTACCGGACGAGCCCTCCATCGACCATGCGCTGGTGGTCATGCTCGCCTCGCTGGCCCTGCTCGGCCTGGGCATCTTCGGGCCGGGCATTGCCAGCGGGTTGGTCTCCGGCGCACCGCAACTGGGTGCTGGTGCAGCTGCCGGTACCGCGCTCGGCGCGGCGGGCATGGCAGCAGGTGCTGCTGCGCTGGCAACAGGTGTCGGCGGTGCGGTATTGGCCGGTGCACGCATGGCACCTGGTGCGGCGCGCGTGGCGATGGGCGGCGCTGGCTCTCTGGCAGGCGCCTCTTCCGGCGCTGCAGCAGGTGGCGCCCCCGCCGCGTCCGACCCAGCAACTGCTCCAGCCAAACAGCCCGACTGGGCCAGGCGCCTGCAGCGCAGGCAACAACTCTCACAGGCTACCAGCACAGTCGCTCACACCCTTCGTGGTGGCGATGGCGGTGGCTCATCACCCGGACCGCAGATCCGCGACCCATCGAATTCGTAAAGGAGGACGAGGATGCGATTCAGACGTCCACGGGTGCGCTACAGCGACACCCCTCAACCGGTCACCCCCTACCAGGCAGCGGCACAGGCCTGGGACCTGCGCATGGGTAGCAGCCTGGCGCAGGCACGCAACTGGCGGCTGATGGCCTTCGGTTGCCTGGGCCTGGCGCTGCTGATGGCCGGCGGTCTGGTCTGGCGTTCGGCGCAGTCGACGGTGACGCCCTATGTGGTGGAGGTCGACAACCTCGGCCAGGTGCGCGCCGTCGGCGAAGCCGCCAGCCCCTACCAGCCCCAGGATGCGCAGATCGCGCACCACCTGGCGCGCTTTATCGAGCAGGTGCGCTCGCTATCGATCGATCCGGTGGTCGTCCGGCAGAACTGGCTGGAGGCCTATCACTCCACCACCGACCGCGGCGCGGCCACCCTCAACGATTATGCCCGCGCCAACGATCCCTTCACCCGAGTCGGCAAGGAGTCGGTATCAGTCGAAGTCACCAGCGTGGTGCGTGCCAGCGACAGCTCCTTCCAGGTGCGCTGGATCGAACGCCGTTTCGTGAATGGTTCAGCCGCCGGCCTGGAGCGCTGGACAGCGGTGATCTCTCTGGTACTGCAGCCTCCGCGCACTGAGGAAAAACTGCGCCGCAACCCGCTCGGCATCTACGTCAACGGCCTGTCCTGGAGCCGTGAACTGGACACTGCGGAAGGAGCCAAGAAACCATGAAAACCTCCCTGAACCTTTCTATCTGCCCTCTGCTGCTGAGCGTGCTGGCCGGCTGTGCCAGCCAGCAGCCGCCAGTGATCGCCTTGGACGAACCGGTCGAGGCGCATCGCCTAGCGGAGCCACCCAGGCCCATCGAAGTGGTGGAAATGCCCAAGCCCCTGGCTCTGCCTGCCCAGCTCAAGCCACTGCCGGAAACTCAACCCAGCAAGCCGGCCAAGGAACCGGCCGATGAGCGCGTGCGGGTCTCGCGCGCCAATCGCGATGCTCGGGTAGCGCCGAGCCGCGAGGGCTATATCAACGCCATCCAGGTGTGGCCCTACTCCGATGGTGCGCTGTATCAGGTGTACGCCAGCCCGGGGCGGGTCACGGCGATCAACCTGCAGCCTGGCGAGGAGCTGGTCACCGTGGCCGCCGGAGACACCGTGCGCTGGATCGTCGGCGATACCACCAGCGGCAGCGGCGATGAGTTGCGCACCAGCGTGCTGATCAAACCGACACGGGTCGATCTGAAGACCAACCTGGTGATCACCACCACGCGCCGCACCTACCTGGTCGAGCTGAGTTCAACCGAACACGCTTGGATGGCTTCGGTGTCCTGGGACTATCCGAAGGATCGCATGCTCGCCCTGCAACGCCACGCTAGTGCCGCCCAGGCCGCGGCGCCGGTGGACGCCGGCCTGGCGCTGGAGCAGCTGCGTTTTCGCTATGCGATCAGCGGAAGCAATCCACCCTGGAAGCCGCTGCGCGCCTTCGACGACGGCCGCAAGGTGTATATCCAGTTTCCCGCTGGCATCGCCCAGGGCGAGTTGCCTCCGCTGTTCGTGATTGGCTCGGAAGGAGGCGGACAACTGGTCAACTACCGCTTCCGCTCGCCCTACTACATCGTCGACCGTCTGTTCGGTGCGGCCGAGTTGCGCCTGGGCGCCGACAAAGGTGACGTGGTGCGGATCGAGCGCACCGACGGCGTGGCACGGAGGCCCTGAGCATGACGGCCAAGAACAACGACCAAACCGCAGGAACCTCGCTGCCGCCCAAGGAAGCGCCGGAGTCGCTGGAGCTGCGCGCCAAGCCGCGCCCGGTTACTCGCCTCAATCCGCGCATGCTGGCGGTAGTGGTCGGAGGCCTGTCGGCTGCGGTGCTCGGTGCCATGCTGTGGTCGCTGCAACCACAGCAACGCCGTCAGGGCGCAGAGCCGAACGAGCTATACAACGTCGACCGCGTGGCACGCTCCGAGGGGCTGGAGCATTTGCCAGCAGACTACTCGCAGTTGCCGCCTCCACCTGCCCCCGAGATACCGCAACTGGGCCCACCGTTACCCGGCGATCTGGGCGGGCCAATCCTCAGGGCGGAGCAGCAGGCGCAAGGTTATGGACATGGGCCAGATGCCGCCGAAGCAGAGCGCCTGGCCCTGCTCAAGGAAGCTGAGGAGGCAGCGCAGTCATCGGTGTTCTTCCAGACCAGTAGCGTGAGGAAATCGAACGTTGCATCCACTGGGAGCGCCCAGCCAGATCCCATGACCCTGGGTATGGCCTCGTCAGGCGCGGTAGCCGCAGTTGCAGGAACGCCGCCCCAGCAGGAACGGAACGAGGCGTTTCTCAGTAGATCCGTAAATACACAAATCCGTAATTCCGGATTGCTGCAGATGCCTGAGTCGCCCTATCAGGTGATGGCCGGCACCATCATCGCAGCGGCGCTGGTCACCGGCATCAAGTCGGATCTACCCGGCGACGTGATCGCCACGGTGACCGAACCGGTCTACGACAGCGCCACCGGCCAGCACGTACTCATCCCTCAGGGTGCACGCCTGCTGGGCCGCTATAACAGTCAGGTGAGCTATGGGCAGAGCCGCGTGCAGGTGGTGTGGCAGCGGGTGATCTTGCCGGACACCTCGTCCCTCCAGATCGACAACCTGGTTGGTACAGACGCCGCCGGCTATGCCGGTCTCGAGGATGGCGTCGACTGGCACTGGAACCGGATCGTCGCCGGCGCGGCCATGACCAGTCTGCTGGGTATCGGTGCCGAACTGGCAGCACCGACCAGTCGCACCGATGGCGACCGCATCATCATCGCGGGGCGCGACAGCCTGCAGGACACGGTGAACCAGGTCGGTCAGGAGGTCACCCGCCGCAACCTCGATATCCAGCCCACACTGACCCAGCGCCCTGGCCTGCCCCTGCGCGTGATCGTGAACCGCGATCTGGTGTTGCGCCCCTACCAACCCGTCACAGCTCAACAAGGGAGCCCGCAATGAGCACGACCAAACTCCGTCTCGGCCCACTGCCGAAAACTGAGAGCCTGAAGCTGACTTTCACCTGCCCGGCCAGCCTGAAGGCCGACCTCGAGCGCTACGCGGTGCTGCACTCACAGACCTACGGTGAAGAGGTCGACGCCCTGACGCTCGTTCCGCACATGCTGGAGGCCTTCATGGCAAGGGATCGGGTGTTCAGGAGACTTGGCACAACGAGCTGACAACCGAATCGGTTTACCCTGGCTGGCCGCCTGTTATGTCCTGCCTCCGAAGAGGCTGGTAACAAGTGTGAGTACGGATCTTCTTCCAGAGAACATTCGAACTGAGTTGCCTGAATGAATAAAGAAAAAATCAGCAGAATCCTAGAAGCTGAATATTTTCTTTGCTCAATCAAGAAAATCTGGGGAACAGAGACAAGTTAAAGGATTTTTTGACATGCACCTAGTCGATCACGCATGGCTAGGTGAAGCCATGCTGCCGTCCGCATTCCTATTGCAACTGCTAGCGTTTTTTCCACATGCGGATTGCGACGGGAACAGACAGGTAACAGAACAATCCGCTTGAGCATGAAGGTCAGGGCATGCGATCTCCGCCCTGAAGCAATCTGGCCCAGGAAAAATCAATGGATCACATTTGAGCCAATAAGAGCATGAATGGCGTATAATGGATCACAAGTGAACCATTAACTGAGGCTCCCCCTTGGCCCTAACCCATTCTCTGCTCGCTCCAGGCGAACTGGCCCAAAAGATCGGTGCCAACGCCCGAGATGCGCGACTCGCAAAGAACCTCTCACGCAAATCCTTGGCGAAGATGGCGGGTGTTTCCGAATCAACCATTAAGCGATTCGAATCCAATGGGCAGATCACCCTTGATGCTCTGGTTCTCATCGCTACAGCACTTGGTGCCACACGCCAAATCGCCGAACTGTTCAAGCATGAGCGGCCTGTCTCGCTTGAAGAAATCAAACAAACAGGACGTACCCGGGGGCGCCAATGAAATCCATCAACACCGTAGAGGTATTGCTCGCCGGCACACCGGTCGGGGAGCTGGTGGCCAGTCGACAGGGTATCTACTTTGCCTATCATCCACAGTGGGTGGCGCAAGGCTTCAACCTGTCACCCCTGAACATGGACTTCACAACCCAACCCCAGAAAGCTGCTGATCCAGTCCTTTTCGCAGGCCTACCAGGCGCGATTGCCGACTCCCTCCCAGACGGATGGGGCATGTTGCTAATGGATCGTTATTTCCTTGCCAATCATGGCATAGACCGTAGACACATTTCCCCGCTCGATCGGCTGGCTTACATGGCAGACAGGGGCATGGGTGCACTGGAATATCGCCCGGTGCTTGAGCACGCCACCGGTGAAGATGATATTGATCTGGCCCAGCTCTACCAGGAATCCCAGGCGGTCTACGAAGGAGACACCTCGTCCATTCTTGATGCTCTGCGCCTCGCTGGTGGCTCCCCTGCCGGCGCTCGCCCCAAGGTCGTCGTTGCCCTGTCCCCAGACAGAAAGCAATGCAATACATCTTTCCAGCAGCTCCCAGCCGGCTACCAACACTGGCTAGTGAAGTTCCGATCACCAACCGAACATCGTGATACCGGCACCATTGAATATGCCTACGCGCTCTTGGCAGAACGTGCTGGAGTGAAGATGGCTGCGAGCGACTTGCTCACAGTCAGCTCTGCAAACGGTACCGAGCGTTTCTTTGCTGCCCAACGTTTCGACAGACACGGCAATAGCAAACTCCACATGATGACTGCCAGCGGTATTCTCTATGCAGATCACCGCGCGCCCTCGCTGGACTATTCAGATCTCTTGAAAACAACCCACGCGGTCACCAACCATGCAGCGGAGGTAGAGCGCATGGCAAGACTCATGGTTTTCAATGCCCTGACCCACAACCATGATGACCACGCCAAGAACTTCGCATTCCTACACGACCAAGGACGGTGGACATTAGCTCCGGCCTATGACCTGACCTATGCCCCTGTCCAGGGTTTCGCAGACGAGCACACTACCTCTTTCAACGGCTCCGGAGTGGCAACACGTAAAAACCTCAAACAAGTCTGCTCTGCTTTCCGCTATCTGGATCCGGATCTTTACATCGAACAGACCCTTGATGTGCTCTCCGGCTGGTCTTCACTATGCAATGAACTTGAGATCGATCCCAATCAGCAGAGAATAATTCAGCGGGCATTCAACGAAATCCGCAAGCGCCTCGACTGACGCCTGCATCGGTCGACGTCACAGACGTTGAACAGGCATCAAGGGGCGATTCACATACCTCCGGATCGACAGGTTTATAAAATCCAGAAAACGCTCACCATCAGTGAGCATTTTCCGAGTTTCGTAAACCCAGACCGAATCAGTCTCAGCGCTCCCGAGGCCCCTTCCACTCCAGCAACGCCTGTAGCGGATCCAGCTCGCCAACAAGCTCACGCGCTCGGGCGAGCTTGTCCATAGCAACACACCGCTCGGCTTCGGGCAGATTCGATACGGAGCTCTCAGCATCACTGAAAAAGGCCTGGATCCGTTTTATGTCATCCCACTGTTTGATGGCACTCAGCAAATCAGCTCTCGCCTGCTCCCTTGCCTCGTTTTGACGTCGAATCCGTTCTCTCTCCTCGAGCCGGCACATCTGCTCCTTCCACTCCTGCTGACGAATTCTCGCCTGCTCCTCGGCTTCCTCTACCAATCGGGCAATTACAGGCGCGGCGTCCGTGAGCTGCTGGACGATCTCATCCAGCTGGCCACGCAGCTGGCTTTGCTTGACCTCCTTCCAACTCTGAGACCAATCAGTCCACGGATATGGCGAGAACGCCCTTATACATAGGCGGCCGGTCGCAAAGTCCATGCTCGTCGACCAGTTCCAGGTTGGGCTCAAGCGGCGCATCTGCTGCGACGGTATCTTGGAGGTGGGGATGTACTTGCCATCGATGTAGCGGGCCTCCAGCTCCTCAGTCATCTCAAATAACGTCAGCCCAATGGCAACCGTCCCGATGAAGACCACTGTGGGCTTGGATGGTGACCACAACGCCGGATGCCGGTGCCTTGGCTTCTTGGGTGGGTGCTCATGTTCATCAAACGAGGCCCGGGCATAGGTTCGGTCACTCGGGGCAAACATCACGCGATGGCCGGCAGCCTCCAGCTTGAGAAACAGCTGATTCGCCAGTTTCAGGGCCGGCTCTAGCTGAGGCTTGGTCACCACGACATCCACCAGGCGCTGCCTACCTGGCTTGAGAAACCCCTGGTCGATGACTCGCCCCTGCTCAAAGACCTCATACGCCCCCACGACAACAGGGTGCTGCCTTGATCGCGATATGCGGAGCTGTTCGGGTTTGATTTTGCGCGGTGCAGGTGCCTTCGGTACCGGTCGAGAAACAGCACCAAGAGCATCTCCCTTGCGCCAGACCTGAAGATCACCTGGCCCAGCCTCAGGCAGCGGTGGCTGACGACTTGGTATTCCATTCTCCAGCTTTACCCAGTGACCACGCGGCGGCCGCGGGACATTCATGCGGGTACACACGCGCGCCAAGAAGCTGGAGGAAACACGGTGGTGATCCGCGATCTTGGTCATGGGAAGCCGCCACACCTCTGCGTACATCTCCTCACGACTGACTGGGCCACCAGAGTTGGAATCAGGTTGCTGAGATACCTGTTCGGAAGACACGCATCAATCCTTAAGCCTGATATCACCGCACCAGCCAACGACAGGCCATACGCCACGATCCATCAGGTCAAACCGAGCCAAAACGGTTGTTGTACCAAACCCTCCGCAGCCCACTCCACCACGTTGTTCGCGTAGCGAGCAACGGACAGCATCTGCAGCACGGATCAGGGCCGATAAGGAGGCGACATTCATGCCCGCATCATCTGAACAGATAGCCGCACGCTTGATCACCTGCCCACCCAGAATCCTGCGAGCCAGCGCGGCCCCCGCCTACCTCGGCATGTGCCGCACAGAATTCAACAAAACCGTCCGGCCTTACGTGCGGGAGTTCCGCATTGGGGTGCAAGGCATCGGCTTTGATCGCCAAGAGCTGGATGCCTGGGCAGACGCCTACATCGACCGGGCCATCATTGAAAAGGAAGGTGCCAAGGGACATGATCACTCTCGCAGCGAGCGCCAAGGAGAAAAGCCATGGCGCGAAAAACCATTAGCGGCCTCTACCAAAGGAACGGGATCTGGCACATCGACAAGGTCTTCAGAGGTCAGCGAATTCAGGAAAGCACTGGATCAAGCGATAGGAAGGAGGCAGAGCAATACCTGATACACAAGCTGGAAAAGCTCCGGGAACAGAAGATCTACGGCGTCCGCAAGATCAGAACGTGGCGGGAGGCTGCTACGCGTTACCTGACCGAGTACAAGGATCAGCCGTCGATAGGCCTCACAGCCATCTATCTGGAGCAGTTGGACCCGTATATTGGCGACCAGCCTCTGACTCATGTCGACGACGAGACCCTGGCTCCCTACATAAGGGATCGACTCAAGAGCAGCAGAACCAGCGATGGCAAGTTGAAGCCTGGCGTCTCACACCGCACGGTGAACATCGCACTAGAGCGCGTCATACGCATCCTGAACCTGTGCGCCCGAAAATGGCGTGATGAGCAGAAGCGTCCCTGGCTCGACGTAGTGCCAATGATCACCAAGCTGGAAGAGAAGAAAACCAGACGCATGCCCTACCCGATGTCCTGGGAGGAGCAGTCGATTCTCTTCGCCGAACTGCCGGATCATTTGCGCCGCATGGCCCTGTACAAGGTCAACAGCGGCTCACGCGAGCAGGAGGTCGTGAAGCTTCGCTGGGATTGGGAGATACCGATTCCTGAGCTCAACACCAGCGTCTTTCTCATACCGGCGGATTTTGGTGGCCGACATGAGAGCTCCGGGGTCAAGAACGGCGACGAGCGCCTCGTTGTGCTCAACAACGTAGCCAAGTCGGTCATAGAGGGACAGCGCGGGCTTGATCCGGTTTGGGTATTTCCTTACGGACAACCCGATCGAAACGGCAAGGCCACGCCGGTTCACCGAATGAACGACTCGGCGTGGAAGAAAGCCAGGGTCAGAGCAGCGAAGAAGTTCCAAGAGCGTTTTCTGCGCCCTGCCCCAGCTGGATTTGCTTCGATCCGCGTTCACGATCTGAAGCACACCTTCGGCCGAAGACTTCGGGCAGCTGGGGTAACGGAGGAAGACAGGAAGGCTCTGCTGGGCCACAAGAACGGCAGCATCACCAGTCACTACTCAGCCGCCGAGCTGGGCAAACTGATCGATGAAGCCAACAGGATTTCGGCCACCGACTCGCGCGGTCCGGCCCTGACAATTTTGAGGAGAATGGCAGGATGAAAAAAAGTCCCGCAAAAGTCCCTACGCTTCTACGTGTGAAGCGCCCATAAAAAAATCCAGTCACCGCTAAGTGACTGGATTTTCTAGGGATTTTTTGGTCGGGACGGAGTGATTCGAACACTCGACCCCTTGCACCCCATGCAAGTGCGCTACCGGGCTGCGCTACGCCCCGACGATGCTTCCGGGTTACCGAAAGCGGGAGGAACTATACATTAAGCATTTGAAATAAGGCAACTTTTTCTTCGCGCTTACTTCTTCAGTACGAGCAACACATCCTCAAGCTCAGTGATCATCTGCTTGATCAACTGACGATACTGAGTGGTGTCATCCTTGGCTTCATCGCCAGAAAGACGCTGACGCGCACCTCCGATGGTAAAGCCTTGGTCGTACAGGAGCGCTCGAATCTGCCGAATCATCAGTACATCCTGGCGCTGGTAGTAGCGACGGTTACCCCGTCGCTTTACCGGATTGAGCTGTGGGAATTCCTGTTCCCAGTAACGCAGAACGTGGGGCTTGACCGCGCAGAGTTCGCTGACCTCGCCAATGGTGAAGTAGCGCTTGCCGGGAATTGCCGGTAGTTCGTCGTTATGACTTGGTTCCAGCATATGCCTCGACCCTGGCCTTCAATTTTTGCCCTGGACGAAAAGTGACCACACGGCGAGCCGTGATTGGAATCTCTTCCCCTGTTTTCGGGTTCCGGCCTGGTCGCTGGCGCTTGTCGCGCAAGTCGAAGTTACCGAACCCGGAAAGCTTGACCTGTTCGTTCAGCTCAAGAGCCTGGCGGATCTCTTCAAAAAACAGCTCCACCAGCTCCTTGGCTTCCCGTTTGTTCAGGCCGAGCTCTTCATACAGACGTTCCGCCATTTCAGCTTTCGTCAGAGCCCCCATACGCTACTTCCTTAACGTGGCGTTGAACCTTTGTTCGAGGCAGGTGAGGATGTTTTGCGTAGTGGTACTCACCTCATCGTCATTAAGAGTGCGCGATGGATGTTGCCAGGTCAAGCCAACGGCGAGGCTTTTTCTATGCGGATCAATACCTTTACCGTGATAGACGTCAAATAGCTTGAGGTCCGTGAGCCATTCGCCCGCTGTTTCACGAATCGCCGTCAGCACGGCTTCGGCCGGCTGCTCGCGATCGACCAGTAACGCCAGATCACGACGCACCTCAGGGAAGCGCGACAGCTCACTGAACGCAGGCATGCGACCGGCGGCTACTTCCGCCAGCACCAGCTCGAAGACGAACACCGGCTGATCCAGCCCCACCGTCTTGGCCAGCTCCGGATGCAGAGCACCGATGAAGCCAACCAGGCGGCCTTCCCGCTCGATGCGAGCGGTCTGCCCCGGATGCAGGGCTGGATGGTCGCCTGGGACGAAGCTGAACGCATCGGCAGCGCCGGCATAACCCAGCAGCGCTTCGACATCGGCTTTCAGATCGTAGAAGTCGACACTCTCACGGCTGTTGGCCCAACCTTCCGGCAGGCGGCTGCCAGTGATCACACCGGCGAGCATCGGCTCCTGCCTGAGTTCGTCCAGCTGGCCGACAAATCGCAGACCGCTTTCGAACAGACGCACGCGCGACTGCTGACGGTTGAGGTTGTGCTGCAGCGCCTTGACCAGACCCGGCCACAGCGAAGAACGCATGGCAGCCATGTCGGCGGAGATCGGGTTAGCCAGTTGCAGCGGCTCGACACCGGGATTGAACAGCTCGAACAGCTTGGGATCGATGAAGCTGTAAGTGATCGCTTCCTGATAGCCACGGGCAACCAGCAGGCGACGCAACGCGGGCAGCTCGGCACGGGCCTCAGCCTTGGACTGCGGAGCCAGACGCGCCTGCGGGTAGCGCACCGGCAGACGGTTGTAACCGTAAAGACGGCCCAGCTCTTCGATCAGATCAACTTCCAGGCTGATGTCGAAGCGGTGGCTCGGCACACTGACCTGCCACTGACCTGCACCCTGAGCGGTAACGCCCAGACCCAGTGCAGAGAGCAGGCGCTCGACTTCGGCGCTGTCCATATCCATGCCCAGCATCTGGCTGATGCGTTCGGCACGCAGGGTGATCGGCGCAACGCTCGGCAAATCGGCTTCGCTACTGACCTCGACGATCGGACCTGCCTCGCCGCCGACGATCTCCAGCAGCAGCGCAGTCGCTCGCTCCATGGCCTTGCGCGCCAGCTGGGAATCCACGCCACGCTCGAAGCGATGCGAAGCGTCCGTGTGCAGACCATAGGAACGAGCTTTGCCGGCGACAGCGATGTTGTCGAAGAAGGCGCTTTCCAGGAACAAATCGCGCGTCGTGGCACTCACGCCACTGTGCTCACCGCCCATCACACCGGCGATGGCCAGGGCGCGATTGTGATCGGCGATTACCAGGGTGTCGGCACGCAGGCTGACTTCCTGGCCGTCCAGCAGGACCAGCTTCTCGCCCTCTTCCGCCATGCGCACGCGGATGCCGCCGTTGATCTCGGCGAGATCGAAGGCGTGCATCGGCTGCCCCAGTTCGAGCATCACGTAGTTGGTGATATCGACGGCAGCATCGATGCTGCGGATATCGGAACGGCGCAGGCGCTCGACCATCCACAGCGGAGTCGGACGCGACAGGTCGACATTGCGTACCACACGGCCCAGATAACGCGGGCAGGCCTTGGGCGCCAATACCTCGACCGGACGCACTTCGTCATGACTGGGAGCTACGACCTCAACAGCAATCGGAGAAACGGCAGCGCTGTACATGGCACCGACTTCCCGGGCCAGACCGGCGAGCGACAGGCAGTCACCGCGATTGGGGGTCAGGCCGATCTCGATGCTGGCGTCGTCCAGTTGCAGGTAGCTACGGACATCACTGCCCACCGGCGCATCGGCCGCCAGTTCCATCAGGCCGCTGTGATCATCACTGATCTGCAGTTCGGAGGCCGAACACAGCATGCCCTGGGACTCCACACCACGCAGCTTGGCCTTCTTGATCTTGAAGTCACCCGGCAGCTCGGCACCGATCATGGCGAACGGAACCTTGATGCCGGCGCGCGCATTGGGGGCGCCGCAGACGACCTGGAAGGTCTCGCTGCCATTGCTCACCTGGCATACGCGCAGCTTGTCGGCGTCCGGATGCTGCTCGGCGCTGAGAATCTCACCAACTACCACGCCACTGAAGGCGCCAGCCACCGGTTGAACGGCATCGACCTCGAGGCCGACCATGGACAGGCGCGCGACCAGATCCTCACGGGATACATCGGGGTTCACCCAGCTGCGCAGCCACTGTTCACTGAATTTCATGTTGTCTGTTCTCCTTAAACGAATTCGATCACGAGGGGCGGTTGCTAGCGAAATTGCGCCAGGAACCGCAGGTCGTTATCGAAGAACAGGCGCAAGTCATTGACGCCATAGCGCAGCATGGCCAGGCGCTCGACGCCCATACCGAAGGCGAAACCGGAGTATTTCTCCGGATCGATGCCGCTCATGCGCAGCACGTTCGGGTGCACCATGCCGCAGCCCATCACTTCCAGCCAGCCGGTCTGCTTGCATACGCGGCAGCCCTTGCCGGAACACATCACGCACTGCATGTCGACCTCGGCCGACGGCTCGGTGAAGGGGAAGAAGGAGGGACGGAAACGCACACCCAGCGGCTTCTCGAAGAACACCCGGAGGAACTCCTCGATGGTACCCTTCAGATCAGCGAAGCTGATGTCCTCATCGACCAGCAGGCCTTCGACCTGATGGAACATCGGCGAGTGGGTGATATCGGAGTCGCAGCGATAGACGCGGCCGGGGCAAACGATGCGGATCGGCGGCTGCTGCGATTCCATGGTACGCACCTGCACCGGCGAGGTGTGGGTGCGCAGCAACATGTTCGCATTGAAGTAGAAGGTATCGTGCATCGCCCGTGCCGGGTGGTGGCCGGGGATGTTGAGCGCTTCGAAGTTGTGGTAGTCGTCTTCGACTTCCGGGCCTTCGGCGACGCTGTAACCGATATGGGTGAAGAACTGCTCGACACGCTCAAGCGTGCGGGTGACCGGGTGCAGACCACCGGAAGCCTGACCGCGGCCCGGCAGGGTCACGTCGATACGCTCGGACGCCAGCTTCTCGGCGAGCAGGGCCTGCTCAAGCACGGATTTGCGGGCGTTCAGGGCATCTTGCACCTGTCCCTTGGCAGTGTTGATCAGGGCGCCGGCCTGCGGACGTTCTTCGGCCGACAGCTTGCCCAGAGTCTGCATCAGGGCAGTCAGCTCGCCTTTCTTGCCAAGGTATTGAACCCGGAGCTGTTCCAGGGCGTTGACATCTTCGCTTTGTTGCACGGCCTCGAGCGCTTGGGAGACCAATGCATCCAGATTTTCCATTTACAGACTCCAGATACGAAATAGGGGAAGAGCTGTTAAGGCTCTTCCCCTATCTTTGACGTTGCCACCGGGCGGACCCGGTGATTGTCGGGGGACTTAAGCCAGAACGGCCTTAGCTTTCTCGACAATCGCAGCAAACGCCGCTTTTTCGTTCACTGCCAGATCAGCCAGAACCTTGCGGTCGATTTCGATCGACGCTTTCTTCAGGCCAGCGATCAGACGGCTGTAGGACAGACCGTTGACGCGGGCACCTGCGTTGATACGAGCGATCCACAGTGCACGGAACTGACGCTTGCGCTGACGACGGTCACGGTAGGCGTATTGGCCAGCCTTGATCACCGCCTGCTTGGCGACGCGGAACACGCGCGAACGCGCACCGTAGTAGCCCTTGGCGAGCTTCAGGATTTTTTTGTGACGAGCACGAGCGATAACGCCACGCTTAACACGAGCCATGAGTAATTACCTCTAAGTATCTTGACCGATTAACGAACGCGCAGCATGCGCTCGACTTTAGCTTTGTCCGACGGGCCGATCAGCGAGCTGCCACGCAGCTGGCGCTTACGTTTGGTGGACATTTTGGTCAGGATGTGGCTCTTGAAAGCGTGCTTGTGCTTGAAGCCTGTAGCAGTCTTCAGGAAGCGCTTTGCAGCACCGCTCTTGGTTTTCATTTTTGGCATGTTTAGTACTCCGCATTCATTAACAACTGATAACCATCAGGCCTGCCAGTGCCCGGGAGGTTATTTACGCTTCTTGGGAGCGATGACCATCATCAGCTGGCGTCCTTCCAGCTTAGGATGCTGTTCTACGGTGCCGAGCTCGATCAGGTCTTGTTCGACCCGCTTGAGCAGCTCCATACCCAGCTCCTGGTGAGCCATCTCACGACCGCGGAATCGAAGTGATACCTTGGCCTTGTCCCCATCTTCAAGGAAACGTACCAGGTTGCGTAGTTTTACCTGGTAATCCCCTTCTTCCGTCCCTGGACGAAACTTGATCTCTTTGATCTGCTGCTGGTGCTGATTCTTCTTGGCGATAGCAGCCTGCTTTTTCTTCTCGAACAGGTGCTTGCCGTAGTCCATGATGCGGCAAACTGGCGGTACTGCATCGGCCGAGATCTCTACCAGATCCAGCTTGGCTTCTTCAGCCACGCGCAATGCTTCATCGATCGAAACAATACCAATCTGCTCGCCGTCCGCACCAATCAGACGAACCTCACGTGCAGTGATGTTCTCGTTGATCGGCGCTTTGGGAGCGGCCCGCTTGTCCTGTCTCATATCACGCTTAATAGTTCTTACTCCAAATCTTGGCGACCACGCCGGGAAACCGCTTGCTGCAACTGCGCGGCGAACTGCTCGATAGGCATTGACCCCAGGTCGACGCCTTCGCGGGTGCGCACAGCAACGGATCGTGTCTCGACTTCCCGATCTCCGATAACCAAGAGATAGGGAACCTTGAGCAAGGTATGCTCGCGGATTTTAAAGCCGATCTTTTCGTTTCTCAAGTCAACCTTGGCACGAAAACCGCTTTGATTGAGAGTTTTCTCGACTTCGAGGGCGAAATCGGCCTGCTTGTCAGTGATATTCATGATTACCGCCTGGGTCGGCGCCAACCAGGCCGGGAACGATCCGGCGTAATGTTCGATCAGCATGCCGATGAAACGTTCAAACGACCCCAGGATCGCACGGTGCAGCATGACCGGACGCTTGCGGTTGTTGTCTTCGGCGATATAGCTGGCGTCCAGGCGCTCAGGCAGGTTCGGATCATACTGCAGCGTGCCGCACTGCCAGTTGCGCCCCAGGCAGTCGCGCAGGGTGAACTCGATCTTCGGCCCGTAGAAGGCACCCTCGCCCGGCTGATATTCCCAGGCCAGCCCGGACTCGTTCAGCGCCTCGGCCAGCGCACCCTCGGCGCGATCCCACAACTCATCGGAACCTACGCGCTTGGCGGGGCGAGTCGAGAGCTTCATGGCGATATCGGTGAAGCCGAAGTCCGAGTAGACCTGCAGGGTCAGCCTGATGAAGTCGGCCGCTTCCTTCTTCACCTGATCCTCGGTGCAGAAGATGTGCGCATCGTCCTGCACGAAGCCACGCACGCGCATGATGCCGTGCAGCGCACCGGACGGCTCGTTGCGGTGACAGGCACCGAACTCGGCCAGACGCAGCGGCAGGTCGCGGTAGGACTTCAGGCCCTGATTGAAGATCTGCACGTGACACGGGCAGTTCATCGGTTTGACGGCGTAGTCGCGGTTCTCCGAGGCTGTGGTGAACATATTCTCGGCGTAGTTGGACCAGTGACCGGAACGCTCCCACAGGATGCGATCGACCACCTGCGGCGTGCGCACCTCCACGTAGCCGTTCTCACGCTGCACCTGGCGCATGTACTGCTCCAGCACCTGATAGACGGTCCAGCCATTGGGGTGCCAGAAGACCATGCCCGGCGCTTCTTCCTGCAGATGGAACAGGTCCAGCTGCTTGCCGATACGGCGGTGATCGCGCTTCTCGGCTTCCTCGATGCGCTGGATATACGCAGCCAGTTGCTTCTTGTCCGCCCAGGCAGTGCCGTAGATACGCTGCAGCTGCTCGTTCTTCGAGTCGCCGCGCCAGTAGGCGCCGGAAATCCGGGTCAGCTTGAACGCCTTGAGGAAGCGGGTATTGGGCACGTGCGGACCGCGGCACATGTCCACGTACTCTTCATGGAAGTACAGGCCCATGGCCTTCTCGTCCGGCATGTCGTCGATCAGACGCAGCTTGTACTCCTCACCACGGGACTTGAACAGCTCGATGACCTCGGCGCGCGGCGTCATCTTCTTGATGACGTCGTAGTCCTTGTCGATCAGCTCGGCCATGCGCTTCTCGATGGCCGCCATGTCTTCCGGAGTAAAGGGTCGATCGATGGCGATGTCGTAATAGAAGCCTTCATCGATGACCGGGCCGATCACCATCTTGGCATTGGGATACAGCTGCTTGACCGCATGCCCAACCAGGTGAGCACAGGAGTGGCGGATGATTTCCAGCCCCTCTTCGTCCTTCGGCGTGATGATCTGCAGGGTGGCATCGGTATCGATCACGTCACAGGCATCGACCTGCCTGCCGTTTACCTTGCCAGCAAGCGTGGCCTTGGCCAGGCCCGCACCAATGGATTGAGCGACTTCCAGTACGGATACCGGATGATCGAACGAACGCTGACTGCCGTCGGGAAGAGTGATGATGGGCATGGCGCCTCCTCTCCTAGTGGTGACCCCTACCAAAGGTCACGTGGGTTGGGATGAGCCAGGAAGCGATTCGGCGGTATACCCGCCTAACAATGGCAGGAGCCCGAAGGCCAACCAGACCGAACCAAGTCACTGGAGGTAAAGAGTGTGAATGCTTTCAGAAAGCCTGAGCCGTGACAAGCAAGCACATGAAACAAACATGAAAATCCGGTACCGCTACCCAGGAAATTCGGGCAACAAAAAAGGGGTCGCTCAGCGACCCCTTTTTATCGATTTGGTAGGCACAATTGGACTCGAACCAACGACCCCCACCATGTCAAGGTGGTGCTCTAACCAACTGAGCTATGTGCCTTCGATGGGTGCGCATTCTACGCAGATCTTTTTGGCCGTCAACAGATTTTTTCTCTAACTCACTGAAATAGGCCAATTTTTTATTCGAAGCAGGAACGTTGAATATTTCGCACGGGCACTAGCCGGGCATTTTCAACTCAGGTAGCATCGATTCATTCGTAAAAAATAAAGAACAGAGGTTCAAGATGGCGCACACGGCCTACCCCCAATCCTATTACGCCGCCTCAGCCAACTCCGTTCCGCAACGCCCAGCCCTGCAAGGCGAGGTGGAAACCGATGTGTGCATCATCGGCGCGGGTTATACCGGCCTGTCCACTGCACTGTTTCTGCTGGAGAACGGTTTCAAGGTCAGCATCGTCGAAGCGGCCAAGGTTGGTTTTGGCGCATCGGGCCGCAACGGCGGGCAGATCGTCAACAGCTACAGCCGTGATATCGACGTGATCGAACGCACCGTTGGTCCGAAGCAGGCGCAACTGCTCGGGCAGATGGCCTTCGAAGGCGGACGCATCATTCGTGAGCGCATCGCCAAGTACGACATCCAGTGCGATCTGAAGGACGGCGGCGTGTTCGCCGCACTGACCAGCAAACAGATGGGTCATCTGGAATCACAGAAGAAGCTGTGGGAGCGCTACGGCCATACCCAGCTGGAGCTGCTGGATGCCAAGCGCATCCGCGAGGTGGTGGCAACCGAAAACTACGTTGGCGGCATGCTGGACATGAGCGGTGGCCATATTCACCCTCTGAACCTGGCACTGGGTGAAGCAGCCGCGGTGGAGTCGCTGGGTGGGGTGATCTATGAGCAGTCCCCCGCCACCCGCATCGACCGTGGCGCCAACCCGGTGGTGCACACCCCTGAAGGTCGCATCAAGGCCAAGTTCGTGGTGGTCGCCGGCAACGCCTATCTCGGCAATCTGGTGCCGGAACTGGCTTCCAAGTCGATGCCGTGCGGTACCCAGGTGATCACCACCGAACCGCTGTCCGACGAAGTCGCCGCGAGTCTGTTGCCACAGGATTACTGCGTCGAGGACTGCAACTACCTGCTCGACTACTACCGACTTTCTGGCGACAAGCGCCTGATCTACGGTGGTGGCGTGGTCTACGGCGCGCGCGATCCGGCGAATATCGAGGCGATCATCCGCCCAAAGATGCTCAAGACCTTCCCGCAACTGAAGAATGTGAAGATCGACTTCGCCTGGACCGGCAACTTCCTGCTGACCCTTTCGCGTCTGCCGCAAGTCGGCCGTATCGGCGACAACATCTATTACTCCCAGGGGTGCAGCGGCCACGGCGTGACCTACACGCACCTCGCCGGCAAGGTGCTGGCCGAAGCCCTGCGCGGCCAGGCCGAACGCTTCGATGCCTTCGCCGGCCTGCCGCACTATCCCTTCCCGGGCGGCCGTCTGTTCCAGGTCCCGTTCAGCGCCATCGGCGCCTGGTACTACACCCTGCGCGACAAGCTGGGCGTCTGACCAACGCATAAATGAAAACGGCGCCCAAGGGCGCCGTTTTCATTTGCGTTCATGGACAGGCCGGCAAGGCCTGGCACTGTCCGGCAGAACCACTGGCTGTCGGTGATGCAGCGAACCGCGAGTCCTCCGGCGCCAGACGCTGCGCACAGGCCTGAGCCTGCTGCGCCTCATGCGCGCAACCCTGCTCGCCCAATACCTGGGACAGGTTGAACCAACCGGCAGCAAACCCCGGCTCACGCTTGAGACTCTGACGCAGCGCCTGTTCGGCACCCTTGCGGTCGCCATCGGCGTAACGACTGTTGCTCAGGGCGAACCAGGGCAGCGACTGTTCCGGCCAGGCTTCGGTGGCGCGGCGATACGCGCGCCGTGCCGGCTGGGCATTGCCGGTCTGCTCGAGATCGTTGGCGGCCTTCATCCAGACGTGCATGTCGGCCTGTGCCGGCAGGCGCTCAGGCGGCAGAGTCAGCACCGCCCAGCGACCGCCTCGCGCCCAGGTCTTGTCGAAGCTGGCGAAACTGTCCACGAGGCGGCGCGTAGTCGCCGAACGCAGAATCAGCGTGCGCTCACGACGGTCATAGCCAACCACGACCGCGAAATGCCACTGCGGATACCAGTCGAACGCCAGGTTCTGTAGTACCAGTACCGGATTGCCGGCCGCCACTTCGGCCAGCACCGCGTCCAGCCGTGGCTGCAATGGGTACACCAGCATCTCGTGGTTGCGCGCAGCGGCGACCATCTCGACCTGCAGGCTGCCTTCACGACTGGGGATGTAGACCTTGTCCTTGAGCGCGCCCGGTGTAGTCAGCACACCGCGCTGGTTGAGCATGGTGGCCAGGGCAGCCGGTCCACACTGATAGGCATCCTGGGGAAAGAAGGGAACATCGGTGAGCTCCACCCGTTCAGGCAGGCGCTGGGCCTCCGGTGACAACACCGGAGACCGAGCGCAGGCTGTAAGCAGAACGAGTGAAGCGATGCAGCAGAGGCGAATCAGCGATTTATGCATTTGACGAAATTGAAGATATTGGTGGCGCACAGCATATCAGTGATGATGAAGATCACCAGAAACAACACGATGATGCCGACCACACCCGCACCGGCAGGCGCCTGATCCAGCTGCTGGTTGAACTGCGCCAGTTCGGCCGGGGTCAGGCTGGCGATACGCGATTCGACCTGATCACGGTCGACGCCCATGGACACCAGTTTCTCCTTTACCTGCTCGTCATCGAGCATGGCCATCAACTGCTCCTGGTCCACCTTGTGCTGCTGCTCGGCGATCACTTCGTGAGTGCCTACCATCGCAGCGTTCGCAGCGGGAATCTGCACCACCAGCAGCAGATGAAACAGTGCGGTGATAGCAGCCAGACGACGCATGACGGGGTTCATGGAAATTGTCATTGTGGTTATCTCCTAAGGGACGGGGTAGCCAATAGACACCACCGAAAACCCGCAGGTTCAGTTCATCGATCTGCTGCCCTGCGCCTCCGTCAGGAGCTGGCTGAGCACCGCTCGCAACTTGCCCGGCTTGACCGGCTTGTTCAGCAAGGGCGCACCCAGCGCCTGCAATTCGCGACGGCAGGCATCGCTGCGATCGGCGCTGATTATCAGCGCAGGAATCGGGCTGGCAAACTCTTCACGCAATTGCTGAATCACCTGGCAACCGAGCACGCCATGATCGAGGTGATAATCCGCCAGAATCACCTCCGGCGCCCTGCCCTGCAAACGCTGCTGCGCTTCACTCAGATCGGCT
Organism: Pseudomonas sp. Z8(2022); assembly: GCF_025837155.1. Lineage (NCBI taxonomy): Bacteria > Pseudomonadati > Pseudomonadota > Gammaproteobacteria > Pseudomonadales > Pseudomonadaceae > Pseudomonas > Pseudomonas sp. Z8(2022). Next base: position 1,863,879 of record NZ_CP107549.1, on the reverse strand, counting down.
GCGGTGATCACCTCGCATCCCCACTGGCCGAGCAGCGCCTGCATGCTGTGCAGGATGTCCACCTCGTTGTCGATCACCAGCAGGCGGCGACCCGGCAGCGGATTGCCGAGAACCGGTTGCGCCACGGATTGCGCCTGGCGCCGCGGAGTCTCCTGCGCCAGAGGCACCCGGATGCTGAAAACCGAACCGCGACCCGGCTGCGAGCGCACCTGTATCGGGTAACCCAGCATGCGCGCGATGCGTTCAACGATCGCCAGGCCCAGGCCGACGCCCTTGCGCTCAGCGGCGCGACCGACTTCCAGCTGGTTGAACTCGAGGAAGATCTTGTCCAGCTGATCGGCAGCGATGCCACGCCCGCTGTCCCACACCTGCAGCTCGACGAAGACACCACGCCGCCGCGCACCGAGCAGCACGCCACCGCGCTCGGTGTAACGGCAGGCGTTGCTGAGGAAGTTGCGCAGGATGCGCGTCAGCAGCCGGAAATCGGTATGCACCGCATAACCGGGGACTCGTGCCCGCAGCCGCAAACCACTGGCCGAAGCCACACTTTCGAACTCGGACGCCAGCGGCGCGAGCAATTCTTCAAGCCGGTAGACATCGAGATCCGGCTTGATTGCCGCCTGATCCAGCTTGGAAATATCCAGCAGATCGGCCAGCAGATCCTCAGCCCCTTCCAGCGCCAGGTGGCTGCGTTCCACCAGGTTCTGCTCGGCGCTTGGCAGCTCGCGCTCGCGTAGCGTGGAAATCAGCAGGCGCGCAGCATTGAGCGGTTGCAGTAGGTCGTGACTGGCCGCGGCCAGGTACTTGTCCTTGCTGCGGTTGGCCGCCTCGGCGGCGTCACGCGCTTCGCGCAGGGCCAGTTCGATGCGCTCGCGCTCCTCGATCTGCCGCTTAAGGTTGCGGTTGGATTCGAGCAGCTCGAAGGTGCGCGCGGCAACGCGGCGCTCCAGTTCGTCATTGAGCTGTTGCAGACGCTGCTGCGCCTGCTTGCGCTCAGTGATATCGGCGACGAAGCCCTCGAACACCCCCTCGCCCCCAGGCTTGAGCAGCAGGTTCATCAGCACATCGATGGTGCTGCCGTCGCGCCGGCGCAGGCGCGTTTCGTAACCCAGCAACATCTGCCCCTGGCTCAGCCGCTGGCGAATCACCTCCAGCTCGTCGAAACCACCGTCGAACAGATGCAGGGCCAGATCGTCCGGCGACCAGAGCACCTGCTGCGGATCATCGTAGCCGAGCATGCGGGCCATCGCCGGGTTGGCCGCCAGCACGCCGTCCTGCAGGCTGGCCTGGATGATGCCGTGCACCGCGTGCTCGAACAGCCATTTATAGCGATTGCGCTCGGTTTCCAGCTCTTCCAGGCGCGCCAGCAGTTCGGGATAGTGGCTCTTGCGCGCGGACTGGCTGCCGAGGCCGAGCAGCCCGGCCAGCGCTTCGTCAGAGCGCCTCGCCATACACCACCTCGACGTCACGCTGGGTCGATTCGCGCGGATTGGTCAGGATGCACGGATCGTCCATGGCGTGGCTGGACAGGAACGGAATGTCCGAGGTGCTGACACCATGCAGGCCAAGGGTTTCGCGAAAACCCATGGCGTGCTTGAAGGCGATCAGATGATCGACCAGACGCTGGCGAATCTGCACGTGGTTGAGCCCGCGGCAGTCGATGCCGAGGGTTTCGGCGATGACCTTGAAGCGCTCCGGCGCCGCGCTGTAGTTGAACGCCACCACATGTTCCACCAGCACCGCATTGCACAGACCGTGCGGCAGGTCGAGGAAACCGCCGAGGCTGTGGCTCATGGCGTGCACCGCGCCGAGAATCGCATTGGAGAAGGCCAGGCCGGCCTGCATGCTGCCGAGCATGATCTTCTCGCGCAGCGCAATGTCATTGGGGTTGGCGATCATCTCCACCAGGTTGCCGTTGATCAGGCGCATGGCTTCCAGTGCGTGCGGGTCGGTCAGCGGACCGTGGCCGGTGGAGACGAACGCCTCGATGGCGTGCACCATGGCGTCGATGCCGGTACAGGCCGACAGGAACGGGTCCATGCTCAGGGTGGTTTCCGGGTCGATCAGCGACACATCCGGCACCACCGCCTTGCTGACGATGGAGAACTTCATCCGCTCCTGCTGATTGGAGATGATCACGAACTGCGACACGTCGGCCGAAGTACCGGCAGTGGTCGGGATCAGGATCAGCGGCGGGCTGGGCACGCGAATGGTGTCCACGCCTTCGAACTCGAGAATGCTGCGGCCATGGGCGACGACGATACCGATGCCCTTGGCGCAATCCATCGGGCTGCCGCCGCCGACCGCGACGATGACGTTGCAGCCCTCGCTGAGGTACAGCTCGGCGCCCTCCATTACCTCTTCCACGCGCGGGTTGGGCGACACCTTGGTGTACAGGCAATAGGCGATGCCCTGGGCCTGCAGACTGGCCTCTACATCGCCGGCCCAGCCGGCCGCGACCACGCCGGGATCGGAGACGACCAGCACCTTGCGTGCGCCGAAGGTCTTGGCGTAATTGCCGACGTTATGCCGGGAGCCGGCACCAAAGATGATCTCGGGGGAAACGAACTTTCGCAGCTGATTCAATTCGTGGCTCATACAACGGCCTGAAATTTCTTGTTATGGAATGGCGATCAGCCTACTGCATTGCCCGGTTTATGCAATGCGACCTGCGTTCAGCCCAGACGCTGATAAAAGGCATGCTCGGCCCGCAGCGCCTCGGCCAGGTTGGCAGCCTGACGGAAACCGTGGCGTTCTTCGGCGAACAGGTGATATTCGACCGGCAAACCGCGCTGACGCAACGCCTCGACCATGCTTTCGGTCTGGCTCGGCACCACCACGGCGTCCAGCGCGCCCTGAAAGAAGATTACCGGCACATCGATCCTGTCGGCCTGCAACAGCGGCGTACGGCTGCGATAACGCTCGGCGTCGAGCTGCGGATCGCCGATCAGCCAGTCGAGATAATCCGCCTCGAACTTGTGTGTCAGCCGGCGCAAGGCCAGCGGGTCACTGACGCCGTAGAGGCTGGCGCCACCTCGTAGCTGCGGCAGTTCGGCCAGCGCCCGCAGCGCGCTGAAACCACCGGCGCTGCCACCACGCACGAACACCCGCTGCGGGTCGATTTGGCCGTCACGGGCCAGTGCATCGATGGCGGCGCCAATGTCCTCTACCTCCAGCTCGCCCCAGTTGCCAGCCAGACGCAGTCGATAGGCCCGGCCGTAACCGCCGCTGCCCCGGTAATTGAGGTCCAGCACGGCGAAGCCGCGCAGCGTCCAGAAGGCGATGCGCGGGTCGAACACCGGATAGCTGGCCGAGGTAGGCCCGCCGTGCAGGAAGATCACCAGCGGCGGACGCTCATGGGTTGAAGCCGGCGAGTAGAAAAAGCCGTGGCTGCGTTCGTCCTCGCCCACCGCACAGGTGAAAGGCTTGGGCCGTGATAGCTGCTCCTCACCCAGCGGCTGCTCGCCACCGGCCAGTATCCGCACTGCGCCATCATCCCGACTGATCGCCAGCACGGCCGGCAGACGATCCGGCGCGGCGGCGATGCAGTAGAAGTGCTCGGTATCAGCGTCCAGGGAGCGAAAGCGGGTGAAACCCTCGGCCAGCCGCCATTCTGCCTTCGGGTTGGGTGACGCCGGGCGCCCATGTACAACCAGGACGCCTGTACCCTGCTCGAATCGAGTCAGCAGAAGCTCGTCATTATCCAGTGGCAGATAGGTGCGGCCACCCAGCTGCCAGGGCGCCGGCGCATGATCGTAAGGCGTAACGACACGCACCCTGTCGTTATCGATGCACTCGGGCTGCCACCAACCCGACCGGTCACTCAGCACCCAAAGCCTGCCCTGCGCATCGACGCGCGGCTGCTGCAGGGCCTGATCACCGTCCTGTGTGCTCAGCACCTGACTGCGCCCGCCAGACTCACGCTGACACAGACGCGTGGCAACCCAGGGCTGGTTTGGGCGATCCCACTCGATCCAGGCCAGACGCTGTCCAGTGGAGTCAGCCACCGGCGCGGCATAGAAGTCTGCGCCCTCGACCAGAACATCGCGTTTGCCTCCAAGGCCGATGCGCACCAGGCGGTGCACCACCGCCTCGCCTTCATGACTTTCTTCCACGGCCAGCAGTGCCTGCCAGGCGGGCACGAAGAACAGGTCGCCGTAGCGGCAATTGGCGCGCTCCGTGAGCGCCTGAAGCTCATATCCTGCAGGAGCGGTTGGACGGTATTCCTCTTTGGCCGCGATGCCCGATGAATCAAGATAAATCGCGGCTGAAGTCCCTCCTACCGAACTGCTCGCAATCGGCAGGTGATAAATCTGCTGATCAAGCTCATTGACGAACGCCACGCCCTGCTCCGTGGCGCAGCAGGCGCCACCGCCGTACTCGTAGACCCGGCTGCACACGGAGAATCCCGCCGGGGTCAGCTCGCGGCTGCTTCCGTCACGCCAGAAAAAAAGCCCGCAGCGCGCCTGCAGCGGGTCGAACGCTACCCACAACAGTCCGCCGTGGGCCGCGTGCAGTTCGGCGAAGTCGGCACTGGCCGCAGCGGCCTGCTCGGCGCTCCAGATACTGTCCGGCTCGCTCAGGCCTTGCATATGATCCGCGAGGCTTTTTCGTTGCGGTACTGCAGCTGAGCCAGTTCCAGCGCGGCGTCCTCAGCCTGCTGGCGGGCAGCGAGAATCACACCATGGTGCGCTGACTTGCTGCACACTGGGTCGGCGTTGCTGGCATCGCCGGTGAGCATGAAGGCCTGGCAGCGACAGCCGCCGAAATCCTTGTCCTTCTCGTCACACGAACGACAGGGCTCGGGCATCCAGTCATCACCACGGAAGCGGTTGAAACCGAACGACTCGCGCCAGATATGCGAGAGGCTGTGCTCGCGCACGTTGGGAAACTGCACCGGCAACTGCCGCGCACTGTGGCAGGGCAGCGCCGTGCCGTCCGGGGTGATGTCGAGGAACAGGTTGCCCCAGCCGTTCATGCACGCCTTGGGGCGCTCCTCGTAATAGTCCGGGGTGACGAAGATCAGTTTGCACGGGTGGTTCTGCGCCGCCAGCTTGTCGCGCCACTGGTTGGTGATGCGTTCGGCGCGTTCCAGTTGCGCGCGGGTCGGCAGCAGCCCTGCGCGGTTGAGTTCGGCCCAGCCATAGAACTGGCAGGTAGCGAGTTCGACGAAGTCCGCCTCCAGCTCCAGGCACAGCTCGATGATGCGCTCGATGTTGTCGATGTTGTGCCGGTGGGTGACGAAGTTGAGCACCATCGGGTAGCCGTGAGCCTTGACCGCACGGGCCATGGCCAGCTTCTGCGCGAAGGCTTTCTTCGAGCCGGCCAGCAGGTTGTTCACTTCCTCGTCGGCGGCCTGGAAGCTGATCTGGATATGGTCCAGCCCGGAGTCGGCGAACTCGGCGATACGCGCTTCGGTCAGGCCGATGCCGGAGGTGATCAGGTTGGTGTAGTAGCCCAGGCCGCGCGCCGCTGCGATCAGCTCGGCCAGATCCTGGCGCACCAGCGGCTCGCCACCGGAGAAGCCCAACTGCGCCGCACCCAGCTCGCGCGCCTGGCGAAATACCTCGATCCACTCGGCGGTACTCAGCTCCTCGCCGTGCCGGGCGAAATCCAGCGGGTTGGAGCAGTACGGGCACTGCAACGGGCAGCGGTAGGTCAGCTCGGCCAGCAGCCACAGCGGTGGCCCTGCTTCGTGCCCCGGCTTAGCGAAGCTCGATCCAGAACTGAGCATGGGCCACCTCCATGAATGCGAGGATGTCCTCGTCAATACCGGGCACATCGGGAAAGCGCTGGTGCAGGTTGCCGATGATCTCGGCCACCGAGCGCTTGCCGTCGACCTGCTGGAGGATTTCGCCAGCACTGTCGTTGAGCTTGATCATGCCTTCCGGGTAGAGCAGCACATGGCAGCCCTGAGCCGGTTCGAACTGCAGGCGGAAACCACGGCGGATGGCCGGGACGCTGCCAGGCGCCAGCATCTGGTTGGTGTTCAGTGCGTTCACAGGGCTATCCCCCGATGCCAGACGCGCTCGGCAGTCACGGTGTGATACGGCGGGCGCTCCAGCTCGTAGGCCATGCTCATGGCATCGAGCATGCTCCACAGCACATCCAGCTTGAACTGCAGGATCTGCAGCATGCGCTCCTGCGCCTCGCGGGTGCGGTAGTGTTCGAGGGTGATGCGCAGGCCATGTTCGACATCACGGCGCGCCTCCTTCAGGCGCTTGCGGAAGTAGTCGTAGCCGGTGGCATCAATCCATGGATAGTGCTGCGGCCAGGCATCCAGGCGCGACTGGTGGATCTGCGGGGCGAACAGTTCGGTCAGCGAACTGCTGGCCGCTTCCTGCCAGCTGGCACGGCGAGCGAAGTTGACGTAGGCATCGACGGCGAAGCGCACGCCGGGCAGCACCAGTTCCTGCGACAGCACCTGCTCGCGGTCGAGCCCGACCGACTCGGCCAGGCGCAGCCAGGCCTCGATGCCGCCCTCCTCGCCCGGTGCACCGTCATGGTCGAGAATGCGCTGAATCCACTCGCGGCGGGTTTCGCGATCCGGGCAATTGGCGAGGATCGCCGCGTCCTTCATCGGGATGTTGACCTGGTAATAGAACCGGTTGGCCACCCAGCCCTGGATCTGCTCGCGGGTCGCCCGTCCTTCGTACATGGCGCGATGGAACGGATGGTGGATGTGGTAGAGCGCGCCCTTGGCGCGCAGCGCCTGCTCGAATTCAGCGGGGCTCATGGCAGTCTGGCTCATCGGCTCTCCGTGTTGTTCTTGTTGGCCTTACAGGCGGATGCTCATGCCGTCGAAGGCGACCTCGATGCCATGCGCGTCCAGCTCGGCACGCTCGGGCGAATCCAGGTCGAGAATCGGGTTGGTGTTGTTGATATGGATAAGGATCTTGCGTGCCGAAGGCAAGCCGTCGAGCACCTCGATCATGCCGCCCGGGCCACTCTGGCACAGGTGACCCATCTCGCTGCCGAGCTTGTCGCCTACCTCGCAGACGCGCATCTCGTCGTCGCGCCACAGCGTGCCATCGACCAACAGGCAGTCGGCGCGGCGCATCCAGCCGAGCAGCTGCTCATCCACCTGGCCCAGGCCAGGGGCGTAGAACAGGCAGCGGCCAGTGCGCCGGTCCTCGATGAACAGGCCGATGTTGTCGCCCGGATGCGGATTGCCGCGGTGCGGCGAATACGGCGGCGCGCTGCTGCGCAGGGCGATGGCGGTGATGCTCAGCGCCGGGCAGGCGGGAATGACGAACGGCTCAGCATCCAGCTCGATCAAGCGGTGCTGCAGGCCGCCATTCCAGTGGCTGAGCATGTTGAACAGCGGGAAGCCGGTGGTCAGATCCTGATGCACCATCTCGGTACACCAGACCTGATGCGGGCAGCCTTCGCGCAGGGTCAGGAGGCCGGTACAGTGGTCGATCTGGCTGTCGAGCAGAACGATGCCGGCAATTGCCGTATCACGCAGCTTGCGCGCCGGTTGCAGCGCAGGAAAGGCTTCGAGCTGCGCGCGAATATCCGGTGAGGCGTTGCACAGGATCCACTGCTGACCGTCATCGGAAATGGCAATGGACGATTGCGTGCGCGGCTGCGCCCGCAAGGTGCCGGCCCGTACGCCGCGGCAGTTGCGGCAGTTGCAGTTCCACTGGGGAAAGCCGCCACCGGCGGCGGAGCCGAGAATCTGGATATGCATGGAAGTCACCAGCGGGATGCCCCGGACGAGCCGGGGCCAGGAGCGATCAGCGGTTGGCGAAATACATCGTCACTTCGAAGCCAATGCGCAGGTCGGTGTAGGCGGGTTTAGTCCACATGGTGCGGTCCTCTTGTTATTGAGCCGGGGCATTCCGGCAACTCCATTAAGCCCCCGCCAGGCAGGCGGCCAAATGGTACTTTGGGAGGAGATTCGGCTGGCATTGGTAGGTAGCGCATGAGCCTGGACGGCCATGCGAGGTCCTGCATGCAACCACCCCCCTTCCGTATTGGGACATGGCCAGGCGGAAAGGTTCGGCTGACATTTCCTGCAAGGACAGGCAAGCCCAGGCCGGCAAGCAGCGATGGCAACCAATAAAAAACGCGGCCGAAGCCGCGTCGCGATAAGGATCTGCTGCCGTTCAGGCCCATGACTGCCTGCAGATCCACCCGGGTAGGGTTCTTCGCCTGGCAAGAGGCGGCGCACCGGAGCGAGTGCGCCACCTTTGGTACATAGCCGGCTCACGATCTTGCGAGCTAGAGACCTACAAGGCAGAAGCAGGTGAGGAACGGTCGGAGTCGCGGGCGACTGTACTTTTGTCCGCATGACTCGCTTCGCTCGCCCCTCCGGGGCCGCACTGAAGTGCGTTGGCCGCAAGCGGCCTGCCGAGCCTGCTTCTAACGCAGTAGGGCCGACGCGCAGCAGATCGTGTGCTGGCTATCAGAAGAAGCCCAGCGGATTGATGTCGTAGCTCACCAGCAGGTTCTTGGTCTGCTGATAGTGGTCGAGCATCATCTTGTGGGTTTCGCGGCCGACACCGGACTTCTTGTAGCCACCGAACGCAGCGTGCGCCGGGTACAGGTGGTAGCAGTTGGTCCATACGCGACCGGCCTTGATCGCACGACCCATGCGGTAGGCGACGTTGATGTCGCGGCTCCACACGCCGGCACCCAGGCCGAACTCGGTGTCGTTGGCAATCGCCAGGGCTTCGGCTTCGTCCTTGAAGGTGGTCACACCGATCACCGGGCCGAAGATCTCTTCCTGGAACACGCGCATCTTGTTGGTGCCCTTGAGCAGGGTCGGCTGGATGTAGTAACCGCTGGCCAGGTCACCCTCCAGACGCTCGGCCGCACCGCCGGTCAGCACCTGCGCGCCTTCCTGCTGAGCGATTTCGAGGTAGCTGAGGATCTTGTCGAACTGCTGCTGCGAGGCCTGGGCGCCGACCATGGTTTCGGTGTCCAGCGGGTTGCCACGCTTGATCTGCTTGACCTTCTTCATCACCTCGGCCATGAAGGCGTCGTAGATCGACTCCTGCACCAGCGCACGCGACGGGCAGGTGCACACCTCGCCCTGATTGAAGAAGCCCAGCACCAGACCTTCGGCGGCCTTCTCGATGAAGGCCGGCTCGGCGTTCATGATGTCGGCGAAGAAGATGTTCGGCGATTTGCCGCCCAGCTCCACGGTGGAGGGAATGATGTTCTCGGCGGCGCACTTGAGGATGTGCGAGCCGACCGGGGTGGAACCGGTGAAGGCGATCTTGGCGATGCGCTTGCTGGTGGCCAGTGCTTCGCCGGCTTCACGACCGAAGCCCTGGACGATGTTGAGCACGCCCGGCGGCAGCAGGTCGCCGATGATTTCCACCAGCAGGGTGATCGACAGTGGCGTCTGCTCGGCCGGCTTCATGACGATGGCGTTGCCGGCAGCCAGGGCCGGAGCCAGCTTCCAGGCGGCCATCAGCAGCGGGAAGTTCCACGGAATGATCTGCCCGACCACGCCCAGCGGCTCATGGAAGTGGTAGGCCACGGTGCCGTCGTTGATTTCGGCGGTGCTGCCTTCCTGGGCGCGAATGCAGCCGGCGAAGTAGCGGAAGTGGTCGGCGGACAGTGGCACGTCGGCGTTCAGCGTCTCACGCACGGCCTTGCCGTTGTCCCAGGTTTCGGCCACGGCCAGCAGTTCGAGGTTGGCTTCGATACGGTCGGCGATCTTCAGCAGGATGTGCGAGCGCTCCTGCACGCTGGTGCGGCCCCAGGCATCGGCAGCGGCATGCGCGGCGTCCAGCGCCTTGTCGATGTCGGCGGCATTGGAGCGGGGGAATTCGCCGATCACCGAGCCGTCGACCGGGCTGGTGTTGCTGAAGTACTGGCCGCTCAGCGGAGCGACGAATTCACCGCCGATATAGTTGCCATAGCGCGGCTTGAGGGTGACGACGGAGCCTGCGGAACCCGGTTTCGCGTAAATCATGATGCTGACCTCTCTTGTTGTCGGTGCCCGCTCCGGGTTGGTGGAGCGAGTCATGGTTCGATCTTAGGAAGCCCCTGAAAACCTCGGTATGCGCCCATGGCACAGATCGCCTAGTTATTTGGTAGTAGAGCGGCAAGCGGTCTGGGCCGGGCCTTTGGCAGCGAGATACGGGCCATGAAAGCTAAAGGCTAGACCCGTTCGCCTGGTCTTGCGCTGCCGGACGGGGAAATTCGCCCGTGGCATTTCGCAGCGGCTTCGCAGATGACTGAGCGGAGCCGGAAACGACGATGGCCGGACATCGGTCCGGCCATCGTCTGCTGCTGGAACGATCAGCGCTTGGCTACCAGCTCCTTCGGCAGTTTGAAGGTCCACAGCATGCCGCCCTGGTTCAGGTGCTTGACGCGCTTGGCCACTTCACCGCCCCACAGCGGTACCGCACCGCCCCAACCGGAGAGCACCGAGACGTACTGCTCGCCGTCCATTTCCCAGGTCACCGGCGAGCCGATCACACCCGAGCCGGTCTGGAATTCCCAGACCTTCTCACCGGTCCTGGCGTTGAACGCCTGCAGGTAGCCTTCCGGGTTGCCGGTGAACACCAGGTTGCCCTTGGTGGTCAGCACCCCGCCCCACAGCGGCGCATAGTTCTTGTGCCGCCAGACTTCCTTGCCGGTCTTAGGATCGATGGCGCGCAGCACGCCGATGTATTCCTCGTTGAGCGGCTTGATGGTGAAGCCGGCACCCAGGTAGGCCGCGCCCTTTTTGTAGGCGATGTCCTCGTTCCAGATGTCCATGCCCCATTCGTTGGACGGCACGTAGAACAGGCCGGTGTCCTGGCTGTAGGCCATGGGCATCCAGTTCTTCGCGCCGAGGAAGGCCGGTGCGGCGAATACGCTCGTACCCTTCTCTGCCGCGCTCGGCGAGCCGGGACGGTTGCTGTCGTCGTAGATCGGCCGGCCATTCTTGTCCAGACCCTTGGCCCAGGTGATCTTGTCGACGAAGGGGAAGCCGCGGATGAACTTGCCGTTGGTGCGGTCGAGCACGTAGAAGAAGCCGTTGCGGTCCGCGGTCGCAGCCGCCTTCACGGTCTTGCCGCCTTCCTGGTAGTCGAAGGAGATCAGCTCGTTGACACCGTCGAAGTCCCAGCCGTCATGTGGCGTGGTCTGGAAGTGCCATTTGATGCTGCCGTCGTCCGGGTTGAGCGCCAGACGCGAGGACGAATAGAGGTTGTCGCCAGGGCGCAGGTGCGAGTTCCACGGCGCCGGGTTGCCGGTACCGAAGAACAGCAGGTTGGTATCGGCATCGTAGTAACCGCCCAGCCAGGGCGCGGCGCCGCCGGTCTTCCACAGATCGCCCGGCCAGGTCTTGCCGGCCTCGCCACCGCTGATGCCGTTTTCCACGGCCTTGCCGTCCTTGTAGACGTAGCCCATGTGGCCTTCCACGGTCGGACGGCTCCACAGCAGCTCGCCGTTCTTCGGGTTGTAGGCTTCGATCTTGCCGACCACGCCGAACTCGCCACCGGAGACACCGGTGATCAGCTTGCCGTTGACCACCAGCGGCGCTGCGGTGATCGAATAGCCGGCCTTGTGATCGGCTACATTCTTGCGCCAGACCACCTTGCCGGTGTCCTTGTTCAGCGCCACCAGCTTGGCGTCCAGGGTGCCGAAGATCACCAGATCGTCGTACAGGGCGACACCCCGGTTGATCACGTCACAGCAGGGGCGGATGTCGTCCGGCAGGCGCGCTTCGTACTGCCACAGCTCGCGACCGGTACGGGCATCGACGGCGAACACCCGCGAGTAGGAGGCAGTGACGTACATCACGCCGTCCTTGATCAGCGGCTGCGCCTGCTGGCCACGCTGCTTCTCGCCACCAAAGGACATGGCCCACACCGGACGCAGTTCCTTGACGTTCTGATCGTTGAGGATGTTCAGCGGGCTGTAGCGCTGCCCCTGCAGACCGAGACCGTTGGTGACGATCTCATTGGTGGTGGTGGCGTCCTTGAGAATCTCGGCGTCGGTGACCGCCAGCGCGGCGGCGGACGGCAACAGCATGGCGGCACAGAGTGCGGTGAGGAGGAAGGGCTGGCGAAGACCGGCGTGTTTCATTGCGGCTACCTCTGCGGGTTCATTGTTATTGCCGGGAATTTTTCCCGGTCTGCCGCGAATTCTTGGCTCGCACAGGCCACCCAACAATTGCACCCCCAGCCGATTTTCCTCGTTCCTTGGTAGCAATACCTGCCCTTCCGCCACTCAGGGCAGATCGCCGCAAGTAGCAACCAGGCGCCACCAAAAGCCCATGGTGCAGGGGCAGCGTGATCCGTAGAAAGGCACCTCCCCATTTACAAGGAGAATGCCCATGGGACGCGTCCTGTTCGCACTGCTACTGACCGCTTTGCTTGGCCAGGCGCAGGCGGAAAGCCTGAAGATCGGCCTCAACTATCCGCGAACCGGCAACTACAAGGACGAAGGCCTGGAGTTGCGCCGCGGTGCCCTGCTCGCCGTGGAAGAGATCAACCGCCAGGGGGGTCTGCTCGGGCGCCCGCTGGAGCTGCTGAGCGAGAACACCGACTCCAATGCCGCACAGGCCACACGCAACGTCGAGCACTTTGCCAGACAGGGCGCTCGCATGGTCTTCGGTGGAGCTACCAGCGAAGAGGCCATCGCCGCCGGGCAACGCGCCCGCGAGCTGGGCCTGCTGTATTTCGCCACCCTCGGTTACGCCAACGACGTCACCGGTCAGGCCGGCCAGCGTTACCTGTTTCGCGAGTCCGGCAGCGCCTGGATGAGTGCGCGGGTACTCGGCGAATACCTGGCCTGGCATCTGCCGCGCCAGCACTATTACTACATCGTCATCGATGACGCCTGGGGTCGCAGCATCGAGCAGACCCTGCGCCTGGCCACCGGCAGCACCGACCGTGCCCGCCATGGCCGCAGCACCCTGCCCCCCGGCCCGGTGCGCCGCGAGCAGTACCGGGCCGCCATGGACAAGGCGGCGGCCAGTGGCGCCGACGTGCTGGTACTGGCGCTGCTCGGCGACAACCTGCAGCGCAGCATGCGTCTGGCACACAACAGGGGCCTGAAACAGCGCATGCAGATCATCGTGCCGAACCTGACCAAGAGCCTGGTGCAGCAGGTCGGCCCGCAGGTAATGGAGGACGTGATCGGCACCGAAACCTGGACCTGGGACACCCCGAAACTGGAGAACAGTGAAGCCGGCCAGCGCTTCGTCGAACGCTATCTGCGCGAACATCAGGAGTACCCGGGCGGTACCGCTGCCTCCGCCTACACCGTCGTTCAGCAATGGGCCGATGCCGTCAGGCGCAGCGCCAGCACCGATGCCGAAACCCTTATCGCCGCGCTCGAGGGTCATAGCTACCAGTTGCTCAAGGACGAGCAGCAATGGCGCGATTTCGACCATCAGAATCTGCAGAGCATCTATGCCGTGCGCGTGCGCAAGCGCGAGCAGATCATGCGTGACACGCTCAAGCAGCATTACTTCGAGATCATTCACCGCATGAGCGGCGAGCAGGCCGCACCCAGTCACGACGAGTGGATCCAGGAACGAGGCGAAGTGCTCAGCCTGCAGTGACGTCCGTCACCTGCCTGAACGCGCGAGATTCACGATGATTGCGGCGGCCACATCTTTGCCCGACACTTGGCCGCCCGCACATTCTGATCGGAGACGCCCGTGCCCCAAGCCCGCCAGGAAATTCTCAACCATCCCGATGCACTGGACTGCACGGTCTATCGTCCCGACGAGCAGGACCCGGATGCAGAAGAGCAGGATCTGGGCGACGGCAAGGTCCTGATCACCGGTGCCTTCGAGCCGCCCGTGGACTGGGATGCGCACCAGCGCGAGGACTACTACGGCGAAGAAGACCCCACCCATTTCGTCACCGCCCATATCGAATGCCTGGCCAAGCCGGCCACCCGGGAATTCTTCATGCCCGAGAGCGGCGACTACGTGGCCGTACAGCCCAGCCTGGGCGAGGTGGTGATGTATTACGTCTACGACCACGAGGAAACCGAGCACGGTCGCCATTACGTGCTGATTCGTGACGACGAGGAGCTCTGATCGCTGAGCGTGGGAGGCGCTTCAGTGGCGACGCCCTATACGCAAGTCGCGGCTAAAGCCCCTCCCACATGAGCAGCCTGTAGCGCGGATGAAATACGGCGAATAGCGAGCATATTCCTCGCGGATTTCATCCGGGCTACGAAGCCGTGGCGACGTGCGCACCGATGATTGCGCAAGTCTCTAATCCTGACGATCCACCCGCGCCATGGCATTGCGCTCATAGCGCGGGTAAAGATGGCTGACGCTGCGGGTCAGCTCATAGCGTGACAGGCTGACCTCGGCGAAGCGCTCAGGGATCGGCGCGCGGATCAGCTCGTTCATCTCCGCGCCCTGCTCCGCTCCCTTGCGCAGCAGGTCATCGAGCCATCCGAGGTAATCGCGCATCTGCGCGAAAGGCGCTGCATCACGGGTCACCGGGCCATGGCCAGGCACGATCTGCTGCCATGTCAGCGCTTCGAGGCGATCCAGATCGGCCAGCCATACATCCAGCCCCGGGCTGTTCGGCGTGGTCAGCGCGCGCTGGTAGAACAGGATATCGCCGGCGAACAACACGCCCGTGCGCTCGTCGAGAATCGCCAGGTCGGCGCCGGTGTGACCGCGCAGCGCCAGCAACTGCAGGCGCCGGCCGCCAATCTCCAGCGGGCCTTCCTGCAGCGCCTCGCTGGGCAACACCACTTCTGTACCGCGCATCCAGTCGCCGACCAGGCGGTACATGTTCTCCGCCATGGCGTCGCCCTGCTCGGCCAGCAGCCTGGTGGTTTCGGGCAACGCCGCAATGGGCACGTCGGCGAAAGCCTGGTTGCCCAACACATGATCGGGATGATGGTGCGTCAGCAACACGCGCACCACCGGCTTGCCGGTGGTCTGCTCGATGCTCTGGCGCAGCGCCTCGCCGTAGCGCCGCGACGGACCGGTGTCGATCACCACCACGCCGTCGCTGGTCTCGATGAAGCCGACGTTGACGATATTGCCGCCGTTGTCCGCGGCAAAATGGTCGGTGCTGCCCTCCAGCAGCCAGATGCCGGGCGCGATCTGCTTCGGGGCCAGACGGTAGTCGAGCGCAGCCTGAGCCGCCAAACTGCAGCCGAGGACGAGACAAAGCAGCAGGAAACGCAGCATGGAACCTCCGGATGGCGGGGTCAGGCCAGGCAGACCTCGCTGATCTGCAGCACGGGCGTGGCGTTGGTGAAATTGGGCAGATCACCCATGATCCGCTCGGCATGCGGGGCGAAGGCCTGCTGGAAGGCCTCCAGGCTGTCGAACAGCAGATGCCCGACCGCCACGAACGGCGCCGGCTCACCGGGCGCGCCACCCGCCAGGCCGTGGTCTACGGCAATGCCCCTGCAGGCCGCGCCGAGGCACTCGCGCACCAGCGCCATGTGGGTGTCGCAGTAGTAGTCGAGGTCGAAGCGCACCCCGGCTGCGTTCGGATACAGCACACTGACTTTGATCATGAGGATCTCCTGTTCTCGGCCGGCAGATCGGCCTGAAATTCATTGCCGTTGTTGTCGCGCAGCCACAGCTCCGCGGATTGATCATCACGCAGGTCGAAGGTCAGCGTCGGGTTCTCGCCGACCGCCGGGAACAGTTCCAGGCGGCCCAGCACCTGGCCGTCGGCACCGCGCAGTTCGGCCTCTTCGATGTAGAACTCGGGGATGCCGCCAACCAGGCCGTTGTCCATCGGGTGCGAGACCTGCAGGCGCAGGCGGCTGCCGTCGCCGCGTTCGAAGCGCTTGCCGAGCACCTGACCCAGGCGCTCCTCCCAGCCGGCCTCGGCGCGTACCACGCTGGGCGCGGTGCAGCCACCACCGGCAGCCTCGATGCGCGCCGAGCCGATATGCCAGACGCCGTCGTCGGTCAGCACCGCCGCGCGGATCGGCGTGGCCTGCTCGACGCGGATGCGAATCGCCAGGCTCGGCTCCAGCTGCTCGCCCGGGGTGAAATCGAAGATCTGCGGAATCGGATTGAGCTCGGCCCAGGCCAGAATGCGCCTGACCTTGCCGCGATAGGCACTGGCGTCGATCTGGATCGGCACCTGGCGCGAATCCTCGGCGAACGGCGGCACCTCGAGGCGAACCCTGTCGTCGAAGACGAAGGGCTCGGCGTTGAGCAGGCGCTGATGGTAGTAGTCCCACATCACCGAGGTGACCGGATCGGGCGCGGCGGCCCGCGCCTCCCAGGCCCAGGCAAACAGGGCCAGCAACATCAGGCTGCGCCAATCCATCATTACCTCCGCTGCGGCTGAAACCACTATTGGTATTGTTCAGGCTTCTCGTAACGCAGCCCGTAGCGCGCATACAGGCGCTCGAGCGAACCATCGAGAATCAGCTTTTCCAGCTGTTCTTCCAGGGCATAGGCCAGTTGCCGGTTGGTCTCGTGCACCGCCATGCCGATCTCCCAGATCTGCCGGCCCATGTCCGGATAGGCGTTTTCCGCAAGTATCAGCTGCGGATCGCCCGCCTCGTGCAGCAGCCAGTCGACCTCGCCACGCAGCGCCATCACTGCATCCACTTCACCGCCCTGCATGGCGGCGAAGGCCAGTTGCGGCGTCGGGTAGTGGCGGGTTTCCTGGCTGAGCATGCCACTGTGCACCGAACTGAGGTAGAACGACGGCACGCTCTCCACTTCCACACCGATCGGATGCTGTCGCAAGGCATGGATGCTCGGCACCTCGGGCAGACGCCGACGGTCGAAGGCCAGCTGCCAGCGCTCGCGCTGATAGGGGCCGAACATCACCACCCGTTCGTTGACCAGTTCGCCCAGCTCGTTGCGCATCTGTGCGTAGTCGCGGTCGTAGGGCACCCGCAGCATCACGTCGGCCAACTGGCCCTGCGCAGTCACCCGGCCACGCCAGATGTAGTCGCGCAGGTCGTCGTCGAGCTTTTCACCCGGCGGTGCCCACATCAGCTCAAGCTTCAGGCCGAGGCCTTCTGCCAGCGCCCTGGCCAGTTCGTAGTCGACGCCACACGGCTGGCCGTCCTGCTCGTAGCTGTAGGGCGGGAAGTTCTGGTACAGCGCCACGCGCAGGGTGCCCGACTCGGTGATGCGGTCGAAGTCACGCACCTGCGCCTGGGCGGTTCCCAGGCACAGCAGCAGACCACACAGGGAGATCACACGCCGCAAAGCGCAGGAGCTCATTAAGAAATCCGCGCGAGCGATGGCAGCTCGCACCGGGCCTGCGTGCAGCAAGCGCAATGTATTGAAATACATGAGCATTGCGAGCACCGGAGTGCGAGATGCCGAGCGCAGCAGATTCTTCATCAGGCGCCTACTCCTCGACGTGCACGCTCTCCAGGTATGTACGCACCGCCCACAGCGCCTCCTGACTGAGGAAGTTGGCCATCTTCGGCATGTACACGCGCCCGTCGCGCACCGCACCGTTGATCACCCGCTCCTTGAACCACTCGTCCCCGCTCGCCCCCAGCTCCAGCAGACGCAGGTCCGGGGCGATACCGCCGGACTTGGCTTCCAGGCCATGACAGGCGGCACAGTTCTGGTTGTAGGCCGAGGCGCCGATTTCGACGGCACGCGGATTGTCCCGGTAGGGGTTCTCGTCCAGCCATTCCTCACCCAAGGGCTCCAGGCCATCGGTGTTCACCGCCTGCGGTACCACATCACCGTGCGCCCAGAGATTGGTCGACGCGGCGAGCAGCAGCAACGCCAGGCTGGATTGGATCTTCTTGTTCATGGCTAGGACCTCATCTAATGCACGCAAGACAGCCCGTTCAGAGCTCGTGGCGACCATCTTAGAAAGGCCGCACGGAGCGCCGAATGCTGCTTTGGTGGTCGCGCTCTAGTCCCTTGGTAGTAGGGCTTGGGTGGGGGTGTGCGTGATGCCTTGGCAGCAAGGCCAAGTCATGTCCCGACCGGGAAATCCTCCCGGCAAAGTCGGGAGTTTTTCCGTAGGCGCGAAGGTGGCCGGGCACCACCATCGACTTGCCTCTGCAGGACATCGCCAGAACCGCGTTCTTGCGGCGCCACTGCGGCGACCTACCACCTCCAATGGGAAGCACAACGATGACAACAAGAAACCTACCCAGCACCCCACGCCCCCTGGCGCTTGCCCTCATGCTGGCGGGCGGCCTGGCGCTGAGCCAGGGCGCGATCGCCAAGCCGGTCACCTGGGAAGACATCGCCAACGACCACCTCACCACCAACAACGTGCTGCAGTACGGCATGGGCACCAACGCCCAGCGCTGGAGCCCGCTGGCTCAGGTGAACGCCGACAACGTGTTCAAGCTGACCCCGGCCTGGAGCTACTCCTTCGGCGACGAGAAGCAGCGCGGCCAGGAATCCCAGGCGATCATCCACGACGGCGTGGTCTACGTGACCGGCTCCTACTCGCGCGTCTTCGCCCTCGACGCCAAGACCGGCAAGCGCCTGTGGACCTACAGCCACCGCCTGCCCGATGACATCCGCCCGTGCTGCGACGTGGTCAACCGTGGCGCCGCCATCTACGGCGACAAGATCTATTTCGGCACCCTCGACGCCCGCGTCGTGGCGCTGAACAAGGACACCGGCAAGGTGGTGTGGAACAAGAAGTTCGGCGACCACTCCGCCGGCTACACCATGACCGGCGCACCGACCATCGTGAAGGACGGCAAGACCGGCAAGGTGCTGCTGATCCACGGCAGCTCCGGTGACGAGTTCGGCGTGGTCGGCCGCCTGTTCGCCCGCGATCCGGACACCGGCGAGGAAATCTGGATGCGTCCGTTCGTGGAAGGCCACATGGGCCGCCTGAATGGCAAGGACAGCACCCCGACCGGTGACATCAAGGCGCCGAGCTGGCCGGATGACCCCAACAGCCCGACCGGCAAGAAGGAAGCCTGGAGCCAGGGCGGCGGCGCGCCGTGGCAGAGCGCCAGCTTCGATGCCGAAACCAACACCATCATCATCGGCGCGGGCAACCCGGCGCCGTGGAACGGCTGGGCACGCACCGCCGACGGTGGCAATCCCAAGGACTACGACAGCCTGTACACCTCCGGCCAGGTCGGCGTCGACCCGACCACCGGTGAAGTGAAGTGGTTCTACCAGCACACCCCGAACGATGCCTGGGACTTCTCCGGCAATAACGAGCTGGTGCTGTTCGACTACAAGGACAAGGACGGCAAGGTCACCAAGGCCACCGCCCAC
The DNA here is from genome assembly GCF_025837155.1 of Pseudomonas sp. Z8(2022). NCBI lineage: Bacteria > Pseudomonadati > Pseudomonadota > Gammaproteobacteria > Pseudomonadales > Pseudomonadaceae > Pseudomonas > Pseudomonas sp. Z8(2022). The sequence continues at coordinate 1,844,741 of NZ_CP107549.1, read as the reverse complement.
GCCGACCGCAACGGTTTCTTCTACGTGGTCGACCGCGCCAACGGCAAGCTGAAGAACGCCTTCCCCTTCGTCGACAAGATCACCTGGGCCAGCCACATCGACCTGGAAACCGGTCGCCCGGTCGAAAACGAAGGCCAGCGTCCGCCGAAGCCGAAAGCCGGCGAATCCAAGGGTGAAGTGGTCGAGGTCTCGCCGCCCTTCCTCGGTGGCAAGAACTGGAACCCGATGGCCTACAGCCAGGACACCGGCCTGTTCTACGTACCGGCCAACCACTGGAAGGAGGACTACTGGGCCGAGGAAGCGCACTACAAGAAAGGCTCTGCCTACCTGGGCATGGGCTTCCGCATCAAGCGCCTGTATGACGACCACGTCGGCATCCTGCGGGCGATGAACCCGACCACCGGCAAAGTGGTATGGGAACACAAGGAGCGCCTGCCGCTGTGGGCCGGCGTACTGGCCACCAAGGGCAACCTGGTGTTCACCGGAACCGGCGACGGCTACTTCAAGGCCTTCGACGCCAAGAACGGCAAGGAGCTGTGGCAGTTCCAGGTTGGCACCGGGATCATCTCCCCGCCCATCACCTGGGAACAGGACGGCGAACAGTACATCGGCGTGACCGCCGGTTACGGTGGTGCGGTACCGCTGTGGGGCGGCGACATGGCCGATCTGACCAAGCCGGTCGCCCAGGGTGGATCCTTCTGGGTGTTCAAGCTGCCGAGCTGGGACAAGACCACCGCCAAGCGCTAAAGGCTGAACGCATGGCGCACCTGGGTGCGCCATGCACGCTACTGTGGGAGGGGCTTTAACAGGCTGTTGAAAAACTACCTGCGTTGCCATTGCTGCGTTAAAAATAGGCTCAAAATGCTCATTTACAGCTCGTAAACTCCGCTTTTTCGCCTGTTTTTGCCTTGCACTGGCTGCCTCACCTACGTTTTTCAACGGCCTGTTAGCCGCGACTGCCTCCCCCATCACCCATTCGAGGACTCGCCATGAACTACCTGCCCCTGCTTATCCCGGCCCTGCTGCTGGTACTCGGCAGCCATGCCATCGGCGCCGAAACTCAGAACGACGGCGTGCCGCAGATCAACGGCTGCCGCATCGAACCCGACAGCAAATGCCCCAACGCCAACCTGCGTGGCGCCGACCTGCGCAACCTCGACATGCGCCGCATGGACCTGTCCGGGGCCGACCTGTCCGGCGCAGACCTGCGCCACGTCAACCTCGACCTGGCCAATCTGGAAAAAGCCAAGCTGCGCGGCGCCAACCTGACCCGCGCCAGCCTGCAACAAAGCAACCTGCGCCTGGCCGACCTGTCCGGCGCCAATCTGGTTGCCATCAGCGGCTGGGCCCTGTTCGCCCAGGCGGCGCAGTTCGAAGGCGCCGACATGCGCGCCGCCAATCTGGAATTCGCCCGGCTCTCCGGCGCCAAGCTGCACAACGTCCAGTTGCAGGCAGCCAACCTGGAAATGACCTGGCTGAGCAAGGCCGATCTCAGGGGCGCGCACCTGGAAGATGCCAACCTGCAGGAAGTGAAACTCGGCGGCTCCAATCTGGAGAACGCCAACCTCACCGGCGCGCGCACCCGCTTCGGCAACTTCCAGGACGCCAACATGCCCGGCTGCGTGCAGTGCCCGAAGGGCTGGGACTGAGCCGATCCCGCAAGCCCCCCTTACCGTAGGAGCGGCTGGGCGGCATTCCGTTTTAGCCGCGATGTTCATGAGCGCATCGCGGCTGAAGCCGCTCCTACCCACCAGATCGAACACCGTGCCAGAAAAAATCACCCTTTCCCCTTAGCTAAAACAACCTGAACCATGCCCACCCAGGGCAATCCCTTCTTAGGAACAGTCAGATCGAGGCGGCAGCAGCCGGGCCGCCAACAGTCATTGACCCAAGAGGGATCTGCCGTGACCACCACCGCAACGCCGCACGCCTACCCGAACATGCTCAGCCCCCTGCACGCCACCCTGCTGTGCGGCCAGGTGCCGCTGTTTCTCGGCGCGCTGATCGCCGACATCGCCTACTACCGCAGCTACCAGATCCAGTGGAGCAACTTCGCCTCCTGGCTGATCGCCGGCGCCCTGGTATTCGCCGGTCTGGCGATGCTGTTCGCCCTGGTCGGGCTGTTCCGTAGACGCAACCCGCGCCCGCTCACCTACTTCCTGCTGCTCCTGGTTACCTGGGTGCTGGGCTTCATCAATGCGCTGGAGCACGCCAAGGACGCCTGGGCCGTTATGCCGATGGGCCTGGCCCTGTCGGTGATCGTCACCCTGCTGGCCATCGCCGCCACCTGGGTCGGCATGGCCCAGCCACGCACAGGAGATGCCCGATGAAAACTGCCATCGCACTGACCGCCCTGCCCCTCGCCCTGCTGCTGACCGCCTGCGGTGAACAGCCCGGCAGCAAGCAGCAGTCCTACGGTGCCCAGCCGGACCTGCCCGAGCCCGAACGCGGCATCCTGCCGAGCATGACCATTGCCGAGCCGACGCCCTGGGGTGATCAGCGACCGACCGTGCCCGAAGGCTTCAGCATCAGCGCCATCGCCACCGACCTGAAGATTCCCCGGCAAACCCTGGTGCTGCCCAACGGCGACATCCTCGTTGCCGAAGGTCGTGGCGGCAACGCGGCCAAGCTCAAGCCCAAGGACGTGATCGCCGGCGTGATCAAGGCACGCGGCAACACTTCGGTGAAAAGCGGCAACCGCCTGACCCTGCTGCGCGACGCCGATGGTGACGGCAGCTATGAGCTGCAAACGGTGTTCGCCGAAGACCTCAACGCGCCCTACGGCCTGGCCCTGCACGAGGGCAACCTGTACGTGGCCAATCAGGACGAGCTGGTGCGCTTCGACTACGAGGAAGGCCAGACCAGGGCCAGCGGCCCGCCGAGCAAAGTCGCCGACCTGCCGTCGGCGATCAACCACCACTGGACCAAGGCGCTGACCATCAGCGAAGACGGCCGCTACCTGTACGTGGGCATCGGCTCCAACAGCAACATCACCGAACGCGGCATGGAGGCCGAAGTCGACCGCGCCATGGTCTGGCAGGTAGACACCGAAACCGGAGCCTACAAGCCCTACGCCACCGGCCTGCGCAACCCCACCGCACTGGCCATCCAGCCGGGCACCGGCACCTTGTGGGCGGTGGTCAACGAGCGTGACGAACTGGGCGAAGACCTGGTGCCCGACTACCTCACCTCGGTGCAGGAGGGCGGCTTCTACGGCTGGCCCTACAGCTACTTCGGCCAGCACGTCGACCCAAGGGTGAAATCGCAGGATGAGGACAAGGTCGCCAGCGCCATCGTCCCGGACTATGCCCTCGGCGCGCACGTCGCCGCGCTGGGCCTGGACTTCTCCAGCGAAGTGATGGGCGAGCAATATGCCGACGGCGTATTCGTCGGCGAGCACGGCAGCTGGAACCGCAAGAACCCGGTGGGCTACAAGGTGATCTTCGTGCCCTTCGAGAACGGCCGCCCCGCGGGCGATCCGATCGACTTCGTCAGCGGCTTTCGCGGCGAAGACGGCAAGACCCGCGGCCGCCCGGTGGGCGTCACCGTCGACCCGCGCGGCGCGCTGATCGTGGCGGATGACCTGGCGAATACGGTTTGGCGGGTGGTGCGCGAAGGTAGCGAGTAAGGCTTAGAAGGTGGAAATGGCCAAGCGCTTCCACCGTCGACACCTGAGCTGCGGCTATGGTGGACAAGGTTCGTATTGTCCTCCCATACCCATCCTTCTGCGTAGGGTAGATCGGGCGCGTAGCTGACGCTTTCTTCATCCGCTATTGGCGGGGCCACTGCCCAGATATGAGACAAAGAGCAAAAATGAACATAGGAGCCATGATAGGCTGAGCCACCTAAAAGGATTTAACGAGGCCATCATGGCTAAACCAGCAGCACGCTTGAGCGACCCGTCTAGGGATGGTCTGAAAAAGACTTCCCGAATCTGGTGAAATACGCCGATCCCGTTGCCCGAGTTTCCCGATGAAGCAAATGACCTTCGCCGACGCCGAGTACGCCGGCAAGCGCAAACAGACCCGTAAAGAGCTGTTCCTGATCGAGATGGATCAGGTGGTGCCGTGGAAGGGTTTGATTGCCTTGATCGAGCCGCATTACCCCAAGGGTGAAGGTGGTCGTCCGGCGTATCCGCTGATGGCGATGCTGCGCGTACATTTGATGCAGAACTGGTTCGGCTACAGCGACCCGGCGATGGAGGAAGCGCTGTACGAGACCACCATCCTGCGCCAGTTTGCCGGGTTGAGGCTGGAGCGCATTCCCGACGAAACCACCATCCTCAACTTCCGCCGCCTGCTGGAGAAACACGAACTGGCTGCCGGTATCCTGGCCGTCATCAATGGCTATCTCGGTGACCGCGGTCTGTCGCTGCGTCAGGGCACTATCGTCGATGCTACGTTGATCCATGCACCCAGTTCGACCAAGAACAAGGACGGCAAGCGCGACCCGGAGATGCACCAGACCAAGAAGGGTAACCAGTACTACTTCGGCATGAAGGCCCACATCGGTGTGGATGACGAGTCGGGGCTGGTGCATAGCGTGGTTGGCACGGCGGCCAACGTGGCGGATGTCACCCAGGTCGACAAACTGCTGCATGGCGTGGAGAACGTCGTCTGCGCCGATGCCGGTTACACCGGGGTCGAAAAGCGCTCAGAACATGCGGGCCGCGAAGTGATCTGGCAGGTCGCGGCGCGTCGCAGCACATACAGAAAACTCGGCAAGAACAGCCCGCTCTACAAAGCCAAGCGCAAGATCGAAAAGGCCAAGGCGCAGGTGCGGGCCAAGGTCGAGCACCCATTCCGGGTGATCAAGCGCCAGTTCGGTTACGTGAAGGTACGCTTCCGCGGCCTGGCCAAGAACACCGCGCAGCTGATGACACTGTTCGCACTGTCGAACCTGTGGATGGCACGTCGACATTTGATTGCCACCGCAGGAGAGGTGCGCCTGTAATGTGGGTAATAGCCGTTGCGAGATGCTCGCGACGGCCAAAAAAGGAGAAATGAGTGGGCTATCTGTCCGGTTTTTGATCGATTGCCCGCTTTCAAAATCGGCAAGGGCTGAAGTTGACGCGAAATACCCGGCTACTTCAGACCTTCCCTAGCTGCCCTATTCCAGGACACGGTACCAATCCCATAGCAACAGGATCACCTGACGTACTGTTCGATGCCCTGCCAGCCGCAAGACAAGGCGACACCTGCACATGTGGCAGTGCATTGGTTTCGGGGCTGTCCTCGACGGTATTCATAAACGGCAAGAATGCCGCAACCATCGATACAGGCGGCTCTCATGGCAGCGTCGTAATCGGCGGTTCGGGGACAGTGATTATTGGCGACTCGCACACCCCTGCCAATTTTGTCATTCCTTCACTATTGCCCGGCCATACCGCATGGATTGGCTTTAAAATTCCTGCCGAAGAAAGTTATGAGGGTTTATCCTGCAGCGCACACTTTGAAGACGGTTCCATACTACAAGGCGTGTTCAACACGAATAACTGCGTTAACTTCCTGAATCCATCAGGAAAAACCTGCGTAGCGCTCGAACTAGCCGTCGGACCGTCTTCCGAATCCGCCTCGCTTACGGAAAAATTTTTGAATTCCATTTTAGGATAAGGATGATCCTATGACAGAGCCGTACCTTGTCACCGGCAGCTATGTCGTCCAACGTGAACATGCGCTGAATGAGTCCCCGCTTGATAAGGCACTGGAGCTCATGGAAGGGGCCGCACTCAGATTCTCTATGGATGCAATCTCAGACGAAAAAGTCAGAGCAAGCTATCTAAGAAATATCAAGCGCATGTCACAACAAATTCTGAATGATGTGAAAGCGGGAAATATTACCGCATTGGACGGTGTACAGTTCAGTCATGAGATGAGAAACAAGATCATGATGGAACATCGGAAGTTCACCTCCGCTCAAGGCCTGGCAATTGTCCAAAAAAAGAAGGCCGATGGCCGAACACTCCAATCGCTTTTTGATCGCTACTCAGAACGCCTCTTCAAAAAGCCTTACAACAGCCTTTCCAGTGCAGAGCAGTCCAAAGTCCACTACAGCATTCTCGAAGCCGCTGGCCGAGATGATGCCAAGTTCACCAAGGGCACGAAAAAAATGCTCATCATGGGCAAATTAGGTGTCCTCATAACGGCTACCCTGGCAACTTATCAGATATTGAATGCTGACAACAAAGTTAAAGAAACCGCACGCCAAGGCATCATTATCAGTGGCGGCGCAATCGGGGGTTTTCTCGCCGGTTTAGGAGTTAGCGCGCTTTGTGGGCCAGGGGCCCCCGTTTGCGCAATCGCTGTCGTATTGGCAGGTTCTATCGCAGGCGGAGCTGCAGGTGGCGCAGTTGCAGACTCGCTAGACGAAGAGCTTGAGGAGTTTTCGCATTGGGATATCTTCTGACTGAGCAAAAACGCACAGCCGCCAGAGTCGCACTATCCGACCTGTTCAATGACTTTCCGGTGGACTACGACGCCATAGTCCAAGAATTAAAAGATATCGAGCCAGAAATTCTCTATGAGATTCTCTACTCTGAAGTAGCACCGATATGCTTTACGAATATCGCTGCTGCCGTACCCTCCGTCTGGACAGGTTTCGAGCCGGAATCACTCAACGCCATGATCGAAGCAAGGCTGGCAGCAAGAAGGAACAGTTGGATTCGCCGGCAAACCGATAAAGCCTTGGTTGCCTGGCTTAAATTCAACTACGCCTATTTATGGAAGGAGATTTCTTGCAGGCTTTGAGGTAAACGATGGGCAAGCTTCACGCTCCCTACTCTGTTCATACCTTGCGCAGGGTGGATTGACCTAAAACAGACCCAGCGAGCGAAGATGGTCAGTTGTTAACGTGCCGCATATGATTCCTCCAATGCAGACACGGCCTCTGCGTACTCATTTGGAACCGACTCAGGCATTACCCGGAGAAACGCAACCACTGCTGATTGCTGACGGCGCGATAGGAGCGACCACCACGCCATGAAGCTTGGACGGCGATTGTTGTTCTTGGGAGGGATGATGAAGCTAAAGGTTACATCAGCTATTCCTGATCGAGGCTCTTCCAAAGAAGCAACTAGGTTCTGTACGAAAAGTCCGAACGGGTAGAATCGGCGCCATGACCGGCTGGAGGCCCGCATGGCAAAGCGTTACGAACTCCCGGATGCAGCTTGGGAGCTGATCGCGGATCTGGTTTCCCCCGAGCAGAAAATGGGGCGACCTCGCAGTGATGACCGGCTGATGCTCAACGGCCTCCTCTGGATCCTGTGCTCAGGCGCAGCTTGGCGTGACCTGCCAGAGCGGTTTGGCCCATGGTCGACGGTGTATCAACGGTTTCGTGACTGGCGGGATGACGGTACGTTCGACCAAGTTCTTGAGCGTTTGCAGATTCGATTGAATCAGGAAGGACTGATTGATCTGGATACCTGGATGATCGACTCGACAGCGGTACGAGCAACCCGAGCCTCTTCTGGCGCCGGGAAAAAGGGGGGCCAGAAGAGCCGGTAGACCATGCGTTGGGACGTAGCCGAGGTGGCCTGACCACCAAGATTCATATGCTCTGCGATGCCAACGGCGTGCCTCTGCGCTTTTTGCTGTCGCCGGGCCAGGCCAGCGACATCTCGAATGCTCAGGCACTCCTGGATCAGGTTCGTATCCCCGGCAAGCCAGGCCGACCTCGCAAGCGCTGCCGCTGGCTGTTGGCAGACAAGGGCTACGATGCCGAGCACTTGCGTCAGTACTGCGACCGTTACCGGATGCAGCCTGTGATTCCGCTGCGAACCATGAAACGCAAGCCCAAGCCGGGACTACCAAGGCTGTTCGACCGCCCGAAATACCGACAGCGCAACATTATCGAGCGGATGTTCGGCTGGCTGAAGGAGAGCCGCAGAATCGGCACTCGCTACGACAAGCTGGCAAGAAGTTTTGCCGCAATGGTCACGCTGGCTTGCACGCTGCGGTGCCTACGACAGTACTTTTCGTACAGAACCTAAGAATGCCGGCAGATACGCACAAATAGCTGCTGGAGTGAGAAACCAGAGGCACGCGGTGACCATTGCAAGTTCATGCCGACCAATCTCCTGCCAGCGACGCCCCTCGAATACAAATGAAGCCCCTTCGTTATCATAAGTTGAAACGACAACGCGCTCTTCAGAGGTAAGAATAGTGTCGGCGAACGCTTCTTGAACTTCACGAATGGTTACAGAGCTACTCATTTAAGCTGACGTCCTGAGTTCGCGCGGCGAACGACTTGGACCAATCATCATAACCTCAGGTATAGGGTCAGAAGGTAGTCTCCATTTTCGCTTTTGTAAGACTGCCCGAGCGTTGAGAACGCCAAACTTGCCACGTAACTAATGAATCGCCCTGCTCAGGCGCTCTCCAGCCCAACCCTCACCACCCCGCTGTCAATGGCCAGGTGCACCAGCTCTGCCTGCGAGGCGATCTGCAGTTTGTTCTTTACCAGGGTCTGGTAGTTGGACAGGGTCTTGGCGCTGATGCACAGCTTCTCGGCAATCTGCCGCGGTGGCAGGCCGCGGGCGAGCATGACGAAGATTTCGAACTCGCGCTGGGTCAGCTCACGCAGGCGCGGGTCGAGACCGTCGCTGCTGGCGGGATTGCAGGCCAGCTGGGTGGCCAGTTGCTGTTCGATATAGGCGTGGCCGGCGGCGGTGCGTTTGACCGCTTCCACCAGCACTTCCGGTGACGAGTTCTTGGTCAGATAGCCGATGGCGCCGGCGTCCAGCGCCTGGCGCACCAGAGGCAGTTCGTCATGCATGCTGAAGAACAGGATGCGCAGCTGTGGCAGGCGCTGACGCAGGCGGCGAGTGGTTTCCAGACCGCTAATGCCGGGCAGGCCGATATCCATGATCACCAGGTTGGGAATCTCTTCCTGCACCCGCTGCAACGCCTGTTCGCCATCGCAGGCTTCACGCAATTGCACCTCGGGCAACAGCGCACGCAGCAGACTGGCGTAGCCCTGACGCACCACGGCGTGGTCATCTACCAGCAGAATCTTCATGACGTTGCCTCCAGGGGAATGTTCAGGCACAGCGCCCAGCCCGCTTGCGGGCGACTGTGCAGGCGCAGCTCGCCGCCCAGGCTGCGGCTGCGTTCGCGCATCGAGCGCAGACCGATGCCCGGGCGCAGCGGTAGTGCAGTGCCCCTGCCGTTGTCACGTACCAGCAGGCGCAGGCCATGGCCACGGCGCTGCAGGCGAATGCGTACTTCGCTGGCATCGGCATGCCGGGCGACATTGGTCAGCGCCTCCTGCACCAGGCGGTAGAGATGGGCCTTGCTCGCCAGCGGCAGGCTCGGCAGTTGTTCACTGAGTTGCAGGCGGCAGCGAATGCCCTGTGCCTGCTGCCAGTCGGCAGCCAGTTGCTGCAACGCCGGGCCTAGTTCCAGGCGCTCCAGCACCACCGGGTAGAGGTCGCGGATCAGGCTGCGAAAGCCCTGCTGCAGACGCTCGCAGTTGTCGTCGAGCAGACGTGCGATGTCCTGCACCTGCTGCGGGCGGTCGGCGATTACCTTGAGCAGGCAGGCCTGGGCGCGAATGCCGCTAAGGTATTGGCCGAGGTCGTCATGCAGGGTCTGACCGAGGCGCGTACGCTCGCGCTCCTGCAGCTCCAGCAGCGCCTGAGTCAGCTCGACGTTGTCCGCCTGCACCTGTTGCAGGGTGATGGCCATCTCGTTGAAGTGTGCCGCCAGGTGCCTGGCCTCGGCCAGGCCGTGGTCGTGCAGTCGGGTGTCGAAGTGACCGGCGCCGACTTCGCGCAGGCCGGCGAGCAACTCGTCCAGCACGCGCCGAGCCCGCTGTACGGCAAAGCGAATGCTCAGCAGAGTGAGGATCAGGGCGAAGGCGCTGAGCAGCAGCAGTTGCAGCAGCGAATCGTAGATTTCCTCGATCTCATCGTCAGGATCGAGGGCGATGTGCAGTTCACGCCCGTCATCCAGCGGCCAGGTGTGGCTAGCCAGCATGGCCGGGCCCAGCAGACGCTCGGCGATCCAGCGTTCGATACCGCTGGCGTCCGCCTCCTGCGCCGGCTCGCCAGGGCGCTGCCAGCTGACGCTGACATGGCGCAGGTTCTCGGTCAGTTCGGGACGCAGGCTGGCCGGGTTGCTGCGGGCCACCTCGCCCAGGTACTGCACCACCGCCTCGGCTGCCTGCAGCTCGCGCTGCACATCGTGGCTGGCCTGACGCAGCAGCAGCGCCAGCCCGGCCAGGGTCACCAGCCCGAACAGCAGGCTGACGCCGAGATTGATGCGGCCCAGAGCAGTCATCTACTTGACCACGAAGTGCCCGAGCATGCCCTTGCCTTCCAGGCCCTTGGCGTAGAAACGATATTTGCCCGGTTTGACCGGCAGGAAGAAGATCTCCGCCTCACCGGCGTCCTCGAATTCCAGTTCGGTGAGGGTCACTGCCTTGATCTCCACGCCGCCGGCCTCGACCTTGCGCAGGTAGATGGAGGTGGCGAACTCCGGTGCCTGGAAGGCGTATTCCTTCTGGCCGTTGGAGATGATCTTGAGTTGGTAGGCCTGGCCGGTTTCCAGCTGGTACTCGGTCTGCGACATGAAGTAGTCGCTGTCATCGCTGCCCAGCACCAGATCGGGCAACGCCACCGGGCGACGGGTCATGTCACCGGCAGCGTGGAGCTGGTCGACGCCGAGCAGGCTGAGGATCAGCAACAGCGGCAGCAGCAGAGCTTTGAGAATACGCATGGCGTTCACCTGTTCTTGTTATTGGACGATGCCTGCCATGCTAAGAAGCCAGAGCCCAAACCGGGTTACTACCTTGGTACTGATGGGCTGGTACTTTGGGCAGATTTCCCGTCAGCAAAAGGCCGATTGCCCACTACAGCCGCCATGCCTCCCACCATCGACGCATCCATCCGCCACCATCGGACTAAATACCGCACGCCCTCGGCTTGCTAGCCTGAATTTTCCATATCCACCTGGCCGGAGAGCCTCATGCGCCATATTGCCTGCCTGTTGCTGGGTACTCTGCTAAGCGCGCCGCTGAGCGCCAACGACGAGGAACAGGCGCATATCGCCCGCGAGATGATCCAGGTCCTGGAGGCTTACGCGGTGTACAAGAGGGGCGACTTCGACGAAGCCTTCGTGCGCTATCGCCACCTTGCTGAAGCCGGCAACCGCCAGGGCATGCTGAATCTCGGCAACATGTACGCGGCTGGCCTGGGTACGGAGGTCGATCTGAAGCAAGCATTCGACTGGTACCAGCTCGCTGCCGATGCCGGCGACGCCATCGGCATGTACGAAGTGGCTCGCGCCCACGACCTGGGGCTGGGCACGGAAAGCAATCAGGACCAGGCGCTGCGCTGGTATCGGCGTGCCGCCGAACAGGACAACGCCGACGCACAATGGACGCTGGGCGAGCGTCTTTACCAGCAGGGCCAGCACGCTGCAGGCCTGAGCTGGATACGAGCTGCCGCCAGGCAAGGAGAACATCCGCAGGCCCAGCAGTTTCTAACTGCGCTCGAAGGCGACAGCAGCGCCGCCATCGTACCCGGCGTCGATCAACGCCGCGCCGTGCTGACCGCCTTGGCGAAGGTCGACCAGGCGGCGCAACGCATGGATTCCGCAGCTCTGGTCGCGCCGATCAACGACGACGCCCAGATCCAGGTGCGCCTGCCGCAGTCGCGTAGCTGGCAGCGGCTGGACAAGGCGCAACTGCGCACACTGTGGCAACAAAGCTTCGCCCAGGCCGACGACTATCACTATCAGCGCAACGAGCCGGAGTTGCTGAGCACGGATGATGGCGTCCTGGCCTTCTCGCTGATCCGCGAAACATTGCAACGTGGCGAGCGGACGCAGCAGCTGGAAATCCGCGAAAACGCCCTGCAGCGCCTGCGCGACGGCCAGGCCGAGATCCATGGACTGCGTCTGGACATCCGCCAGCAAGGCGAGTGAAAACGGCGCAGAGCCACCCTGAAGAGCTACTACCTTCGTACGTGTCCGGCGCTACCTTGGGCATATTTCCCGAGCCGTAAGCGCTTCCTATGCTGGCGACACCCTATGCAGGAGTCGCCCCATGCACCGGATCAGTTGCCGCCTGTTGTTCTGCCTCACTGCCGCCTGCACGCTGGCGACCAGCGCCGTGGCGGACGAACTGCAGGTGCGTATCGGCTACCTGGCGCATCAGCCGGCGCGCGGCCCACTACTGTCCAACGTCATACCCGAACCGACCGACGCCGGCCTGCGCGGAGCCGAGCTGGCGATCATCGACAGCAACAGCACCGGGCGCTTCCTCAAGCAGCGTTATGAGCTGGTCAGCGCCGAGAGCGCAGATGCCGATGAAGTTCTCGCAGCAGCCGAACAGCAGCACCAGGCCGGTATCCGCCTGTTCGTGATCAACGCGCCGACCACCACCCTGCGCCAGCTCAGCCAGCGCCTGCCGGGCAGCCTGCTGCTCAATGCCGGCAGCGCCGATGACGGCCTGCGCCGCGAGCAATGCCTGGGCAACGTGCTGCACACCCTGCCCAGCCGCGCCATGCTGGCCGACGCCCTGGCGCAGTTTCTCGCCGTGCGCAAATGGTCGCGCTGGCTGCTGGTCACCGGCAGCACCGAGGACGACATCGCCTACGCCGACGCGCTCAAGCGCGCCGCCAAGCGTTTCGGCCACAAGATCGTCGCCGAGAAGCCCTGGAGCTTCGACAACGACCAGCGCCGCAGCGCCCAGGCGGAAATGCCGCTGTTCACCCAGACCGCCGAATACGACGTGGTGCTGGTGGCCGACGAGCGCGGCGACTTCGGCGAATACCTGCCCTACAACACCTGGTATCCGCGCCCGGTGGCCGGCACCCAGGGTCTGACGCCGACCGCCTGGCACAAGACGGTGGAAACCTTCGGCGCCGCGCAGCTGCAGAAACGCTTCGAGGAACTGGCCGGACGCTGGATGAACGACCGCGACTTCGCCGCCTGGATGGCCGTGCGCAGCATCGCCGCCGCCGTGACCAGGCTGCGCGCCGCCGAGCCTCAGGCGATCCAGGCTCTGGCGCTATCCGCCGACCTGCCGCTGGACGGCTTCAAGGGCCGCAAGCTGAGCTTCCGCCCATGGAACGGCGAGCTGCGCCAACCGATTGCCCTGGTGCATCCGCGCGCGCTGGTCAGCACCTCGCCGCAGGACGGATTCCTCCATCCGAGCAACGAGATGGACAGCCTCGGCTACGACCGGCCCGAGGTGAGCTGCGACCTGGCGGGACCCCCTCTGTAGGAGAACACCTGTGGGAGGGGCTTTAGCCGCGAGAGTCGCCGCTGCGACTGCAGGGATGCAGGAGGTAGAGCGAAGCAGGATGCCCGAGCCGAAAGCGCCTCCCACAAAAAAAGCAAGCGCCCAGCCGATGGCTGCAAATCATTACAACAAGAGGATCAACCCCATGCGCGTGACCCGCCTCGCCTGCGCCGTCGCCTTCGGCCTAGCCTGCCACCCGGCCTTCGCCGCCACCGCCTACGTATCCAACGAGAAGGATGACAGCATCAGCGTCATCGACCTCGACAGCCTCGAAGTCACCGCCACACTCGACGTCGGCATGCGCCCGCGCGGGTTGCTGCTGTCTTCCGACAACAAGCTTCTGTACATCTGCGCCAGCGATTCGGACCGCGTGCAGGTAATGGATCTGGCCACGCGCAAGATCATCAAGGAGCTGCCGTCCGGCGCCGACCCCGAGCAGTTCGCCCTGCACCCCAACGACCGCTGGCTGTACATCTCCAACGAGGACGATGCGCTGGTCACGGTGGTCGACGCACAGAGCGACGAGGTGCTGGCACAGATCGAAGTGGGCGTGGAGCCGGAAGGCATGGCGGTCAGCCCGGACGGCAAGTGGGCGGTCAACACCAGCGAGACCACCAACATGCTGCACTGGATCGACACCAGCACTCAGCAACTGGTGGACAACACCCTGGTCGACCAGCGCCCGCGCCATGTCGAGTTCGAGAAGGACGGCAAGCGCCTGTGGGCCTCGGCCGAGATTGGTGGCACGGTGACGGTGCTGGATGTGGACACGCGTCAGGTGCTCAAGGTGCTCAACTTCGCCATCAAGGGCGTGCACCCGGACAAGGTGCAGCCCGTCGGGGTCAAGCTGACCGACGACGGCAAGTACGCCTTCATCGCCCTCGGCCCGGCCAACCATGTGGCCGTGGTGGACGCCAAGACCTTCGAGATTCTCGACTACCTGCTGGTCGGCCGGCGCGTCTGGCACCTGGCGTTCACCCCGGATCAGAAACGCCTGCTGACCACCAACGGGGTCAGCGGCGACGTCTCGGTGATCGACGTCGACTCGCTCAAGGTGACCAAGTCGATCAAGGTCGGCCGCTACCCCTGGGGCGTGGTGGTGACGCCATGAATGCGCTCGAGGTGAGCGGCGTCGGTTTCGCCTATGGCGCCCGCCAGGCCCTCGGCGATCTGACCTTCGAGCTGACGTCGGGGCGCTTCGGCGCCCTGCTCGGCCCCAACGGCGCCGGCAAGTCCACCCTGATCGCCCTGCTCACCCGCCTCTACGACCTGCAGCAGGGCGACATCCACATTTTCGGCCACAGCCTGCGCAATGAACCTCGCCAGGCGCTGCGTCAGCTCGGCGTGGTGTTCCAGCAGAGCACGCTGGATCTCGACCTCTCGGTGCAGCAGAACCTCGCCTACCACGCCGCGCTGCACGGTATGCCGCGCCGCCAGGCGCAGGCGCGCATCGACGAGGAACTGCTGCGTCAGGATCTCGCCGAGCGCCGTCATGACAAGGTGCGCACGCTCAACGGCGGCCATCGTCGCCGGGTGGAGATCGCTCGCGCCCTGCTCCATCAGCCACGCCTGCTGCTGCTCGACGAAGCCAGTGCCGGGCTTGATCCGGCCAGCCGCCTGGCACTGGGTCGGCACGTGCGCAACCTGTGTCGCGAACAGGGCCTGTGCGTGCTGTGGACGACCCACCTGCTGGACGAAATCGAGTCCAGCGACGATCTGTTGATCCTGCATCGTGGTGAGTGCGTGGCCTGGGGCAAGGCCGGTCAGTTCGGCGACGACCTGGCCATCAGCTTCGCCCGCCTCACCGGCGACGAGGCGCTGGGCCGTGGCCATGTGCGCGAGGCGCTGCGGCCAAACCTGGACAGCCAGGCCCGCAGGAGCGGCTTCAGCCGCGAACAACCCACCGAGGAGCCGCAACCATGACCGCCTACTGGGAATGCCTGCGCGGCATCGTGCTGCGCGAATGGCTGCGTTTCGTCCTGCAACGTTCACGCTTTCTCAGCGCGCTGGTGCGGCCGCTGCTGTGGCTGCTGGTGTTCGCCGCCGGTTTTCGCGCCGCGCTGGGCATCGCCATCATCGAGCCGTACGACACCTACATCACCTACGACACCTACATCGTCCCGGGCCTGACCTGCATGATCCTGCTGTTCAACGGCATGCAGGGCTCGCTGTCGATGGTCTACGACCGCGAAATGGGCAGCATGCGCGTGCTGCTCACCAGCCCGCTGCCGCGCGCCTTTCTGCTGGTGGCCAAGCTGCTGGCCACGGCGCTGATCTCGCTGCTGCAGGTCTACGCTTTTCTCGCCATCGCGTGGTTCTACGGGGTGCAGCCGCCGGCCATGGGCCTGCTCGCCGCACTGCCGGCGCTGCTGCTGGTGGCGCTGCTGCTCAGTGCGCTGGGCCTGCTGCTGTCCAACGGCATCCGCCAGCTGGAGAACTTCGCCGGGGTGATGAATTTCGTCATCTTCCCGCTGTTCTTCCTCTCGTCCGCGCTGTACCCGTTGTGGAAGATGCGCGAGTCCAGCGAGTGGCTGTACTGGCTGTGTGCGCTCAATCCCTTCACCCATGCGGTGGAGCTGGTGCGCAACGCCCTGTACCTGCGTCTGCATCTGGATGCGCTGCTGATCTGCGGCGGTCTCACCGTGCTGCTGACGGTGCTCGCAGTGGCCAGCTTCAATCCGCAGCACGCGGCGCTGCGCAAGGCCGGCTGAGCACGGCCCCGCGCCATCGCAGGCGCGGGGGGCGAGCGGCCGGCAGCGCAGGCATTTCTACTACTTTGGTACTGGTTTTCCTCTCCAACGTAGAATTCCCAAGCCTGCGACCATGGCCTGTAATACCGCTACAACAATAAGTAGAGACCTTGCCATGAAGTACCGTCTGCCCGTGCAAGCGAGCCTGATGCTCGCCGCCGTGCTGCTGGCCTGCCTTGCACATGCCGAAGACCTATTCGACGCCGATGGTTATCGCAGCAGCCAGTACCGCAGCCCGACGCCATCCAGCCTGGAAGGCGTACAGATCGTCGATACCCCCGCGCTGCAGAAGCTCCTAGCCGAGCGCCCGGACACCCGCCTGATCGACGTTTATCGCCGTCCCTTCGTGCAGGACCGCTTCGTCGAGGACGTCCCCCACGCCAACCTGCCCGGCAGCCTGTGGCTGGCCAACACCGGCGATGGCAACCTGGCCCCGCAATGGCAGCGCTATTTCAGCCACTATCTGCACCAGCAGAGCCGCGGCGACGTGCGCCAGCCCTTCGTGTTCTACTGCCGCTCCGACTGCTGGCTGAGCTGGAACGCCGCGCGTCGCGCCCATGCCATGGGCTATCGCCAGCTCTACTGGTACCGTGACGGCGTCGATTCCTGGGAACAGGCCGGCCTGCCCCTGGTAGCCGCACAACCTGCCGAACTGCCTGCTGCTTTCCTCACGCCCGCCGCCAACCCATAATCACAACAACGAGGTGCAAGGCCATGTACAAGATTCTGATTGCCGACGACCATCCGCTGTTTCGTGAAGCCATCCATAACGTCATCGCCGACGGTTTTCCCGGCAGCGAGATCATGGAAACCTCCGACCTGGACAGTGCCCTGGAGCTGACCCAGAACCACGACGATCTGGACCTGATCCTGCTCGACCTGAACATGCCCGGCATGCACGGCCTGGGCGGACTGATGAACCTGCGCAACGAGGCGCCAACCATTCCGGTGGTCATCGTTTCCGCCGAACAGGACAAGCAGATCGTGCTGCAGGCCATCACCTACGGCGCAGTGGGTTTCATCACCAAATCCTCGCCGCGCGCGCAGATGACCGAGGCCATCGCGCAGATTCTCGATGGCAACGTCTACCTGCCGCCGGACATCATCCGCTCGCAGAAGAGCGGCAACTCGCGCCAGCACCACGACAACCCCAGCATTGCCCCGGAACTGCTGCAGGCCCTGACGCGCAAGCAGCTGCTGGTGCTTGAGCGCATGACCAAGGGCGAGTCGAACAAGCAGATCGCCTACAGCCTGGATATCGCCGAAACCACGGTCAAAGCCCACGTCTCGGCCATCCTGCGCAAACTAAACGTACATAACCGTGTGCAGGCGATTCTCTCGGCCGGCGATATCGATTTCGCCTCCTACCTGCGCCGCTGAGCGACGTGCTAAAACGGCGACTTTGCGCCACGGAGTCGCCCGCATGTTGATCCGCCCCTTCCGCCTTTCCGACGAAGCCGCCGTCGTTGATCTCTGGCAACGCTGCGACCTGACCCGCCCGTGGAACGATCCGTACAAGGACATCCAGCGCAAGCTGAAGGTGCAACCCGAGCTGTTTCTGGTGGGTGAGATCGACGGCGAACTGGTGGCTTCGGCCATGGCCGGCTACGAGGGGCATCGCGGTTGGGTCAACTACCTGGCGGTATCTCCGCAGCGGCGCCAGCAGGGGCTGGCCCGTCAGCTGATGGCCTATATCGAAGAGCAATTGCTTGCCATGGGCTGCCCCAAGCTCAGCCTGCAGGTGCGCGATACCAACCGCGCGGCCCTGGCCTTCTACGAACGGCTTGGCTACAAGGTCGATGCCTCGGTCAGCCTGGGCAAGCGCCTGATCGCGGATGATTTATGACCTGCCCGTATCGTAGCCCGGATGAAATCCGGGGCAGAACGGCATGATCCTTCCCGTATTGCATCCGGGCTACGGGATCGTGGCGGCCTCGGCGCAGGGCGTCAGCAGGGTGCGCCGTGTGTTCAGCCGGGGCCCACGTCAGCCTCAAGCCCCTGCCCCACGCTCCATCAAATGGCTCATCGCTGCCTTCAGCTTCATCGGCCGCACCGGCTTGTGCAGCAGGCTGTGGCCCAGCTCGCGCATCTGCTGCTTGAGTTCGTTGCTGTAGTTGGCGGTGATCATCAGCGCCGGTAGCGGCGTGCTGCGCCGGGCGTTGATCTGCGCAACGGCGTCGACGCCGTTGCGCTCGTCGTCGAGGTGATAGTCGGCGATCAGCAGATCGGCCTCGGCGTGGTAGTTGTCCACCTGACGCGCCAGATCCTCCTCGCTCAGCGCGGTGATCACCTGGCAGCCCCAGCCCTCGAGCAATGTGCGCATGCCGGCGCAGATCGACGCATCGTTATCCAGTACCCATACCCGCGCGCCGCTGAGGCGTTCGAGCAGTTGATCCGGGCTGTCCTGCACGGTGCGCACGCGCGGCGCGCGACGGGTCAGCGGTACTTCGACGGCGAACATCGACCCCTTGCCCTGCTGCGATGCCACGCGAATGCGGTGGCCGAGCATGCGCGCGATCTTGTCGACAATCGCCAGCCCAAGGCCGAGGCCGCGATCCTGCTTGCGTTGGACGTTATCGCCGCGTTTGAACTCCTGGAATATCTCCACCAGCTTGTCCTGGGCGATGCCGATGCCGGTGTCCCAGACCTCGATGGACAGGCTGTTGCCGCGCCGCCGGCAACCCAGCAGGATGCGCCCGCTGGCGGTGTAGCGAATGGCGTTGCTGAGGAAGTTGCGCAGAATCCGCGCCAGCAATTGCACGTCGCTGCGCACCAGGGCCGAACTGGGCAGGTAGTCCAGGCGCAGCCCCTCGCTGCCGGCGATCTGGTGATACTCGGCGGCCAGGTTCTCCAGCAGTTCGCTGACGGCGAACGGCGCGATATCCGGCTTGATTACCCCGGCATCGAGTTTGGAAATGTCCACCAGCGTGCCGAGCAGGCTTTCCACGTCTTCCAGCGAGTTGCTGACGTTGCGCACCAGCGGCGCGCAGCCGCTCAGATCGTTCTTCTCCAGCAGCGCGCTGGTGAACAGCCGCGCCGCATTGAGCGGCTGCAGCAGGTCATGGCTGACAGCGGCGAGGAACTTGGTCTTGGACAGGTTGGCCTGCTCCGCTTCACCCTTGGCTTCACGCAGGCGCGCTTCCATCTGCGTACGCTCGTCGATCTCGCGGCGCAGCTGCTCGTTCACCGTGGTCAGCTCGGCGGTACGCTCACGCACGCGCTGTTCCAGGTGCTGATAGGCCTGGTGCAATGCCTCGGCAGTGCGGCGGCGCTCGGTGATGTCGCGGATCAGCACGAAGATGCCGACCACCTCACCGCTGGCCTGGCGGTTGGGCACGTAGGAACGCAGCATGTAGCGCTCCTGGCCGTTGTGGTTGGTTTCGGCGAATTCGAAGGTCACGCTCTCACCGGACAACGCCAACTCCACGTAGGGCTCGAGGCGCTGGCAGTGTTCCTCGCTGTGCACTTCGCGCAGGCTCTGGCCGAGCATGGCGCCGC
The DNA here is from genome assembly GCF_025837155.1 of Pseudomonas sp. Z8(2022). Taxonomy (NCBI): domain Bacteria; kingdom Pseudomonadati; phylum Pseudomonadota; class Gammaproteobacteria; order Pseudomonadales; family Pseudomonadaceae; genus Pseudomonas; species Pseudomonas sp. Z8(2022). The sequence goes on along the minus strand of NZ_CP107549.1, from coordinate 1,825,248 downwards.
GCGGCCAGCAGTACCACTCCTCGTAGACCTTGTTGGTGAACTCGTAGACCAGGTCCGCCGACAGGTAGGCGATCAGCGCCGGCACATGGTCGGTGATCAGGCGAATCCAGCGCTCGCTGTCGCTCAGCGCCTGGGCCTGACGATGTCGCTCGGTGATGTCGGTGAAGGTGTTGACGAAGCCGCCGGTGGGCAGCGGATGGGTGCGCACTTCCAGCATGCGCCCATTGAACAGGCGAACCTCCACCTGACGCAGCAGCTTGCCGTTGGCATCGCGGCTATCCGGGGTCAGCGGCTGCAGCTCGCTCTCGGCCATCACCTCGGCGAACGGCCGGTGCGCGCTGATCGGGGCCAGCCCGCATAGCTCCAGAAAGCGGTGATTCCACAGCTCCAGCGCGCCATCGGCATTGACCATCGCCATGCCCTGCGACAGGTTGTCGACCGCGCGCTGCAGCAGGCGCGACTTCTGCGCCAGCGCCTGCTCGCGGCGCAGCGCCTCGCTCTGCTTGACCTCGGTGATGTCGGTGTAGAGGATCACCAGCCCACCCTCGCGAGTCGGCCGCTCGCTGACCTGCACCCAGCGTCCGTCCTGCAGGCGAAACAGACTCGGCTCACCCTCCTTGCCCAGCTGCGCCTCCACCACCAGACCGGTGCTGCGGCTCAGCCGGCGAATCTCCTCCAGCCGCGTGCCGGTGCCGATGCGTGCGCGGCTGCGCGCCCACAGCGCCTTGAAGCGGCTGTTGAACAGCACGATGCGCTGGCGATCATCGAACAGCACGAAGGCGTCGGAGATGCTTTCGATGGCATCGATCAGGTGCTGGTGCGCGGTCTCGGCACGCAGCCGCGCGTCGCTGAGCAACTGGTTGCTGGATTTCAGTTCGGCCATCGCCTGGTTCAGCGCGTCGGTGCGCTCGCGCACCTGCTCGGACAGCACCACCGAGTGCTGGAAGGCCGCATAGGCGTCATCGCCACGGGAATGGATCGACTCGACCCGTTCGATCAGCGCGGCGTTGATGCGCCTGAGCTTGGCGTTCTCCTGCTCCAGCGCCGCACAATGCGCCTGCAGCTCAGCGCTCGACACGCCCAACAGGTCGGCCAATGGCGACACCGGTGAAGGTCTGGTTGATGTGCATGCCATTGAACTGCTCTCCGTAGGTGTTGAAGCCGATCACCCGCTGCTCGCGCAGCAGTGTGGCGACCGACTCGACGCCGCCATCGGTCTCGATCTCCAGGCGGCGCAGGAAGCAGTCGCAGCCGATGGTCAGCAGCAGCGGACCGAGGCGCTGCTGCAGCCCGGCGAACAGCTGCTGCAGGTTGGGCAGCAAGGGGCCGGGGTGCATGGCGGTAAGGACGATGCCGTTTTCCACCGCACAGTAGAAGGTCAGGCTGAGGTCGTCGTGCACCTGCTGGATCGAGCGCACGTAATAGTGATCGCTGATGCGCACCGCCAGCGGATAGGCGGCGAACGCCCGCAGATCCAGCGCCTCGACCGGCACACCGATCAGGTCGGCATATTCCTGTGCAGCCGGCGCCGCATTGAGTTCATACACCCGGCGGGTAGCGCTGTCGGCACGGGTCACCACCAGCTTTTCCGCACTGGGCTGAATGTGATGGGTGCTGAACACCTCGAACTCCAGCCAGGTGTTGAACAGCACCACCACCGCCGCGCCGCTGTGGAAGCGCCCACCGTGATAGACGTGGGTGTGGGTCAGATGGTTGTCATCGCCGGCCGAGCCGCCGAAATGCGGGATGCTGCCCAGCGCCGCACTGAGCGCGCCGAGCACCAGCTCTTCACGGCTGGAAAGGCCATCGAGCAGGGTCAGGGCGAAGCTGTGGCCCTTGATCGAGGCCAGCTCGTTGCTGCGGCAATCCTTGACCAGGCCATCGACCAGTTGCTGGGCATCGAGCAGATTGAAGCGTTCCATCTCGTCGATCAGCGCGCTGGCGATGGAGAAACAGCGCAGGTCGAAGCCCAGCGCCACCACGCAGCCGCGGCCGTAGCCCTGCGGGGTGATTTCCCCGGCGCTGGTGCAGCCCACCAGGCTGACGCCGCCGAAATGCGCCTCGAGCGCCTGGCCCAGTCCTTCCAGGTCGTATTCGGCCGAGCAGAAGAACAGCACGAAACCGAGATAGGGATGGATCAGCTGACGCGCCAGTTCCTGGGCGGCCAGTTCCACATCTTTGGTGCTGGATACGGCGCTGATTACGCCTTCCGCCTGTTCCAGGGCCATAACACGTCCCACCGCAAAATCTGATCACGAGGAAATTCTACGAAGCACGGGTTGGCCACCCCATGCTACTTGAGTACTGGATCAGGCGTTCGTAGGTAGCGAGAAGCGCGCCGATGGTCAGACAACGACCGGCCAGAACGGCAAAGCAGGCAGGCGAGGTTCTGATCGCCAATACCAGCAGACAGGTTCTGCGCCGATTCGCTGCAAAGTCCGATCAGCAGGCTCTGCTCTTTCGCCGCCCAAAAAAGAACGGGAGACCATATGGCCTCCCGTCGTTTGCCAGCCGTAAGGCTTACCAGCTGAGTACCGCGCCCACCGCGAAGGTGTCGGTGTCTTCGTTCAGACCGCTGCCGGCAGCAGCGTCGATCTGGTACTGGTTGTACTCGGCAACCAGCTTGAGGTTGTCGTTGATGGTGCGGAAGTAGGCGATACCGCGGGTCTCGTAGTCCGCCGCCACGCCCAGGCCGTTGCCGTCGTCCTCGGTCTTGCCGTAGGACAGCGCCACGCGGTTCTTGCCCCAGGTATAGGAGCCCTGCAGCAGGTAACCGTCGCTGTCGATGTCACGCAGGGTCGGCTCGCCCAGGTTATTGGTGAAGAAGGGGTTGATGCCCTTCGCCTGGAAGCCCGAGCCGGTCAGCGACAGGCCGCCGAACTTGGCCTGCACACCATAGCCGAGGCCCTTGGAAGTGATGGTGTCGACGGTGTCGTCGGTGTTCTCGGAGGTCTGGTAGGCACCGTTGACCCAGGTGTAGATGGTCGAACCACCGAGGTCGAACTGGTAGCTGATCTCCGACTCGAAGCGCGGATTCTCCTGGTAGGCCTTGCCGACGGCGCTGTCGTCGTTGGTGTCGACCGGGTCCATGATACCGACGGCGATGCGCAGGCCCTCGGCCAGGTTGTTGTTGCGGTAGGTGATCTGCGAGGTCGGGAACGGGTACGGGTAGCCGGTGCCGATGTTGCCGAAGGACACGCCGTTGCCGTCGACCAGACCAAGAGTGTCGGAAACGTTGCCGTAACCGGCCAACAGCTCATCGAGGAAGATGTTGGAACGGGCGAACAGACCGAAGTCCTTACCGATCAGCACCTCGCCCCACTCGGGGTTGGACACCGTGCCATAGAACTGGCGCACGTCGATGGCGGTATCGGTGCCGTTGGATTCGCCGTCGTTGATGGTGACCCAGAACGAGGCGCGGCCGCTCAGTTTGAGGTCGTCGATCTGCTTGCCGAAGTTGAAGCCGATCCAGTTGGGCAGAAAGCCCATCTTCACCCGCGACTGACGGCGGTCGAACTGATCGCCCTCACGATCCACGTCACTGTTGACGTAGAAGGCGTTGATATAGCCGTCGGTGGAGAATGTGGTGTCGTCCTGGTCGTACAGGACGATCTCGGCGGCGGCCTGCTGCGCGGTCGCCAGGGCGACGGCCGTAGCCAGGGTCAGGGGCAGAAACCGGGTGATGGCGATCTTGTTGTTGTGCATAACGCTCTCCGCTTGAGTGGCGACCGCCAGGGCAGTCGTGTCGGAGGCGATTATCGAAAGCCGATCAGGCCAACCATACGCTGCCTTGGCAGCGATTCGCTGCTGCTTTGGCCGGGCGCTACCGGCCTGCTCCGGCGGACTCGCGACCGACCTGCTACCGGTAGCGGACGAAAGGTCGTAGTACCTGGCCAGTCCTTGGACGTAGAAGTGCCCGGCAAGGCGCCCTGTGCAACGGGAAACGGAGAGATGCGCACGACACGCCATCAGGCGCAGGGGCCTGGCGAACCGGGGGCGGGAATTAAAGGGGAAAGCGTGCGACCTAGACGGGCGACGGCACTCCGCTGGCCAGTACGCGCCAGTCGCGGGCAAGCAGCAACTGCTCATGCGCCCTGAGCAGATCGCCCGGGGTCACGGTCATCAACGCCTGCTGCACCCGTTGCGGATGCACCTCGGGCAAGCCAGCCAGATACAGCTGCCAGAGTTGCTCGGCGCTAGCCAGATTGGACCTCGCCGGGCTCAACGCAGCCAGCAACCCATCACGGCAACCCGACAGCGCAGCCTCTCCCAGCCCGTCCAGCACCGAGCGCTGTTCGTCGAGAAAGGCGCGGATATGCCCGAAGATTGCGGCCGCATCGCATACCGGCGACTGCAGAGCGAACAGCAGGCCGCGGCTGCCCTGCACCTGACGAAAACCGGCGAACAAGGCATAGCCCAGTTGCAGCTCGCCTCGCAGCCGCTGATAGAAACGCTCCTGCAACAGTTGCCCGAGCAGGCGCCAGGCTGCCTCGGTACAGGCGTTGGCGTCGGGCAGCGGGCAGAACAGCAGCAGCGCCGCATCAGCGCCCGGCTGCGTGGCCTGGTGCCATGCAAGCCCGCTTGCGACAGTTGGCGGTGGCGCCAGCTCGGTCAACGGCTCGACAACCGCGCACATCTTGGCGAGTTGCGTCTGTTCCCCCTCGCCCAGACCGACACTCAGCCCCTCCAGCGTCGACGCAGCAGGCAGCTCGCACAGTTGCGGCAAACGCTGCAACAGCGTTCGCAACAGCATGCCTGAGGGCGCCGGCTCGACAGACTCGCTTACGGGCGCCAGCAGCAAGGGCAGCAGCTGTGCGCTGAAAGCCGGCAACAGCGCCGCAGGCCCCTGCAGCATCAGAGTCCAGCCAGAGGTGTGCACGCTCAGTTGGCTGACGATGCCAAGCCGCTCACCACGCCAGCGCAGATCGGCACTGCGCGCCAGCAGGCCGGCTTCGATGACTGGGACGTCGCCGCTACCAACGCAGGGGCCGCGCCAGTAAAGCGCGGCCGGGCCGCCTTCGGGCTGCCCCGGGTAATGCCTCAGCCGGGCCGGAGGCAGGACGACCTCTACGGGGGAGCAGCCAGTCAGCAGGGGCTCGTCGCTGCGCAGCTGCCATTCGCGCTCCAGAGCCGGCGGCGCCTGAAGTGGCAAGGCCTTAAGCGGCAAAGACAGCCCTGTCGCGGGCCACAAGGGTTGCGCCTGCTCGCTGCATTGCAGCTCGATCAGGCCGTCGCCTTGCGCCAGTTGTCCGAGCAGCGCATCCAGTGCGCGCAAGGTGCTGGCGTCTTCCTGCCCGTGTGCCTGCAGGCCTTGGGCCAGGCCCAGGGGACCGAGCGAGAAGGAGTTGAGCGCAGCCGCCTGCTCATGCTGCCGCAACCGTCGAGGCCAGTGCGCATGGCCCTGCAGCTGCACAGCCCAGCCCCGCAAGGCAGCGCGCAAGGCCGGCCCCTGCTCCGCCGAGGCGCCGGGAAAGTCGAAGCGCAGCAGGCATTGCCCCTGATGGCGATACAGCTCCCGCACCTGTACTCGTCGACACAGCCGCAGCTCACGCATGCCAGCCAGCAGTCCGCCAGGTGCGGGGTCCTGCAGGGCATCCAGCAGCAACGCCAGTGGTGCCTGCAACTGCCCGATATCGACTTGCGCGGCAAAGGCAAGATGCACGCCCGGCTGATCATGCTGCAGGCGCAGACAGGAAGCACGCAGCGGCAGCAAACCGGCCACCGGCTTTGCATCGGCGTAGGACTCGCCAGCGGGCAAAGGCCCAAGCAGCGCTTCGGCCAAGTCCAGCAATTGCTCTGGCGATTGCGGCCCCACCAGGGTCAGGCGCATATGCCGGGGCTGATAGTGTCGTAGGTGATACTCCCGCAGCGCCTGCTGAAACGCAGGCGTCTCGACCGGCAGCGTACTGCGCTCCCCCGCCAGGAACTCGCTACAGCGATGACCGGCAGCCAGCGCCTGCCCCAGGGCATGATCGATGCGACTGCTGCCATCCTGGCTGCGCGCCTGGTATTCCGCGTGCAGCACTTCGCGCTCGCGCAATTGGGCTTCGCTATCCAGCAGCGGCCGGCAGAGCATGTCCAGCAGGCGGGCCAGCGCCGGCTGCAGGTGCGCGACCGGCAACTGGCAGACGAAGTCGGTATTCCGCGCCTGAGTCGAGGCGTTGACCTGCCCGCCATGAAGCTGGACAAACGCCATCAGCCCCTGATCGCGCGGGTAATTGCGACTGCCGAGAAACAGCAGGTGCTCGAGAAAATGCGCCAGGCCCGGGTAGGCCGCGGGCTCGTCATGACTGCCTGCCGCCACGCGCAGGCAGAACCCCACCTGTTGCGCCCAGGGCTGTTGCTGCGCGCGCAGCTCGGCACCATTGTCCAGTTGCCGGGTAACGGGGGGTTGATCAGACATCGACGGTTCTCCGGGCAGCTTGCCGACCAGCTTGCCGCCTTCAGCCGCGCCGGGCAATGCTGCTTTGGGACGAAGCCGAGCCGCATTGGCTCCTGTCGTCGCGCATCCCCGACAACCACCCTTCCCCGACACAGCGCACCACCTGCCCCTTTTCGCAACTGCTCCAGCTACCCGCACCTGCGCCCGGCTCGCCCTCTCGCTACAGCCGCGCCGCGCTGCTGGAACACCCTGCGCCCCAGTCATCCGGTGCGATCAACGTAGCCTGATACCAAAGCAGGAAAGCAATCCAATCCCCACCAGAATCGAGCTGAGATAGTCCACTTCCACGCCCTCGGGGACGCGACTGTCTACTCGGCGAAGGGCGGCCCCTTAATTGCCAACCCAAAGGAAAGCGCCATGAGCAATCCAAAAACCGAAGTCCTGACCCCTCAGAACAGCCAGCTGATCTTCATCGACCAACAGCCTCAGATGGCTTTCGGCGTCCAGAGCATCGACCGGCAAACCCTGAAGAACAACACCGTGGGTCTGGCCAAGGCTGCCAAGATCTTCGACATTCCGACCATCATCACCACGGTCGAGACCGAAAGCTTCTCCGGCCATACCTACCCCGAGCTGCTTGCCGTATTCCCGGATGCGCCGCTGCTGGAGCGTACCTCGATGAACTCCTGGGACGACCAGAAGGTTCGTGACGCGCTGAAGAAGAACGGCCGCAACAAGATCATCGTTTCCGGCCTGTGGACCGAGGTCTGCAACCTGACCTTCGCCCTGTCCGCCATCCACGATGCCGGTTATGAGATCTACATGGTCGCCGATGCGTCCGGTGGTACTAGCCAGGCGGCGCACGACTACGCCATGCAGCGCATGATTCAGGCCGGCGTAGTGCCGGTGACCTGGCAGCAGGTGCTGCTGGAGTGGCAGCGCGACTGGAAAAACCGCGACACCTATGACGCTGTCATGGCGCTGGTCACCGAACACTCCGGTGCCTACGGCATGGGCGTGGACTACGCCTACACCATGGTGCACAAGGCGCCGGAGCGGGTGCAGCACGGCCCGACCCTGGCCCCGGTGGCAACGCCCATCTGAGCCCATGGGGCGGCAACGTCCCCGACTCGACCGGTGGCGCGCCTGCGCCGCCGGATCGACAAGACCCACGCCACGCACAGAGCCCTCAGCATGAACGAGACGCCACAGGAAACCGTCACTCTGGTAGTCCGTCACCAGGTGCGCGCCAACCATGTACCGCGTTACGAGGCCTGGCTGCGGCGCGTCACCAGCACCGCCAGTCAATGCCCCGGCCACCTCGGCGTGGACGTGGTGCGCAACCATCTGGATAGCCTGACGCAATTTACCTGCGTGCTGCGCTTCGTCGGCCTGGAACAACTGCGCAACTGGACCGAATCCGAACAAAGGCGGGAACTGATCGCCGAGGTCGAGCCGCTGCTGCGCGCCGGCGATCAAATGGAGGTCGCCCCGGGCAACGAGTTCTGGTTCATGCCGGAAACTGCGCAGGCTCCACCGCCCCGCTGGAAGCAGGTCTGCGTCACCTTTCTGGTGATCCTGCCGCTGAGCCTGCTGGTGCCGCTGCTCTGGCAACCGCTGTTCCAGCGTGTGCCCTGGACCGGCCGCTACGTACCAAGCAACGTACTGATCACCCTGAGCATCGTCCTGCTCGTGGTTTATCTGTTCATGCCGATGGCCACGCGCCTGTTCGCCAGTTGGCTGAGCCCAGACACAGACGAGGATCGACCATGAGCAAGGATCCTTCCGACCCGAAACGTCGCCATTTTCTCGCTGCCAGCAGCGTTCTCGGCGCTGCCGGCGCGCTGTGGTCCACCCTGCCCCTGGCCTTGGCCGGCGACTCATACATCAGTTCATCAGGAGGCATCATGAGTGCCGATCTCATCTTGTACAACGGTCGCCTGCATACGGTTGACCGCGAGAACCCTCAGGCCAGTGCCGTAGCCATCAAGGACGGGCGCTTCATCGCGGTTGGCAGCGACGCCGAAGCCATGGCCCTGCTTGGCGACGCCACCCGCGTCATCGACCTGAACAAGCGCACGGTGATCCCGGGCCTCAACGACTCGCACCTGCACCTGATCCGTGGCGGTCTCAACTACAACCTGGAGCTGCGCTGGGAAGGCGTTCCCTCACTGGCCGATGCCCTGCGCATGCTCAAGGATCAGGCCGACCGCACGCCTACGCCGCAGTGGGTACGCGTGGTCGGCGGCTGGAGCGAATTCCAGTTCGCCGAGAAACGCCTGCCGACCCTGGATGAGCTGAACAGGGCTGCGCCGGACACCCCGGTGTTCATTCTGCACCTGTATGACCGTGCCCTGCTCAACCGCGCCGCATTGCGCGCCGTGGGCTACGACAGGAACACGCCGAACCCGCCGGGCGGTGAGATCCAGCGCGACTCCAGCGGCGAGCCCACCGGCATGCTGATCGCCCGCCCCAATGCCCTTATTCTCTACGCCACCCTGGCCAAGGGGCCGACGCTGCCGCTGGAGTACCAGGTCAACTCCACCCGACAGTTCATGCGCGAGCTCAATCGCCTCGGCGTGACCAGCGCCATCGATGCCGGCGGCGGTTACCAGAACTACCCCGAGGACTACCAGGTGATCCAGGAGCTGGCCGACAACGACCAGCTCACCGTACGCATCGCCTACAACCTGTTCACCCAGAAGCCCAAGGAAGAGCTGGCCGACTTCAGGAACTGGACCGGCAGCGTCAAGCTGCATCAGGGCGACGACTACTTGCGCCACAATGGTGCCGGCGAGATGCTGGTGTTCTCTGCCGCCGACTTCGAGGATTTCGTCCAGCCGCGCCCGGATCTGGCGCCGAGCATGGAGGCCGAACTGGAGCCGGTGGTCCGCCACTTGGTAGAACACCGCTGGCCGTTCCGTCTGCACGCCACCTACGACGAATCCATCTCGCGCATGCTCGACGTGTTCGAGAAGGTCGACCGCGACATGCCGCTCAACGGCCTGCCCTGGCTGTTCGACCACGCCGAGACCATCAGCCCGCGCAACATCGAACGGGTACGCGCACTTGGCGGCGGCATTGCCATTCAGCACCGCATGGCCTTCCAGGGCGAATACTTTATCGACCGTTACGGCGCCAGGGCCGCCGAGGCCACGCCGCCGATCCAGCGCATGCTGGCCGAAGGCGTACCGGTGGGCGGCGGCACCGATGCCACCCGCGTCGCCAGCTACAACCCCTGGACCGCCCTGTACTGGCTGGTCAGCGGCAAGACAGTCGGCGGCACCACACTGACGCCGCATGGGCTGTCGCGTGACACCGCGCTGCAACTGTTCACTCACGGTAGCGCCTGGTTCTCCAGCGAACAGGGCAAGAAAGGGCAGATCAAGGTGGGCCAGCTGGCCGATCTGGTGGCACTGACGGCGGATTTTTTCAGTATCGAGGAAGAGCAGATCAAGTGGCTGGAGTCGGTACTGACCATTGTCGGCGGCAAGGTGGTACACGGCAGCGACGAGTTCGACAAACTCGCCCCGCCAACGCTGCCAGTGCTGCCGGACTGGTCACCGGTGGCCAAGGTGCCGGGCCACTGGAAGCCGCTTGCGACGCCCATGCCCGCCAGTCTGCATCAGTGCGTCGGTGCCTGTTCCGTGCACGCCCACCAGCATGATCGGGCTCGCCGCAGCAATGTGCCGGTCAGCGATCACCAGGGCTTCTGGGGCGCATTCGGCTGCTCGTGCTTTGCGTTCTGACATGGCCAGCGAAAAAATCTCGCCCTGGGGCGCACTCAGGCACAGCACCTTCCGCTGGCTGTGGCTGGCCAGCATCGCCTCGAACATCGGCACCTGGATGCACGAGGTCGGTGCCGGCTGGCTGATGACCAGCCTGTCGGCCAACCCCATGCACGTGGCACTGGTGCAGGTCGCCGGCTCAGCGCCGATGTTCCTCCTGGCACTGCCGGCCGGCGCCATGGCCGATATCATCGACAAGCGTCGCTATCTGCTGGGCGTACAGGTGTGGATGGCCGCCGTCGCCACTGCGCTGGCCGCGCTGACCCTGCTCGGCTTGACCACCGTCTGGTTGCTGTTGGCCATGACCCTGGCCATGGGCGTCGGCACAGCGTTGATGATGCCGGCCTGGTCGGCCCTGACCCCGGAGCTGGTGAGCAAACGCGACCTGCCTTCGGCCATCGCCCTTTCCAGCCTCGGCATCAACGTGGCCCGTGCACTCGGCCCGGCCATCGCCGGCGTACTGGTCAGCCTGAGTGGGCCCTGGGCGACCTTCGCCCTCAATGCCCTGTCGTTCTTCGCGGTCATGGCCGTGCTGCTGATCTGGAAGCGCGAGCGTCAGGTTGCGACATTCCCGGCCGAACGTCTGCTGGGCGCCATCCGCGCCGGCTGGCGCTACAGCCGCGCTTCGAAGCCGCTGCAGGCGGTCCTGGTGCGCGCAGCGGCGTTCTTCATCGGCGCCAGCGCCGGGATGTCGCTGCTACCGCTGATCGTGCGTGGCGAGTTGCAGGGCAGCGCCAGCGACTTCGGCCTGATGCTGGGCAGTGTCGGCGTTGGCGCGGTGCTCGGTGCCACCCTGCTGCCGCGTATTCGCGAGCGCATCAGCAGCGACCGCCTGGTGCTGCTGGCCAGTGTGCTCTACGCCCTGGTGCTGCTGGCCCTGGCCAGCCTGCGTCACTTCGCAGCCCTGCTGCCGGTGATGCTGCTCAGCGGCGCGGCGTGGATCGCCGTGCTGTCCAGCCTGCAGGTCGCGGCGCAAACCTCGGTACCGGACTGGGTACGTGCACGCGCGCTGTCCGTGTATATCCTGGTGTTCTTCGGCAGCATGGCCGCCGGCGGCGCGCTGTGGGGCTTCGTCGCCAGTCAGGCGTCGATTCCACTGGCGCTGTTCGCGGCTGCCGGCTGTCTGCTCCTGGGGCTGCTGCTGAGCGCGCGGTTTCCGCTGCCGGTAACCAGCAGTGAAGACCTCGCACCATCGCTGCATTGGCCGGCACCGATCCTGGCCGACGAGGCCGACCTCGAACGCGGCCCGGTGATGGTCACCCTGCACTACGACATCGCCGTCGAGCATGCAGCGGCCTTCCGTCAGGCGATGCACGAGGTGGCACGTATGCGCCGGCGCAACGGTGCGTTCTCCTGGGGACTGGTACAGAGCAGCGAGAACCCGCAGCATTGGCAGGAGTTCTTCTTCGACGAGTCATGGCTCGAGCACCTGCGCCACCACGGCCGGGTCACCCGTGCCGAACAACGCATCGAAGCCGCCGCCAGGCAGTTCCAGAGCCCCGGTGTGGCGATACGTATCGACCACTTCCTCATGCCGAGTAAGCAGGCGCCCGAGCATACGGATATGCAGCATGCCAAAAGTCAGCCATGACGGCACAGCGGCGCCTGGGCGCCCACTGCCATGAACCGCCACGCTCTGTTCATTCACGGAACCTGGCTCACCCCGCTGATCTGGAGCCGTTTCAGCCGTCGCTTCGAAGCGTGCGGCTACAGTTGCAGCGCGCCGGCCTGGCCGGCGCTAGGAGCCGACCTGCTGCGTCAGCGCAATCAGCCACCGCGGGCGATAGCCGGCCTGGATATCACCGCGATACGGGTTCACTATGAGCGCATCATCCGCGACTTCGAACAGCCGCCCCTGTTGATCGGCCATGACCTTGGCGGTCTACTGGTGCAACTGCTGCTCGACCGCGGCCTGGGCTGCGCCGGCATTGCCATTGCACCGCCCTGCCATGGCGGCCTGGCGGGGCTGCGTGACAGCGGGCCATGGCTGTTGCAGCGGGCGTTCTGGCGCGGCGTACTGCACATGAGTCCGCAGCGTTTCGCACGCACCATGGCGCAGACCCTGACGCCGGAGCAACAGGCCGTCGCGTATGATCGGCATATCGTACCGGCACCAGGCCGGGTGTTTTTCGAAAATGCGCTGGGCGTCGGCAGCCGTATCGACTTCGGTAATACCGAACGCTCACCGCTGCTGCTGATTGCAGCGGGTGCTGACCGTAGCGTCCGCCCCGAAGGGGTCGCCGCGACCTATCGGCGTCATCGGTGCTCGACGGCCGTCACCGCGTTCAAACACTTCAACGGCTACAGCCACTGGCTGATTGCCGAGCCGGGCTGGGAAACAATTGCCGACTACTGCATTGAATGGGCGCAGAACCAGCTAGGACGTTTCTAGCAGGTCGTTGAAACCGCGGGCAGGCAAGACCGGATCGATGGTAATTACTAGCACACCGCCGACAGCGCGCAGTTGCGCTGCGGTTAACGAAACCAGAGAGATGGTCGTCAACGCCTGGTTGCCGACGCAGCCCCTTTGCCATCGACCTTCGAAGCGGCATTCATGGCGCACGCTCCTCGGTTGGCTGAGCGTGGTCTGCCTGATGCTGTGCAGCGCGTTGGCCCAGGCCGACAGAATCAACCTGGAACAGCGTCTGGAACACCGCCGCTGGTCACATAGCGATGACAACCCCAGCCAGATCGGCGCCATGGTCGAGACTCAGGGCAGTTATCTGTGGCTGGGCACTCACGACTCGCTCTATCGCTTCGACGGCATCAACTTCACCAGCTATCGCTCGCTGAGCGGTCATGACCTCGGCATCGTCTCCAGCCTGCTGGCCAGCGATACTGGATTGTGGGTAGGCCTGCGCAATGGCGGGGTTGGCCTGATCAGACCGGACGATAACCAAATCACCTTATTCGATCTGAATCACGGCGTGATCTATGCGCTGGCGGAAACGCCGGATGGGCGCATCTGGGCCGCTGCCAATGACGGCCTGTTCAGCTTCGATGGCGAACGCTGGACGGCACTGGGCAATAGCGACGGTTTTCTGGGGCAGAACGCCTACAGTCTTTTCGTCGACCGCGATGCCCGACTCTGGGTCGCGGACGAACAGCGCCTCTACTATCTGGAACCGGGCGCACAGACGCTGTATGACAGCGGCCATCGCAGCAACCGTACCCGGCAGATCACTCAGGCGCCCGACGGCGCCCTGTGGCTGATAGAGCGCGGCAGTGAGTCCCTGCTGCGCATCGAGCCGGATGAACGCGAACAGCCCATGACCACAATAGCCACCGGCGCGACCATCAACGCGATGCTGTTCGCGCGCGACGGCAGTCTGTGGCTGAGTACAGCCGGGGCCGGCGTGCTGCATGTCGCCAACCCCGACCGCCATGATGGCAAAGGCTTTTATTTCGTCGAGCGCTTTTCCACCCGCAACGGCCTTAGCTCCGACTTCGCCTGGCCCCTGTTCGAAGGTCGCGAGGACAGTGTCTGGGTCGGCACGCAAAATGGTCTGGATCGGCTGCGCGAGCGGCCACTGCTTCCCGCGGGCTTCCCAACCACCGCCCACAATCTGGCGTTGGGAGTCGACAGTCTGGGTAATCTCTGGGCCGGGAGCGCGAATTTTCCGGTCATGCGCCTGGACAACGAAGGCCTGCATTACCTGCCGCTGAAAACCCACATCAACACCGTCAGCAAAGATCCGCAGGGATCGGTGTGGCTGGCCGGTCCCGAAGGGATCTGGCGCAGCGTGGGCAATCAGTTGCAGAAGGTTTCCAGCCTGCCGGTGAACCGGGAACTGGATTCATCGGTGCGCTCGCTGCTGATCGACGAGCAAGGCACACCCTGGCTGTCGCTGAACCGCCAGGGTCTCTACGTCCTGCTGCAGGATCAATGGCACCGATTGCCCGCCCCCAGCGACGATCCCGCGCAGCTGATGCCGGTGGCCTCAGCCCTGGCGCCGGACGGAAGACGCTGGTTCGGTTACCGCAACAATCTCGTCGTCAGCTACGACGCCCAGGGCGAGCGCCACTGGAGCAGCGCCGAAGGCCTGGACATCGGGCATGTGACGGCAATGGCTCATCTGCAGGGCCATAGCTGGTTCGGCGGCCAGCGCGGCCTGGCGCATTTCGATGGCAACCGGTTCACGACCCTGCCCCTACCTGGCAACGGGCTGTTCGATAACCTCTACGCGATCATTCCGGTTTCCAGTGAGCACGGTGAAGACCTCTGGCTGCACGGCAAAGGCGGCATATTCCAGTTGCCCGCCGAGGAAATACGACGGGCGCAAGCCGACTCTGGTTACCACATCCGCTACCGCACCTACGATCTGCGTGGCGGGCTGGACAACGATCCCCAGCAGGTACTCGCGGTCCCCACCGGCGTAAGCACCACCGATGGCACCCTGTGGTTCATCACCCGTGACGGTGTAGTGGGCCTGGACCCCAAGCGCCAGCAACAGGACAGTGCAGTGCCACGCATGCTGATCCAGTCGATGGTGGCTGATGGCGCGAACATCCCCCTGCACGGCACGCCGGCGTTACCGGCCGATATCCAGCGCGTGGTGATCGACTACCGGGCGCTTTGCCTGGCGGCACCGGACGGCCTGCACTATCTCTACCGCCTCGATGGTTTCGATAACGACTGGCACCACGCCGGACGGCAACGTGAGGCGATCTACACCGGCCTGCCCGCCGGCACGTACCGTTTCCGCGTACGAGCGCTCAATCAGAACGGCATGCAGAGCGAAGAAGACGCCGAGCTGACCTTCACCATCGCCCAGGTCTTCTATCGCCACCCTCTGTTCCTCCTCGCCTTGGCGCTGGCAGCACTTCTCGCACTGCATCTGTCGTACCGCCAGCATGTGCAGCGAGTGGCCGAGCGCCTGCGTACCCGCCTGGAGGAGCGCCACGAGGAGCGCGAGCGCATCGCCCGCGAGCTGCACGACACTCTGCTGCAAGGTGTGCAGGGGCTGATGCTGCATGTGCAGGCCGCCGCCGACAGCACGCCAACAGACGACCCTATGCGAAATAAACTGGAGCAGGCCCTGGATCGCGCGGAGCAATCGATCCTGGAAGGCCGCGAACGGGTACGCAGTTTGCGTCATACCCCGAACATCCCGGACGACCTACCGAGGCTGCTCTGCAGTTTTGCGCACCTCCAGGAACAGGGCGACGCCAGCTACCGGGTAGCGGTCGAAGGCACTCCGCGCCCTCTCCATCCGGTGGTATACGACGAGATAATCCAGGTCGCCCGAGAAGCGGTAAACAATGCCTTCCGCCATGCGCAGGCCAGCAACATTGACGTACAACTCAACTACGATCCGCGTGAATTCACGTTGCGCATCAGCGACGACGGGCGCGGTATTCCACCTGGCTACATACACGGGCGAGCCCCGATCGATCATTGGGGCATCAAAGGCATGCATGAACGCGCCCTGAAGGTAGGCGGCACCTTGAGAATTGACACAATCTCCGGGCAAGGCAGCCATGTAAGCCTGACCCTTGCCGGGCAACTGGCATACACACGACCCACCGCGCGAAGCTGGCGGCATTGGAAGCTATTGTTTAGGAGTCCGCCGCGATGACAACCAACACTCCCACCATCCGCGTTCTGGTTGCGGATGACCACCCCTTGCTCAGAGAAGGCATTGCCGCCGTTCTCGCCGGTCATGCCGACATCGAACTGGTCGGAGAAGCCAGCGACGGACACGAGGCACTGGAATACTTTCGCCGCCTGCGTCCCGATGTGGCGCTCATCGACCTGCAGATGCCCAAGATGAACGGTATCGAAAGCATTGCGGCCATCTGCAGCGAGTTCCCGAATGCCCGCATCGCCATTCTCACGACTTACCGTGGCGACGTACGCGCCCTGCATGCCATCCGCGCGGGTGCACAGGCATACCTGCTGAAAAGCTGTCTGCGCAAGGAGCTGGTTGAAACTGTCCGCCAGCTGGCGGCAGGCAGACGGCACATTCCGCCCGAGATCGCCTGTGAGCTGGCGCAACACGTTGGCGAGGAGAGCCTCAGCCCCCGGGAATTGGAGGTACTGCAAGCCACTGCGCTTGGTCTTTCGAATCGCGATATCGCCTGTCGCCTGGGTATCACTGAAGATACCGTCAAAGGCCACGTGCGTCTGATCATGGAAAAATTGAGCGCCAGAAATCGAACGCATGCCGTCGCCATAGGCTTGCAACGCGGCATCATTGAAGTGGGAACCCCACTTTAGTGTTGCCGCCGCGCCCCTCCTTCTGAGCTGTGCGCGAACGGCAAAGCTATTCATGCTTAGACCCATTAAGGACCCCGGATTAGAGGCCTTCGATGGGATCAGCTTCAGAGGCTTATGACGGCCCGCAGACATTGCTGCAAGAGGCCGGCCTGAACCCGACACTTGTCCAGCAGGCAGAAAACCTGCTGGAGAAAGCCCGGGCAGCTCTGCGCGACGATACGCACACGGCGTATCGTCATCTTGAGCTGGCGGTTAAGTTGCTACGCCAGGAGCAGCTCTGCGAGCAGGGCAACCACGGCAAGCACGGCGTGTTTACCGCCTGGCAGACGCGCCGCCTGACCGAATATATCAACCAGCATGTCGATGAACCGATCCGCACCTGCAACCTGGCAGCTCTGCTGAATCTCAGTACCAGTCATTTTTCGTACCTGTTCAAACAGACCTTTGGCATCCCGCCACGGCTGTACGTTGCACGCTTGCGCATCGAGGCAGCGCGCAAAATGATGCTCGCCACCAATGAGCCGTTGACCCACATTGCTCTGGCCCATGGTTTCTGTGATCAGTCCCACTTCTGCCGTACCTTCCGCCGCGAGCTCGGCGTGAGCCCGCAGACGTGGAGACAGATGCTCAGTCAATGACCGTGGGCAAGCACCCTGCGGCCGCGCTTTCAGCCGGTTTCAGCGCACTGCCCGAGCACGTTTCAACCCGCATTCTGACGCTCGAATGCCGCCCCCGCCAATCCCGTTGCTACTCAGTGAGGCTTCCGATTCTGGATGTAATGGATTGAATAGCTGAAGGTCATGGCCTCGCCACCGCCGAGCAGGTACTGGGCTCAAAGCTCAGCATGAAGAACAGCGTGATGCCCTTTCTGCCGCCACCCAGGCCGCGCGCTCTGCTGCCGGTCGTAGGTCTGGCTTTCCTGATAAACTTGCAGGCCATCGCGCATGATGCGGATCTGCGCCGTATATCCGTAGCTTCCGCCCTTTCGCCTCCTGATCGTGGCCATATCGTTTGATACTTGGGCAAACGTGGCTGGTACATGGCCAGCGGCCCATTAAAAACAGGCGAAAACGGTCAGAAACACGCAGTAAACCAGACATTGAAAATGCCCACAGAATCTAGCTCAAACCCAGCCACCACGCGCCCCGCCCTGTCCCGCCGCTTTTCCGTTGCCCCGATGATGGACTGGACGGATCGCCACTGCCGGTACTTTCTCCGTCAGCTGTCGCGCCATGCCCTGCTCTACACCGAGATGGTCACCACCGGCGCGCTGATCCATGGTGACCGCGAGCGCTTCCTGCGTTACAGCGAATGCGAGCACCCGATCGCGCTGCAACTGGGCGGCAGTAACCCGCAGGACCTGGCGACCTGCGCGAAGATGGCCGAAGAACACGGCTATGACGAGGTGAACCTCAACGTCGGCTGCCCCAGCGACCGCGTGCAGAACAACATGATCGGCGCCTGCCTGATGGGCCATCCGGCGCTGGTGGCCGACTGCGTGAAGGCCATGCAGGATGCCGTGAGCATCCCGGTGACGGTCAAGCACCGCATCGGCATCAACGGCCGTGACAGCTATGCCGAACTGTGCGATTTCGTTGGCCAGGTGCGTGAAGCCGGCTGTCGCAGTTTCACCGTGCACGCCCGCATCGCCATCCTCGAAGGCCTGTCGCCGAAGGAGAACCGCGAGGTACCACCACTGCGCTACGACGTGGCCGCCCAGCTCAAACAGGATTTCCCGGACCTGGAGATCATCCTCAACGGTGGCATCAAGATCCTCGAGGAATGCGAGCAGCACCTGCAGACCTTCGACGGCGTGATGCTCGGCCGCGAGGCCTATCACAATCCCTATCTGCTGGCGCAGGTGGACAGCCGCCTGTTCGGCAGCAGGGACCCTGGCATCAGTCGCATGGATGCCCTGCTCGCCCTGAAACCCTACGTCGAGCAGCACCTGCGCGAGGGCGGCACCTTGCATCACATCAGCCGACATGTACTGGGGCTGGGCCAGGGTTTCCCCGGGGCGCGGCGCTTCCGCCAGCTGCTGTCGGTGGACATTCACAAGGTGCAGGACCCGCTGGGTCTGCTCGACCAGGCGGCCGAACTGCTGCGCGGGCATTGATTCGCCGCACTCGGGCGATAGTGGCCCGCAGCACCAATGCGTACCCGCTGCTGCGGACTGAACGAGAAGCCAGGGTTCGGGTCGACATGCTCGAGCTTCCGGGCAACTCGTCTACAGTCGGGCTCCACCGACTGTGGCGCGTCCTCACGTACCGCGAGCGGACCGGCCAGAGCCGTAGCCCCGAGAAGGTAATTCTGTCAGTGACCCGACCGTTGAGCGCCTCCAGCGCCTCGGGTAAGGTCATGCCATCTGCAACGACAAGGCCTCGTCATGACCTCCAAGCTGGAACAACTCAAGCAGTTCACCACCGTGGTCGCCGATACCGGTGACCTCGATGCCATCGCCCGCCTGCAACCGGTGGATGCCACCACCAATCCCTCGCTGCTGCTCAAGGCCGCTGCCCTGCCCCGTTACGCCGACCTGCTGAAGCAGGCCGTGAGTGCCGGCCAGGGTGATCTGGGCTTGGCCTGCGATCATTTTGGCGTGGCCGTTGGCCAGGAAATTCTCAAGGTCATTCCGGGGCGCATCTCCACCGAGGTCGATGCGCGGCTGTCGTTCGACACCGATGCCACACTGCGTCGCGCCGAACGCCTGATCGGCCTGTATGAGAAGGCCGGCATCGGCCGCGACCGCGTGCTGATCAAGATCGCCTCGACCTGGGAAGGCATCCGCGCCGCAGAGCAACTGGAAAAGGCCGGTGTGCAGACCAACCTGACCCTGCTGTTCGCCTTCGCCCAGGCCCAGGCCTGCGCCGATGCCGGGGTATTTCTCATCTCGCCGTTCGTGGGACGCATCTACGACTGGTACAAGAAGGCCGAGGGCCGCGACTTCACCGGCAGCGAAGACCCGGGCGTGCAGTCGGTCACGCGCATCTATGACTACTACAAGGCCAACGGCTACGACACCGTGGTGATGGGCGCGAGCTTCCGCAACCTCGGCCAGATCGAAGCACTGGCCGGCTGCGACCGCCTGACCATCAGCCCCGAGCTGCTGCAGAAGCTGGCCGAAGACGATGGCCAGCTGAACCGACAGCTGCAGCCGGGCGCCGCCAGAGAGGCCCGCCAGAGCCTCAACGAAGGCTCCTTCCGCTGGGCTCTGAACGAGGACGCCATGGCTACCGAGAAACTCGCCGAGGGCATCCGCCTGTTCGCCCGCGACCAGGAAAAGCTCGAAGCCCTGCTGACGGCCAAGGTCTGAACGAAAAAGGGGCGTCAGCCAAGCTGACGCCCCTTTTCACTTTCACAAAGCCTGATCGAGAACTCAGTGCCTCTCGAGTGCGCTGACCAGGTCGTGAAACGCCTCGCGGTTGGAGTCATTGAGCCCCATCAGAATGCGGTGCGCTTCCAGCACCTTGGCCTTGACCACTTCTTCGGACTGATCCTGCGACGGCAGATCATCCAGGCATTCCGGGCACGGAATCGGCCGATCGACGATATTGAACACCTGATCGAAGCCCATGGACTCCAGCAGACGTGTGATGTCGTCGTGAGTGGTGACAACGGTCGGTAGCAGACCAACCTTCTGCCGCGACAGAATGGACAATTTCGCCAGCAAACCGAGGGTAGTACTGTCGATGCTGCGAGTTTCGGTCAAGTCGATGACGATGGCCGAAAAATTCAACGCGGTGAAAATCTTTTCAATCGTGGCATCCAGTGCTGAGCACAGGGTCAGACGGACTTCACCGACGAACTTCAGGACGAATGTTCCATCCTGCTCGGCAAATTGGATGCGACCGGGGCTAATCCCAGGGTTCATGCAAGGTTCCTGCTCAACACCAGCAAGGCGATATCATCCGGCATCTCGCCCAGATTGGCCAGACCGAGAACTTGACGCAAACCGTTCAGCGTACCGCCAGCCTGGCTAACCAGTTGTGGCAACGCCAATTCCTTCTCCTTCAGCGTGTCACCCGGCAACAGATCGAGAATGCCGTCCGAGAGCAGGGTCAGACTGAACGACTCCGGCAGCTTCATTTCCAGATCGCTGTACTCGGCCTCGTCGAACAGGCCGACTGGCAGGCCGCGGCCCTCGAGGTATCGCGCCTGGCCATTTTCAAACAACACCGGAAGCGGCAGATGCCCACCGATGCTGTAGGTGAGCATGTCGCTCTCCTCGTCGATCACCCCGCCAAGCATGGTCACGTGCTTGCCCAGCTTGCAGTTGATGAGGCCGCGGTTGATGTGACCGAGCACATCGGATGGCTTGAATTCGGGCAGCGTGCCGCCACGTCGCCATTCATAGAGCAGGCGCGTGGTCATGAACTTGAGCAGCACGGTGACGAATGCCGAGGAAGCGCCATGGCCGGAAACGTCGGCCAGATAGAAGGCAATGCGTCGCTCATCGATACGGAAGTAGTCGACGAAGTCGCCGGACAGGTACAGCGACGGAATGATCTGGTGAGCGAAGGTCAGGCCGTCAGCCTGCCAGGGGGTGCCCGGCAGCATGTTCATCTGCACCTGGCGCCCGGCGTTCTGGTCTTCCTGCAACAGGTGCAGGCTGGCCTGCAGCTCGCGGTTGGTCGCTTCCAGCTTCTCGCGATAGCGCTGGTTCTCGACCCGCAGGCGCGAACGGTCCAGCGCGCGGCGTACCGAATGCTCCAGCACCGCGAGGTCTTCCAGAGGTTTGATCAGGTAATCGGCAGCGCCGAGACGCAGGGCTTCGACGGCATCGTTCATCACCCCGGCGCCGGAAACCACGATCACCGGGACTTCGACGCCAAGAGCGTTGATTCGTCGGATCAGCTCCAGACCATCGACCTGCGGCATGCGCAGATCGCAGATCATCAGGTCGGGGCTTTCCTGCTGGAACACTTCCAGCCCCTGCAAACCGTTGTTGGCCTGCAACACCTTGAAGCCGCTGTCCTCGAGGTAGGCCGCGAGGCTTGCACGTACGACATCGTCGTCATCGATGATCAGCAGGGTGGCACTGGTTTTGTGCATGGGGTATCCAGGCAAACTGCGCCAGGGCAATTGTGGTCACTGCCCTTGGCGCGCCGCCGCATCGTTGGCGCTAGGGCGATTTCAAGGGGCAGACGGTACTCCCATCTGCTGGCCGATTCAAGCCGGGACCAGTTGTCGCTAGGCAGCTTTACAGGTCAAATCGGCGGGAGTTATAAGAGCCGCGGAAGAGCTCATAAGAAGAGGACCGGGTTCATGAGTCAGAATGACCGAGCGTACAGCGAGAAACGTGACTACATCCGTATGCGACTGGACGCCGCGGTCGTCCTCCATCACGCTGGCCAGGAAATCCCCGCACTGTGCCTGGATCTTTCCAGTACCGGCATGCAGATCGAGGCCAACGTCGCCCTGAGCACCGGTGACAAGGTCAAGGTTCACATCCCGTCCGAACACAGCGAGCTGGCGGGTCTCGACGCTCAGGCCGAGGTGGTTCGGGTAACCGATCTGGGCGATGGCCGGCAGTCGCTGGGGCTGGCGATCACCTCCATGAGCTGAAATCCGTACTTACGAAAAAGGCGGCCCTGTGGCCGCCTTTTTCGTTGTTGCAGAACTGCCTCTGATCGCGCTTGCGCGCGACAGATCGCGACCTGTTCAGAAGTCGTCTTCGACCTGCCCATCCTTGACGTTGAACTCGCGGTTCTGCAGGTAGGCGTTGCGGATGAAGATGTACTTGTCGCCGCTGATCAGGCGCTCAGCCTGCAGCAGGTTGGCGCGAGTATCGACGACCTCGACACCGCGGGTGACGTTGCGGGTCGGGACATGATCGATATGGGGATAGGGCGTCAGGAGGCTATCCGGTACACGCCCGGCAGCATCACGCACGGTGCTCGGGCCAAGGAACGGGATGACTAGGTACGGACCGCTCTCCACTCCCCAGGCACCAAGGGTCTGACCGAAGTCCTCATTGTTCTTCTGCAGGCCCATGTGTTTGGCCACGTCGAAGAAACCGAGAAGACCGAAGGTGGTGTTGAAGATCAGGCGACCGGTATCGACCCCGGCATCATGCAGCTTGCCCTGCAGCAGGTTGTTGGCCAGGTTGCCGACATCGCCGATATTGCCGAATACGTTATGCACGCCGTCTTCGAGGAACTGCGGCGTAACGGCCCGGTACCCCTGCGCCACAGGCTTCAGCGCATAGGTATCGAGAGTGTCGTTGAAGCGGAACATGGCACGGTTGAAGCCTTCCCACGGGTCGTCTTCCGAAGCGGCCTGAGTCATGGCAGACAAAAGGCTCAAGCCAACGAGGGCCATCAGGCCGCCCAGGCGCGCGAACCAGCGAGCACCGATCACATGCATTGAAATCTCTCCTTGAGGGAAATAAGGTGGCCACCCGCCAGCGGCCCCGAAGGCCGCGTAGTATAAAGCCTGAAGGCCATATTGGGCAGCATAGCGAAGAAAAGCGATGACCGATGAAACCCTGCTTTATACCGCACACATTCCCGTACGCTGGGGCGATATGGACAGCTACGGGCACGTCAACAACATCATCTACATGCAGTACCTGGAAGAGGCCCGCGTGGCCTGGTTCGAACAGGCCGGCGTGGCGATGAGCAACGTGCCGTTCGGCCCTGTCGTGCTGCAGACCCAGCACACCTACCTCAAGCCTGTGGTCTACCCGGCCACCGTGGTGGTCGAACTGAGGGCCGGCGCAGTAGGTCGCAGCAGCCTGGTGGTCAGGCATAGGCTGAGCACGGTCGAGGATCCGCTGACGTTCTACGGTGAGGGTTACTGCAAGCTCGTCTGGATCGATCACTCCAGCGGCAAGTCGGTGAACCTGCCCGACCATGTACGTGCTCTGTTCGGCGTTTAACTGACAGCCACGTTTCGCTCATCCGTTGCTGCAGAATTCGCCCGAGCCATTGCACGCATGCCCCTTCCCCCCCCCTATCTGCGGCGCTGTCACCCGAGGGGAATCCGCGCCGGCTACGGCGCTAACGACATGCGCCACATGCATGCAGCGAAAGCACCGAGTGCTTGACCGGGATCAGGCAAAGCCGGCCTGCTTGGATTAACCTTCAGGTACGGGCCGAAAACTTCCGGCGGCGCCGGGAGTCAATGCCTATGCCGATTCGACAAGGAGAACTCTATGCCAGCAAGCGATCTGCAGCAGCAACTGGAAGCCCTCCAGCAGCATCTGGCCCAAGGCACGCCGCTCAGCGAGGAAGAACGTACATCGCTGTACCTGCTGACTCAGCAAATCGAAGTGCAACTGGCGCGTGAAGCCGCGGCTGCGCCCGACGCCACGCTGGTCGATGGCGTCAATCTGGCGGTGGAGCGCTTCGAGGCCAGCCACCCGACACTGGCCGGCACCCTGCGCAACATCATGCAGAGCCTGGCCAATATGGGCATCTGACCTGGCGAAACCGAAGCATCAGGAGAAATGCCGCCAAATGGCGGCATTTTTTTGCATTACTGACGCGCCAGACGTCCGTTCGCCGGGGTGATCGCCTCGGTGCTGCGGTAGGGGTTGATGTCTAGCCCGCCACGGCGCACATAGCGCGCATAGACAGTCAGCGACTGCGGCTGCAGCAGCCGTTGCAGATCGAGAAAGATACGTTCGACGCACTGCTCATGAAAGTCGGCGTGCTGACGGAAGCTCACCAGGTAAGCCAGCAGACTGGCATGATCCAGCGCCGCACCACGGTATTCGACCACCAGGCTGCCCCAGTCCGGTTGGCCGGTGACCGGGCAGTTGGACTTGAGCAGATGGCTGTGCAGGCTTTCCTCGACCACCTGGCTGGCGTCGCAGCGCAGCAGTTCCGGCTGCGGATGGTCATACTGGCTGACACTGATGTCCAGCTCATCGATGCACTGCCCTGGCAGCGCCGCCACACCTTCCTGCGACACGTCATCCAGAGAGCGCAGGCGAACCGCCACCGGCTTGCCGGCCACGGCCGACAGATCACGCGCCAGGGTCGCCTGCACTTCATCCCAACCGGCAAAGGCGGTCTGATTCAATGAATTGAGATACAGCTTGAAGGACTTCGACTCGATGATGTTCGGCGAGTCGGCAGGGATGGCGAACTCACCGATGGCGACTACCGGCTTGCCGGACGGCGTCAGCCAGGACAGCTCGTAACAGTTCCAGTAATCCACACCCCGATACGGCAGGTTGGCGCCGTCGAGGCCCAGTTCGGCCCATTTGGTGGTGCGCGAGATGGGGAACAGCAGCTCCGGGCTGTATTCGGCGATGTACTGGCTGGACTTGCCCAGCGGAGAGTGTTCGGCGGGGTGCTGCATGGCGCGTAAACCAGGGTGGCGAAAAACCGCGCGAGTTTAGCCGGTTGACCGCCGCGCCGCACGTTCCGCCGACCGATATGTCATGGCAGGCACTTCGGCCGCAACGCTCTCAAGAGCGCGCTGCCAAGGCCCCTTCCTTCCGCATTCAGGCTACCACCGGCTCTTCCTCGATGCTGCGCAGCGGCGCCCAGCGGCGCAGCAGCAGGTACAGCGTCGGAATCACGTAGAGAGTGAAGAAGGTGCCGACCAGCAAGCCACCAACGATCACCAGGCCGATCTGCTGACGGCTTTCGGCGCCGGCACCAGTGGCGATGGCCAGGGGCAGCGAGCCCAGAACCATGGCGCCCGTGGTCATCAGGATCGGGCGCAGACGCTGCACCGATGCCTCGATCACCGACTCACGCAGGGCCCGGCCCTCACGTAGCAGATGATTGGCGAACTCGACGATGAGGATGCCGTGCTTGGTGATCAGGCCAATCAGCGTGACCAAACCAATCTGCGAGTAGATGTTCCAGGTACCGCCGAACAGCTTCAGCGCCAGCAAGGCGCCGGCCATCGACAGCGGCACGCTGAACAGGATGATCAGCGGATCGCTGAAACTTTCGAACTGCGCGGCCAGCACCAGAAAGATGAAGGCCAGGGCCAGGGCGAAGATCAGCAGGATGCCGGAGCTGGACTCCTTGAAGTCGCGCGAGGTGCCGGTGTAGTCGTACTGGGTCTCCGGCGGGAATACTTCGCGCGCGACCGCCTCCAGGTGGTTCAGGGCCTCGCCCAGGGTGAAGCCGGTGCCGACATTGGCGCTGATGGTCACCGCGCGCAACTGGTTGAAGTGGTTGAGCTCGCGCGGAGCGACCGTCTCACGTACCTCGATCAGGTTGGACAGCTGCACCATGTCACCGTCGCGGTCACGCACATAGACGCGATCGAGGTCCCGCGGATTGCTGCGGTCGATGTTCTGCAACTGCACCAGCACGTCGTACTGCTCGCCATTCTGCTTGAAACGCGTCACCTGACGACTGCCGAACAGGCTTTCCAGGCTGCGGCCGATCACCGACACGTCGGTGCCGACCGCCACGGCCTGCTCGCGATTGACGGTGATCTTGAGCTGCGGCGAGTTGAGCTTGAGGTCGCTGTCCAGCCCTTCCACACCCGGATAGTCGCGCATGCGCTCCATCAACTGATCGACATAGCCCTGCAACTCGGCATATTCCATCGACGAGCGGATGACGAAGTTGATCGGCTGGTTGCGCGCGCTCTGCCCCAGTGGCGGGCGATTGACCGGGGTCACGCGCATGCCGGCGATATCCTGCAGTTTCGGCAGCAGTTCATTGCGGATCTCGAACTGGCTGCGTGTGCGGTCGCTCCAGTCCTCCAGCTTCAAGAAGGAAATGCCCTGGGCCACGGTCGGGAAACCGGCGACCACCAGATAGCGATTGACCTCCGGAATGCTCGCATAGGCTGCCTCCACCTCGCGGGCATAGCGCGCGGTGTAGCCGATGGTGGCGCCATCCGGACCATTGAACACACCGACGATGGTGCCGGTGTCCTCGGTGGGCGCCAGCTCCGAACGCAGGCTGCCGAACAGCCAGGCGCAAAGCACCAAGGCTGCCAGCAGCACGCCCAGCACCACAGGCCAGGCCCGCAAGGCGCGCTCCAGGCTGTGCTTGTAGCTGTAGGTCAGACCGTTGAGGAAACCCTCGATCAGGTTGTAAACGCGGCCGTGCCGCTGCTCGTGCTGGTGCGGCTTGAGCAGCACCGCGCACATCATCGGCGTCAGCGTCAGGGCGACGAAACCGGACACCAGCACCGAACCGGCCAGGGTCCAGGCGAATTCGGTGAACAGTTTTCCGGTGGTGCCCTGCATGAAGCCGATGGGGGCGAAAACGGCAGCCAGGGTCAGGGTCATGGCAATCACCGCGAAGGCGATCTCGCGGCTGCCCTTGAACGCTGCCTGTACCGGCTTCATTCCGTCCTCGATATGGCGGTGGATGTTTTCCAGCATGACGATGGCGTCGTCCACCACCAGGCCGATGGCCAGGACCATGGCCAGCAGCGTCAGGGTGTTGATGGTGAAGCCCATCAGCGACATCAGGGCGAAGGCACCGATCAGCGACACCGGAATGGTCACCAGCGGGATCAGCGTCGCGCGCAGCGAGCGCAGAAAGATGAAGATGATCAGGATGACCAGCGCCACGGCTTCCCAGATGGTCGCGAAGACGTTGTCGATGGACTCGCGGATGAACTGCGAGTTGTCGCTGGCCACGGTCATGTTCATGCCGTCGGGTAACAGCGCCCTGACATCCTCCCAGGCCGCCGTGAGGCCATCGGAGATGTCCAGCGGGTTGGCCGTGGCCTGTTTGACCAGGCCGAGGGTCACCGCCGGCAAACCGTTGAAGCGCACCACGGAGCGCTCGTCGCGTGGCCCCACCTCGGCGCGGCCAACGTCGGAAAGGCGCAGCAGATAACCCTGCGAATCATCGAGAATCAGTTCGTTGAATTGCTCCGGTGTGCGCAGATCGGTTTCCGACAGCACGCTGAACTCACGCTCGCGCGACTCGATGCGCCCGGCCGGAATCTCCACGTTCTGCCGGCGCAGCGCGTCCTCCACGTCCTGTACGGTGAGGTTGTGTGCTGCGAGTTTTTCCGGGTCGAGCCAGATGCGCATGGAGAAGGTACGGGCGCCGCGCACCTGCACTTCGGACACCCCAGGAATGGTCTGCAGCCGGTCCTTGACCACCCGCTCCAGCAGATCGGTGATCTCCATGGCGCTGTGCTGCTGGCTATGAAAGGCGACCCATACCACCGGCTGGGCATCGGCCTCGACCTTCTGCACGATGGGCTCGTCGACCTCGTCCGGCAGCAGACTGCGCACGCGCCCGAGACGGTCGCGGACATCGTTGGCCGCCTCATCGGCACTGCGCCCGAGGCGGAACTGCGCGGTGATCTGGGTATTTTCCGCACGGCTGATGGAGGTGACGAAATCCAGTCCCTCGATGCCGGACAGCACGTCCTCCACCGGCTGCGCCACCTGCGACTCCATGATCTCCGGGCTGGCGCCGGGATAGGTGACCTGCACGGTGACGATGGGCACATCGATATTGGGGTATTCGCGCACGTTGAGGCGGTCATAGGCCATCAGGCCCAGCAGCACCACGATCAGTGACAGGACGGTGGCGAATACCGGCCTGCGAATGCAGACGTCGGAAAGCGTCACGGCTGGCGCTCCCCGCTCTTGCTGCGCACGGCAAGCCCCTCGCGCACACGCTGCCAGCCGGCGCTGATGATGGTCTCGTCGCCCTGCAGGCCTTCGCGCACCTCGACCAGCCCGTCGAAACGCTTGCCCAGCGTGATCTCGCGGCGCTCCACCTTGCCGTCCACCAGCAGGTTGACCAGCAGCTTGTCGCCCTGCGGCATCACCGCTTCCTCGGGAATCACCAGTGCGTTCGGGCGCTCCTCAAGAATCACCGAAACACGGACGAACTGGCCGGGCCGCAGGCGACGATCAGCGTTGCCGATATGCGCGCGGATCGCCTGGCTGCGCCCGGCTTCATCGAGCCGCGGGTTGATCGCGAAGATCTCGCCGCGAAAGCGCTCGCCGGGATAGGTATCGAGGGTGATTTCCACAATCTGGCCAAGACGCACCTGGGCCACGGCCTTCTGCGGAATGCGGAAGTCGACCTTGAGCGGGTCGAGCACCTCCAGGTTGACGATGTTCTGCCCGGCACTGAGATAGTCGCCGACACTGGCCTGGCGCAGGCCGAGCACGCCATCGTACGGCGCCTTGATCTGAGTCTTGTCGAGCCGCGCCTGAGCCAGAGCCTGGCTGGCACGTGCGGCCTGCAGCTGGCTCTGTGCCTCGTCCAACGCCTGGGCATTGCTGGCGCCACGCTGGAACAGCATCTGCGCCCGCTGGTGGTTCTTTTCGGCGAGATCGAGATTGGCCCGGGCCTGGGCGAATTCGGCGCGGGTGATGGCATCATCGAGGCTGATCAGCAGGTCGCCGGCGGTCACCGCCTGCCCTTCACGAAAATGCAGGGTGGCCAGACGCCCTTCCACTTCCGGTCGAATCATCACCGACTCGTCGGAGCGTAGCGAGCCGAAAGTGATCAGCTCGTCGCGCACCTCCATCTGCCGTACCGGCACGACCTCGACCATCGGCCCTTCGGCGGCCATCGCAGGCAACGAAAACAAGCCCGATAACAGCCATGGAAGTGCGCGCAACAGCCCGGTCATTGATCAGCCCCTTCTTCTTGGTAGAGGCGGAGTCTAACCGGCTGTCGCGCTAATGGGAGCCGTGCAGTTTATTTCGCTTTGTTTTTCGCCTTACTGGCGCATGCCACGGCCGCTGATCAACAGGCGGATGCACAGGGTGTAGAGCACGGCGGTCGCCAGCAGCATGAAACCGATGGCCACGCCGATGCGGATGTCCGACACCCCGAGAATGCCATAGCGGAAGGCGTTGACCATATGCAGGATGGGGTTGCCCATCGACACCGTCTGCCAGAACGGCGGCAGCAGGGTGATGGAGTAGAACACGCCGCCCAGGTAGGTCAGCGGCGTCAGCACGAAGGTGGGAACGATCGAAATATCGTCGAAGTTGCGTGCATAGACCGCGTTGACGAAGCCGCCGAGGGAGAAGATCGTCGCCGTCAGCAACACCACCAGTATGGTCACACCGAGGTGATGCACCTGCAGGTGGGTGAAGAACAGCGAGAGGATGGTGACGATCACGCCCACAGCCAAGCCGCGCAGCACGCCACCGACGACGAAGCCGACAAGGATGGTGTGCGGCGAAACCGGCGATACCAGCAGTTCCTCGACGTTGCGCTGGAACTTGCTGCCGAAGAAGCTCGACACCACGTTGCCGTAGCTGTTGGTGATCACCGACATCATGATCAGCCCGGGCACGATGTACTCCATGTAGCTGAAGCCGCCCATGTCGCCGATGCGCTGGCCGATCAGATTGCCGAAGATGACGAAGTACAGAACCATGGTGATCGCCGGCGGCAGCAGGGTCTGCGGCCAGATGCGCACGAAGCGGCGCACTTCGCGCTGGACGATGGTGCGCAGGGCGACCAGATTGGCGGCGAATTCGCTGTTGAGGTACTGGGTATTCATTGCGCCACCTTGGCCAGGTTCTTTTCCACCAGGGAGACGAACAGCTCCTCCAGGCGATTGGTCTTGTTGCGCAGGCTCAGCACCTGCACCTGCTGCTGCGCCAGTTGCTGGAACAGCGAATTGAGGCCCTGGCTCTTTTCCACCTGCACCTCCAGGGTGTGCGGATCGACCAGCCGCGCCGGATAGCCGCTCAGGCTCGGCGCCACGCTGTAGGAATCCTTGAGGTCGAGCAGGAAGGTCTCGACATGCAGCTTCTTCAGCAGATCCTTCATGCTGCTGAGTTCGACGATGCGGCCGTGGTCGATGATGCCGATATTGCGGCAGAGCTGCTCGGCTTCCTCCAGATAATGGGTGGTGAGGATGATGGTGATGCCCTGCCTGTTCAGGTCGGTGAGGAAGCTCCACATCGAACGACGCAACTCGATGTCCACCCCGGCGGTCGGCTCGTCGAGGATCAGCAGGCGCGGCTGATGCACCAGGGCGCGGGCGATCATCAGACGGCGCTTCATGCCGCCGGACAACTCGCGCGAAGCGACGTCGCGCTTTTCCCAGAGGCCGAGCTGGGTCAGGTACTGCTCGGCACGCTCCTTGGCAATCGAACGCGGGATGCCGTAATAGCCGGCCTGGGTGACGACGATGTCGAACACCTTCTCGAACTGGTTGAAATTGAATTCCTGCGGCACCACGCCCAGGCAACGCTTGAGCGCATACGGCTCGCGGTCGAGGTCGTGGCCGAACACATTGACCGTGCCGCTGCTCTTGTTCACCAGCGTGGACAGAATGCCGATGGTGGTAGATTTGCCGGCGCCATTGGGGCCAAGCAGAGCGAAGAAATCACCTTCGGCGACATCCAGATCGATGCCATGCAGGGCCTGGAAGCCGTTTCCGTAGGTCTTGGTCAACTGGCGAATGGTCAGGGCGGAGCTCATGAAGATGGGGTTTCCCGCGCGAGAGTGAAGTCGTTATAGATGCGGGCGAAGGCGCTCGATTGCAACCGCGTGCTCCGCCCACTTTTTACTGGCATGCACCCTACCGACCCGGACGCGCGGAGAAAAGTCCGTCCTGGCGATGTTGATTATCGACTTAGTCGATAACATCCGCCTCACGCTGCATGTCGCCGTTCACTTGCAGCGCACCTGCCTCGAACAGATGCGGATAGCAGTCACGCAGATGTGAGAAGAACAGCTGCTCCGGCAGATCCTCGAACTGGCCGTGGTCTACCAGATATTCCATATAGCGCTCACCCTTGCTGTTGTAGGGATGAAAGACGCTGTCGTGCACGCCATCGAACTCCAGCGGCGCCACCTTGAAGACGCGACACAGCGCCTCGTTGAATGCCGGCGTAGCCTTTACCCAGCGCCCGTCCAGATACAGCTCCGTATAGCCGTGCATGGCGAATACTTCGCTGCGCAGCACCTCCAGCAGGCGCGGCGTCGACAGGTGATTGCGCACGTCGGCCAGACCGATTCGCGCGGGAATGCCGCAATGCCTTGCACAGGCAGCAAGCAGATTGGCCTTGGGCACGCAGTAGGACTCCCCTGCCGTCAGCGCATGACTGGCCTTCAGCGTCTGCGCATCAAGACTGAAGGCATAGGGGTTGTAACGAATCTCGTCACGCACCGCGAGATACAGCGCGACGGCCTGACTGCGCGGTTCTCGCGAGGCACCACGCCAACGTTCGGCGAACTCGATTACCAATGGGTGGTCACTGTCAATGAAGCGGCCGGGGCGTAGACAGGTTTGCATGATGGGGACTCCTTGAGCTCGCCCCAGTCTAAACCTGCCGATTGCGCCACGTTCACGACGATCCGGCCAAGCTCACCGCCCCTGTCGCCATTTATGGCTATGCTCGGGGCGTCGCCCGCTTGAATCATGGAGGAATGCACATGCTCGTCATCTGGTTGCTGGTGCTGCTGCTCGGGGTCATCTACCTGGCCCATAGTCGTACCGCCGCACGCCCCGCCCTCGGCATTACCGCGGCCTATCTGGTGGCCATGGCCCTGCTCAGCCCGGTACCCGGCTGGCTGCAACTGCTGCTGTGGATCATCACAGGCGCGGTAGCCGCCTTCATCCTGCTCGGTGATCTGCGTCGGCAGCTGTTCACCCGCCCGCTGTTCGCCTGGTTCCAGCGCGTATTGCCGCCGATGTCCGCCACCGAGCGCGATGCCATCGAGGCCGGCACGGTGTGGTGGGATGGCGAGCTGTTCAGCGGCAAACCGGACTGGGACAAGCTGCTGGCCTACCCCAAGGCCAGGCTGACGGAGGAGGAACAGGCCTTTATCGACGGACCGACCGAAGAGTTGTGCGCAATGATCAGCGACTGGCAGGTCGGCCAGCAGATGGACCTGCCGGAGAAAGCCTGGGAGCACATCAAGCAGCACGGCTTCTTCGCCCTGATCATTCCCAAGGAATACGGCGGCAAGGGCTTTTCCGCCTACGCCCACTCGCAGGTGGCGATGAAACTGGCCACCCGCAGCGGTGACCTGGCCTCCACCGTGATGGTGCCCAACTCCCTAGGCCCGGCCGAGCTGCTGCTGCACTACGGCACCGAAGAACAGCGCAACCATTACCTGCCGCGCCTGGCACGCGGTGAAGACATCCCCTGCTTCGCCCTCACCGGCCCGCTGGCCGGCTCCGACGCCGGCGCGATGCCGGACACAGGGGTCATCTGCAAGGGCCAGTACAACGGCGAGGAAGTGATCGGCCTGCGCCTGAACTGGGAGAAGCGCTACATCACCCTCGGCCCGGTGGCCACCCTGCTCGGTCTGGCCTTCAAGGCCTACGACCCGGATCACCTGCTGGGCGACAAGGAAGACCTGGGCATCAGCCTGGCACTGATTCCCACCGACACCCCCGGGGTGGAGATCGGCCGTCGCCACCTGCCGCTGGGCGCCGCCTTCATGAACGGCCCGAACTCGGGCAAGGACGTGTTCATTCCGCTCGATTTTCTGATCGGTGGCCAGGAATACCTCGGCAAGGGCTGGATGATGCTGATGAACTGCCTGTCGGTCGGGCGTTCCATCTCGCTGCCCGCCGTTGGCACGGGCGCGGCCAAGTTCACCAGCCTCACCACCGGCCAGTACACGCAACTGCGCGAACAGTTCAACGTGCCGCTGGCCGCCTTCGAAGGCATTCAGGAAGCCCTCGCCCGCATCGGCGGCAACGCCTGGCTGATGGACAGCGCGCGCATCCTTACCGCCAACGCCGTCGACCTGGGCGAGAAACCTTCCGTGCTGTCGGCGGTGCTCAAGTACCACCTGACCGAACGCGGCCGCGAGTGCATCAGCCACGCCATGGATGTGCACGGCGGCAAGGGCATCATCATGGGTCCGAACAACTACCTGGCCCGTTCCTGGCAAGGGGCGCCGATCTTCATTACCGTCGAGGGGGCCAACATTCTCTCGCGCAACCTGATGATCTTCGGCCAGGGTGCCATCCGCTGCCACCCCTATGTGCTCAAGGAAATGGCCCTGGCCGACCGCGAGGACAAGGACCAGGCGCAGGTAGAGTTCGACTCGCTGCTGATGAGCCATATCGGTTTCGCGGTCAGCAATGCGGCCAGCAGCCTGCTGCTGGGCCTGACACTCAACCGGCTGGGCAGCGTGCCGGGTGACGACCTCAGCCAGCCCTACTACCGCGCCCTCAACCGCCTGGCCGCCGCCTTCGCCCTGTGCGCCGACAGCAGCATGATGCTGCTCGGCGGCGATCTGAAGCGCCGCGAGCGCCTGTCTGCGCGCCTGGGAGATGTGCTCAGCCACCTCTACCTGGGCTCTGCCGCACTCAAGCGTTACCACGATCTGGACTACCAGGAAGCGGTCAGACCGCTGCTGCGCTGGGCCATGGAGGAAAACCTCCATCAGGCCGAGCAGGCGCTCGATGATCTGCTGAGCAACTTCCCCAACCGCCTGTTCGGTTGCCTGCTCAAGGTGCTGGTGTTCCCGCTGGGCCGCCGCCATAACGGCCCGAGCGATGAACTGGACGCCGAAGTGGCCGCGATCATCGGGCGCCAGGCCGGCGATCCGGCGCTGGAATCGGTACTGGAAGGATGCTATCGCCCGCAGGCCGACCAGGATTCGGTCGGTGCCCTGCAGCACGCGCTGAATCTGGTACAGGCCAGTCAGGATGCACGCAAGCGCCTGCACAAGGCCATCAGGGACGGCAGCTTGCAACCGGCTCCGGGCCAGGATGCCATCGAAGCCGCAATCGCCGCCGGCATCTTCGATGCCGAGCAGGGTCAACGCCTGCAGGCAGCCGAAGCGGCGCGCCGGCGGGTGATCGATGTCGACGACTTCGCCAAGGAAGAGCTCGAACTGGGAATTGGCAAGGTGCGCTGACCCGAGCCACTGGCAGGAGCGCTTCAACGACGACTTGCTGTAGTCGCCACTGAAGCCTCAGCCACGCCAAGGTCAGCCAAACGGGACAGCGGGCGCCAGGAACTCTATACTCCTGCGCCCGTTTTACCTTTCAGGACACTGCAACATGGCCAGCCATCTCGAACACCATCTCGCCCTGCTCAACCACCTGCGCGGCATCCTCGTCGCACTGGGCGAAGCCGAACAGGTGCTCGACGACAGCCACGCCCTGTTCCTCGAGCGCTACGACGAACTGCTTGCCGAGCTGCCAAACGATCCGGTGTCCAGCCAGTATCTGGGCCAGGACCTGATCAGCCAGGTGTTCCACCGCTACCCGCAAATCGCCCATCTGGTACCGCGTGACCTGCTGTGGTTCTTTGGCGGCGACTGCCTGCACTTCATGCCGGACGAGGAAATCGCCCTCTACCAGACCCTCGACGAGCGTCGTTTCGAAGCCGAACAGAACGACGAGCCGTTCGACTGGAACCAGGAAAAACAGCTGCTGGCACTGCCCACTGACGGCGCCAGGCACTGATCACCAAAAGGCCCGCACGGAAACCGTGCGGGCCTTTTCATTTGCCTTGGCAAACGACAGAAACGAAAACGAAAACGCCGCTCGTTTGAGCGGCGTTTTCGTTTATTTGGAGCGGGAAACGAGACTCGAACTCGCGACCCCGACCTTGGCAAGGTCGTGCTCTACCAACTGAGCTATTCCCGCATTTACAACTTGAAGTGGCGTCCCCTAGGGGACTCGAACCCCTGTTACCGCCGTGAAAGGGCGGTGTCCTAGGCCACTAGACGAAGGGGACCTGGAACTTCTTTTAAAACCCTGCAAAAGCAGCATTTCGGAATCTGGAGCGGGAAACGAGACTCGAACTCGCGACCCCGACCTTGGCAAGGTCGTGCTCTACCAACTGAGCTATTCCCGCATTTACAGCTTGAAAGTGGCGTCCCCTAGGGGACTCGAACCCCTGTTACCGCCGTGAAAGGGCGGTGTCCTAGGCCACTAGACGAAGGGGACACACCCCGGAACATCAAGCAACTTTCCGGCTCCCTTCGCTCTGCCTCAGGCTTTGCGCTGGAAGTGGCGCGCATTCTATGGAGGCTTTTAGAGGTCGTCAACCACTCTCTAAAAAATTTTTAAAATCAAAGACTTCAGCCAAGAAATCGATATGCCACTAGGAGCGATGCGACCAAGCCACTACACTCGGTCGAAAAGTCGATTCTCGAGAGGTCCCAGGTAGTGTCCGCACTCGTGATAACCATACTGATCGTCGGCGGCATCGCCCTGTTGATGCTGATTGCCTATGCCAACCAGGCCGTCGAGAACAACAAGCTGGAAAAAGCCCGCCAACGCGCCGACCTGCTCGACCGCATCCGTCGCTGTCAGAACATCTCCGAACGCATGCCCGGCCAGCTGATGACGCCACAACTAAAGCTGCTGCTGAGCAAACTGCAGCTTCAGCTCAACGAGCGCCTGCTGCCGCTGGATAAGAAAAACACCGAGTTGCATAGCGAGATCGCCACCCTGAAAACCGAGGTCGCCAAGGGTGAATCCATTGCGGTGAAGAACCCGCCACAGCCCATCGCCAACGAAGCCAAGGCCAAGGACATACGTTTCCTTCTGGAAAACCTGCATGCCCTGATTACCGGCTCGGTACAGAACGGCCTGTTGCCGGCCAACGAAGGCAAGCACTGGCTCAAGCAGATTCGCCAAATGCTGGTACAGGTGCATATCGAGTTCTTCAGCACCCTGGGCCAGACGGCGCTGCAACAGAACCATCCCGGCCAGGCACGCCTGGCCTTCGAACGGGGCGTGCAGTACCTGCGCAAGCAACCCGATCCCGCGCCCTACCAGGCGCAACTCAAACGTTTCGAGGAACAGCTGGCACGGGCCAACGCCCTGGTTCTCAACAGGAATGTCCCTTCCGCGGACGAACCGAGCCAGTTGACCGAAGGTCTGAAGGACCTGGAAGACGACTGGAAGAAGAAGAACATCTACGACTGAGCAACGTTCGCCGTCGCTCGGCTCACACGTTGACCTGGGTTTGGGAGCTGCAATGAGCATGACCGTTTACGGGGCGCCACTCTCCCCGTTCGTCCGTAAAGTCTGCCTGTGTCTGATCGAGAAAGGTCTGGATTACGAACTCGAAGTGGTCATGCCCTTCGGTCAGCCGGACTGGTTCCGCGAACTAAACCCGCTGGGCCGGATCCCTGCCTTTCGCGATGGCGACCTCAAGCTGGCGGACTCCAGCGTGATCTGCCAGTACCTGGAAGAACGTCACCCCGAACGCAAGTCCCTGTATGGCGCAGATGCGCAACAACGGGCCAGCGTACGCTGGCTGGAAAAGTACGCCGACTACGAGCTGGCGCCGCTATGCACCTTCACCGTGTTCCGCAATCGCGTCCTGAAAGCCACCATGGGCCAGCCGTGCGACGAAGAAAAGGTGCAGCAGGCCCTCCAGGACAAACTGCCGAATCACTTCGACTATCTCGAAACCACGCTGGGCGACGCGCCCCATTTTCTGGGCGAGCAACTGTCCATGGCCGATCTGGCAGTGGCCAGCCAGCTGGTCAGCATGGAACATGGCGGAGAAACGCTTGACGGCGCGCGCTGGCCCAAACTGACGGCCCACTACCAGCGCCTGAAAGCCGGTGCCGCCATGCAGCAACTGCTGCCTCGCGAACTGCGCACGCTGGAGAAGATCGGCGCCAAGCGCTGACGCCCACAGGGCAGCGACCAGGCAGCCCTGAATGAGCGTTACATCGAGCCGGTGCGCAAGGCGCACCGGCCCTGTCTCAGCAATCGCTGGCGGCCAGGAAGATCGCGACAAGCGCTTCGATACCGGCCTGATCCTCTTCGCTGAAACGCCCCACCGACGGGCTGTCCAGATCCAGCACACCGATCAGGCGACCATCCTTGACCAGGGGAACGACCAGCTCGCTGCTGGATGCGCTGTCGCAGGCGATGTGCCCGGGGAAAGCGTGTACATCCTCGACGCGCTGCGTCTGCAAGCTTGCCGCTGCCGCACCGCAGACTCCGCGGCCGAATGCGATACGCACGCAGGCCACCTTGCCCTGGAACGGACCGAGCACCAGCTCGCCATCCTTGACCAGATAGAAGCCGGCCCAGTTCAGGTCGGCCAGCTCGTGAAACAGGAAAGCGGAGAATTGCGCAGCGTTGGCGATGAAATCACGCTCGCCGGACAGCAGCGCCTGCAGTTGCGCACTGAGCAGCGGATAGCCGTTGAGGTCGCCACCGGTCTGGGAAAGGTCGATCATGCCTGCTGCTCCAGCAGTTTCAGCCCCACCCAGTGACGGGCGAACTGATAGGCGCAGCGGCCGTTGCGGTTGCCGCGGCCCAGCGCCCAGCGGATGGCCGCCTTCTCCAGTGCTTCGTCCCAGGTCCAGTCAAGCCCGACCTGGCGCGCCTGTACCGTGACCCAGTGGCGCACGACGATCAGGAAGTGCTCCTGACTGAAGGGATAGAACGACAGCCACAGACCGAAACGATCGGACAGTGCGATCTTGTCCTCCACCGACTCGCTGGGATGCAACTCACCGTCGACTCTCTTCCAGTTCTCGTTGTCGCTCTGGTGCTCGGGTACCAGATGGCGGCGGTTGGAGGTGGCGTAAAGCAGCACGTTGTTCGGCGCCTGCTCCAGCGAGCCATCGAGTACGCTCTTGAGCACCCGATAGTCGCCCTCGCCCGCCTCGAACGACAGATCGTCGCAGAACATCACGAAGCGCTGCGGCAATCCGGCCAGCAACTCCACCACTCGCGGCAGATCGGCCAGGTGATCACGCTCGATCTCGATCAGGCGCAGGCCGGCCCTGGCGTGCTCGGCGAGCAGCGCACGCACCAGGGAGGACTTACCGGTACCACGTGCGCCCCAGAGCAAGGCATGGTTGGCCGGCAGACCACTGACGAACTGCCGCGTATTGCGCGCCAGCTGCTCGCGCTGGGCGTCCACCCCCAGCAGGTCGCT
This sequence comes from Pseudomonas sp. Z8(2022), assembly GCF_025837155.1. Lineage (NCBI taxonomy): Bacteria > Pseudomonadati > Pseudomonadota > Gammaproteobacteria > Pseudomonadales > Pseudomonadaceae > Pseudomonas > Pseudomonas sp. Z8(2022). Next base: position 1,787,089 of record NZ_CP107549.1, on the reverse strand, counting down.
CAACGCCAGGTCGAGACTGACCTCCAGCGGCATCAGATAACCGCTGCGGCCATCACGCACCCAGCGCGCGGCCACGCAGGTATTCCAGTCCACCTGCGGGCGCAACGCCGGCAGCAGGGGTTCGAGACGCTCCAGCACCTGCTCGGCGCGGGCGAGAAAATCCAGCAATCGAGAATCCAAGATCTACTACTCCTTTTGCGCAGAGCTGCACGCGCAGACTCTGCCGGTACGGGGTCGCTATCAGCTATGCTTGGCAGGCGCCAAGGATCAGAGACTAACGCACGCATTTATGGATATTTCGCTCACCAATCGCCTGTCATTCAAACAGGCCGGCTTGACCGTGCTGGTGGCATTTATCCTTGGCACGCTGCTGAGCGTCACCCAGGTGACCATCGATTATGCCAGCGAAGAGGCCTCCATCAACCGCGAGATTCACGCGTTGCTGGAAATCAGCCACAACCCCGCCGCCCGCATCGCCTACAACATAGACGCCGAGCTGGCCCAGGAGCTGGTGCTCGGCCTGCTGCGCTCGCCGGCCGTGACCCGCGCCGAACTGATCGACAGCAGCGGCATGGTGTTGGCCAGCGTCAGCCGACCGGGTAGCGAAAGCCGTTACAGAGTCCTCAGCGACAGTCTGTTCGGCGCCCAGAGAACATTCCAGGACCCGCTCTACGTCAGTCACGCGCCCGAAGAAGCGCTCGGCTTTCTGCGCCTTGAGATCGACACCTACGCCTTCGGCAGCCATTTCCTCAAGCGCTCGCTGCTGACCCTGCTCACCGGCTTCGCTCGCAGCCTGCTGCTGTCACTGATTTTGCTGGTGCTGTTCTATTTCATGCTGACCAGGCCACTGACCGACGTGATTCGGGCGCTCAGCCAACGCAACCCGCAGGATCCGCAACACCGCGCCGTACCCTGCCCCAAGGGCCACGAACGCGATGAGATCGGCATTCTGGTCGAGGTCACCAACCGCCAGCTGTCTAACATCGCCCGGGAAATCGAGCAGAGACGCAACGCCGAAGACCGTCTGACCCAGTACCTCGGCGAACTGGAAAACATCGTCTCGGCGCGTACCGCCGAACTCAAGGCCACCAACCTGCGCCTCAGCCAATCCAACAACGAGCTGGAGGTGGCACGAACCACTGCACTGAACATGGCGCAGGCGCGCTCGGCCTTTCTCGCCAACATGAGCCACGAGATACGTACGCCGCTCAATGGCCTGTTGGGTATGCTCGCCCTGGCTCTGGACGGCCCGCTCAGCGCCGAACAACGCCAGCAGCTGGGCATCGCTCACGATTCCGGCAAGGTGCTGGTAGAACTGCTCAACGACATTCTCGACCTGTCCAAATTCGAGGCCGGTCAGCTGGAGCTGGAAGAAATCCCCTTCGATCTCGGCGCACTCGCCGAGGAAACCGCCAGCCTGCTGTCACAAAATGCCGCCAGCGCCGTTGAACTGACCTGCCTGATCGATCCGGCACTGCCGGCGCAGGTGCTGGGCGATCCGACCCGAGTGCGGCAGATCGTCAGCAACCTGCTGTCCAATGCGCTCAAGTTCACCCGTTTCGGCCGCGTCGATCTGATCGTCGCCTGCAGCACGGACGGCATCAGTATCCGCGTACGCGACACCGGCATCGGCATCGCCGAAGATGCCAAGGCGCGTATCTTCCAGCCCTTCGCCCAGGCCGAGGTGGGCATTACCCGCGAATACGGCGGCACCGGGCTCGGCCTGGCGCTTACGCGGCGTCTCTGCGAAGCGATGCACGGCAAGCTGTCCCTGCACTCGAAAGAGGGCTTTGGCAGTGAGTTCTGCGCCGAACTGCCGCTGCCGGCGCATGCCCCGGCAGCGTCGCAGCCGACTCTGCAGGGGCGTATCGTCGCGCTGACCCCGGCCAGCAGCGGCCTGCAACAGATGCTCAGCCAGTGGCTGCCGGTCTGGGGTCTGAGTTATCAGCGCCTGGATACCGATGCAAGCCTGCTCGGCGTGGAGGCCGACCTGCTGATCAGCGACTGCCCCGAGTGCCTGTTCAGCATGCGTCCAGCGGTCACCACGCCGGTGCTGCTGGTCACGGCCTATGGCAACTTCCTGCCGCAGGATCAGGCACAGCGCCTCATGCCCCTGCTGCAGATCGCCCGTCCACTGGCGCGCAACGGCCTGCAGCAGGTGCTGCGGCACATTCTGCAGAGCGGCGATGGCGACCTGGACAACGCCAGCCAGCCCCAACCCAGTCAGGCAAGATCGGCGCGCGTGCTGCTGGTCGAAGACAATCCGGTCAACCAGATGGTTGCCAAGGGCATGCTGGCCAAGCTGGGCTACCAGGTGCTGGTCGCCAGCCACGGCGGTGAAGCGCTGGAGGTACTGGAGCAGGAGCCCATCGACCTGATCCTGATGGACTGCAACATGCCGGTGATGGATGGTTACGAAGCCAGCCGACGCATCCGCAGCAATGGCCGCTGGCCGGAACTGCCCATCGTCGCCCTGACCGCCAATGCGCTGTCCGACGAGCGCGAACGCTGCCGCGCAGCCGGTATGAACGACTACCTGGCCAAACCCTTCCGTCGAGAAGAACTGGCGGCCATGCTCGACACCTGGCTGCCCGGCGAGGTCACTCGCTGAGCCGCATCAGCAGGCGATCCAGGCTGCGCCGCAGCCCTTCCATCTCCAGCAGATCCTGATCATCGAACTGGCACAGCAACCGCGCCCTCAGCGGCGGGACCTGCGCCCTTAACGCACTGCCAGTCTCGCTCAGCGCCAGATGCACCTCGCGCTCGTCCGCCTGTGCCCGACGGCGTTGCACCAGCCCCATCTGCTCCAGGCGCTTGAGCAACGGGGTCAGGGTGCCCGAATCCAGCTGCAAACGCTCACCGAGAGCCTTGAGCGTCGGCTGCTCGGGCGCACGCTCCTGCCACTCCCACAGCACCAGCATCACCAGATACTGCGGATAGGTCAGGCCGAGGCTATCGAGCATCGGCTTGTAGGCACGGGTCACTGCGCGCGAGGCAGCGTAGAGCTTGAAGCACAGCTGGTTGTCCAGCTGCAGCGTGGAGGTATCGAATGCGGTCATTTCAGCAGCGCTTCGATCTCGCTGCTCAGCTCTTCCGGCTTGGTGGTCGGGGCAAAACGCTTGACCACCTGGCCATCCTTGCCGATCAGGAACTTGGTGAAGTTCCACTTGATGCCCTGGCTACCCAGCAGACCGGGTGCACGCTTCTTCAGTTGCACGAACAGCGGATGGGCACCGGCACCGTTGACCTCGACCTTCTTGAACAGCGGGAAGCTGACGCCGAAGTTCAGCTCGCAGAACTCGGAGATGGCACCCTCGTCGCCCGGCTCCTGCTTGCCGAACTGGTTGCAGGGAAAGCCCAACACCACCAGCCCCTTGTCCTTGTATTGCTGCCAGACGTTTTCCAGGCCCTTGTACTGCGGGGTGAAACCGCATTTGCTGGCGGTATTGACCACCAGCACCGCCTTGCCGCCGAAATCGGCCAGGGTCTTCTGCTCGCCCTTGATGGTGGTGACCGGGATATCGAAAAGCGCGTTGCTCATGGGAATCGTCCTGATGGATTGGAAGTGACAAATAAAATAGTGAGCAATTAAATTGCATGCAATTTAATAAGCACAAAATAAGGCGCATGGATAGCGCCTTATGAGCGAGCAGCGCCGTAGGCGCCGCGGCCTCTACAGAACAGTGGCCCCCAGGGCTCTGATCAGGCCGGCCAGTGGCGCTGAATCGCCCTCGATCCGCACGCGCAATCCATCGATCTCGCGACGCATCGGGTAATGCTTGCGCAGGCGGTCGAATGCAGCACGACGGGCCTCGGCATCGCCGACCAGGCTACGGCGAAAATCCGCATCGTCGCGGCGCGGTTCGTAGACCGCGCGGCACAGGCTAGTCAGAGCCCAGGCCGGATCGGCACTGCCGTCGATGCTCACTTCGCTGAGCCAGGGGGCCGGCAGAAGCTCGTCCAGACTCACCTGCTCAGGTACGCCCAGCACACGGCAGCAGGCCTGATAGATCTGCGCCGTGCCGCGCAGCTTGCCGTCGAGGCTGTAACCGGCGATATGCGGCGTCGCCAACTGACACAGGGTCGCCAGTTCGACATCGGCCTGAGGTTCACCTTCCCACACGTCCAGCACCGCCTTCAGATCGGGCCTCTGCGGCAGCAGCGCGCGCAGCGCCGCGTTGTCCACCACCGCACCGCGGCTGGCATTGATCAGCCAGGTGCCCGCGTTCAACGTCGCCAGGCGAGCCGCATCGAACAGATGGTGCGTCGAAGCGTCCAGCGGCGTATGCAGGCTGATCACGTCGCATTCTTCGATGATTCGCTCCAGGCTGACGAAATCGCCACCCTCGGCCGCCTGGCGTGGCGGATCGCACACCCGCACCTGCCAGCCGAGACCACGCAGCAGATCGACCAGACGCCCGCCGACCTGCCCCGCCCCGACCACTCCGTAGATACGTGCCGCCGGATCGACGCCTTCCCGCTCAGCCAGGGTCAGCACGCTGCCCAGCACGTAATCCACCACGCCGCGGGCATTGCAGCCCGGCGCACTGCTCCAGGCAATGCCGGCCTCGGCAAAGTAATCAAGGTCCAGATGATCGGTGCCGATGGTGCAGGTGCCGACGAAACGAACCCGGCTGCCTTCGAGCAAGGCACGATTCACCCGCGTCACCGAGCGCACCAGCAGCAGGTCGGCATCGCGTACGTCGGCCGCGCTTATGGCTCGCCCAGGCAAACGGCGGATGCTGCCGAACGCAGCGAAGAACTCATCGAGCAGGGGAATGTTTTCGTCGGCGACTATGTGCATGGCAAGCTCCATCGGGCAGGTCGCCATTCTAAGCCAGTGCGGCCGCCAGCGTCGCCCCGCGAGGCGCCTGGCAGAACCTCAAGCCGCGCTTTTCTGACCGCCGCGTCAAGGCGTAGACTACGCGGTTTCCTGTCATCCCGAAGAAACCAAATGTCTGCCGACACCCGCCTTGCTCGCGTGCGCACGGAGCTGCGCAGCCTGCTCATTCTGGCCACGCCCATTATCATCGCTCAGCTGGCGCATACCGCCATGGGCTTCGTCGATACGCTGATGGCCGGGCGCGTCAGCCCGCAGGACCTGGCGGCCGTGGCGCTGGGCAACTCGATCTGGGTACCGGTATTCCTGCTGATGACCGGCATCCTGCTGGCCACCACGCCCAAGGTGGCGCAGCGCTTTGGTGCCGGTGAGGAGGCTGCCATCGGCCCGCTGGTACGCCAGGCGCTGTGGCTGGCACTGGCGGTGGGCGGCAGCGCCGCTACGCTGCTGTGGAATGCCGAGTTCATCCTGCGCACCATGGACGTCGACCCGGCCCTGGTCACTCCGGCCATGGGTTACCTGCGTGCCGTGGCCTGCGGTTTTCCGGCAGTGGCGCTGTATCACGTACTGCGCTGCTTCAGCGATGGCCTGGGCCACACCCGTCCAAGCATGGTGCTGGGCATTATCGGCCTGCTGCTCAACATCCCCGCCAACTACATCTTCATCTACGGCAAGCTCGGGCTGCCGGCCATGGGCGGCGTAGGCTGCGGCTGGGCGACGGCACTGGTGATGGGCTTCATGCTGATCGGCATGCTGGTATGGGTTAAGTGGGCGCCCTACTACCGCGCCAGTGCCCTGTTCGCCCGTTTCGACTGGCCACGGTGGGCGGTGATCAAACGCCTGCTGGGCATCGGCGTGCCGATCGGCGTGGCGGTGTTCGCCGAATCGAGCATCTTCGCGGTAATCGCCCTGCTGATCGGAGGGCTCGGTGCCACCGTGGTGGCCGGACACCAGATCGCCCTGAATTTCAGCTCCATGGTGTTCATGATCCCCTACTCCCTGGCCATGGCCGCCACGGTACGCGTCGGCCAGGCACTGGGCCGCGGCCAGCCGCGTGAGGCGCGCTTCGCCGCCGGTGTGAGCATGGGCGCCGCGCTGGGCTATGCCTGTGTGTCGGCAAGCCTGATGTTCCTGCTGCGCGAGCAGATTGCGCAGATCTACACGCCGGACAAGACCGTGATCGCCATGGCGGCGACGCTGATCGTCTATTCGGCACTGTTCCAGTTCTCCGACGCCATCCAGGTGACGGCGGCCGGCGCGCTGCGCGGCTATCAGGACACGCGCATCACCATGTTGCTGACCCTGTTCGCCTACTGGGGCATCGGCCTGCCGGTGGGGTATGCGCTGGGGCTGTCCGACCTGCTCGGCGAACCGAGCGGCCCCAGTGGCCTCTGGCAAGGTCTGGTGGTGGGCCTGACCTGCGCTGCAGCAATGCTCACCGTGCGTCTGGCACGCAGCGCTCGCAAGCGCATTCGCCAGGTCGCCTGAGCATTGGATGGGCAGCAGATCAGCTCTAGACTGGGGGCATGTTGCGACCTGCTCTGATTCTCTGCCTCCTGCTGCTCGCTGGCTGCGGCCCGGCCAACGATGGCCTGGCCCTGCAGAGCGATTACCTCGAACGCCTGCAGCGCTCGCTCGACTCAGGCGACTTCAGCACCTTCGACAGCCGCAGCGCCAGCCAGTACCGACTGCCGGCCCGGCGTGAGCGGCTTGTGGAACTTCCAGAACTGCGTATCGGCCTGCTCGATCTGCTGATCGATGCGCGGCGCTGCCCGCACCTGCAGCAGTTGATCAGTCAGCGCAACAGCAGCCTGGGCAAACAGCTTATGCCCAGCCAGCGTCTCGGCTACGAAGGCGACCTGCTGCGCGCCATCGATGACTGCCTGCCTCATCTGCAGGACGACTCCAGCCTGAAGGCCACCCTGCAACGCCTGGCCAACGACAAGCGCCAGCAACTGCCTGCAGTATTCTGGAATGCGCTGAACGGCAGTCCGGAGTTCGAGAACTACCTGCGTTTCGCTGATAAAGCCTTGCCGGTGGACACGCTGGAAGACAGCGCCGCGCTGGACGCATTGCAGCGGCTGGCCAGCATCGGCGCCGCCCTGCCCGCGCAACTACCACCGAGCGCCAGTGAGCTGGAACCGCAGTTCTTCGCCCTCTACGCCAGCGAACAAGGCGGCCAGTTGATTACCAGCCTGGCCAGCCTGCGCCACACCCTAGACGTTGGCAGCGAACTGCTGGAGCAACGCCAGCGCAATCGCCCACTCTGCCCGCTGGGCCAGGCGACGCCACGCGGGCGCATCCTGCAGAACATCTTCATCAAGTTCTACGCTGGCGGCCTGCAACCCTACCTGGCACAGGTCGACCAACGCGGCCAGCAGTGGCAGGCGGCGCTGCTGCAATTGCAGCGCATCGACGGTATTCCCACCACCACCCGCGAGCACCTGCAGAGACTGGCCGGCGAACAGGATTCGTTATGGCAGGATTTCCGTATAGCCACGGCGCGTCACGTCAAGGCCTGGCAGGCTTTGCTAAACAGCTGCGGCCTGGCGCCGGGACAGGCGGGATGGCACAGCGAAAGCTAGCAAACCGTAGGGCGGGTGTAACCCGCCATCGCGACCAACAACATCGACTATTTGGCGGGTTGCACCCGCCCTACGAGATAACTGTCTAGTCGGCCTTCTTGCGAATCCAGTACAGGTAGGTGCCGTCTTCCTCGGCCTGACCGAGCAGTTCGTGACCGAGGAACACGCAAAACTTGGGAATATCACGACGGGTCGACGGATCGGTAGCGATCACCTTGAGCAGGCCGCCCGGCGACAGGTCGCGCACCTTGTTGTGCAGCATCATCACCGGTTCCGGGCAATTCAGGCCGCTGGCGTCGAGCAGGTCATCGTGATTGAGGGTCAGGGCTTCGGACATAAGGGGCTCCACAGGCAGGCGCGCATTGTCGCGCAAAGCTGACCTCCAGGTCACCTGCGCGCTGGCGCAACATGGCGGGTTCGCACGTCTACATCGCCGACGCCTTTATCGCGATTGCAGATTCGGGGCCGGACGGATGCCTACGCCCGCTCCACACCTTCACTTGCCATGCCGACGCAGATGGCAGGTGACTTCCTCGCGGTCGTGATAGAGCTGCTTGCAACCGATGCCGACCTTCAGGCCGCGTTCGGCCAGCCCCGACTCGATGCGATCGAGCAGGCGTCGCACTTCGGCGTAACGCTGTTTCATCGGCAGTTTGAGATTGACCACCGCCTCGCGACACAGCCCTTCGCCCAGCCAGGTCTCGATCATCGCTGCGGTACGTGCCGGTTTTTCGACGATGTCGCAAACCATCCAGTGCACCGGATGCCGCGGGCGGAAGGTGAAACCATCGGCGCGCTGGTGCACCACGAACCCCGAGTACATCAGGCTTTCGGCCATCGGCCCGTTGTCCACGGCAGTCACGCGAATTTCCCGATTGACCAGCTGCCAGGTCCAACCACCTGGCGCGGCCCCCAGATCCACGGCGGTCATGCCCGGCGCCAGGCGCTGATCCCACTGCTCACGCGGGATGAAGTGGTGCCAGGCCTCCTCCAGCTTGAGCGTGGAGCGGCTCGGTGCCTCACGCGGAAACTTCAGGCGCGGGATGCCCATCGGCCACATCGCCTGGTTGTCCGCCTCGGCGATGCCGGCAAACACCTCGCGGCCACTCTTGAAAGTCAGCAGCAGGCGCGGCTTCTTGGCGTCATCCACCAGCTTGCCGGCCTTGAGCAGCGCCTTGCGCAGCGGCGCCTCGAACTTCTTGCAGAAGGTGGAGACTTCCTTGCCCTCGTTGGTATCCACCACTTCCAGCCACAGGCTGCCGCACACCGGGTAGTCAGCCAGGGCATCGAGCAACACGCTGATACGATCGCTTTCCGGCAGGCTGACGAACGCACCGCGCGCCCACTGCCGCGGGAAGATCAACTGGTTGAAACGCACACTGCGCATCAGCCGTTCGCTATCGGCCGCCTCGCTGCAGACGAACTCGGCGCAAGCGCTGCCGGGCTTGGCCCGGGAGTAGCCCGGCACGTCAAGACGCGCCGCAAGGTCGGTGATCTCGGCGCAAACCTCCCCCTCGAAACCGGGGCGGCAATGCAGAAACAGGGTATTCATCTAAGGCTCTCCTCGAGGCGCGCATGATACCCGAGACCGGAACCCGGAGCCGCTAAACCTGTCCAGCTACATATGCGCTGCCCGTAGATACGGAGCCATCGCCCTTGCGTGGCGAGAAAATCCGGCGACTCAAACCGGGCAACGCGTAGCAACCGATAAAGGATATGCGCTAGCCAGACTGCTCAAGCCGAACTAGCTTGAAAGTCTGCCGCCATCAGACACAGCCCGTACCGTGCGGGCCCAAGGAGATGTGCAATGCCCTCCCTCGATAGCCTGAACTGCCGCCGCGAACTGAAGATCGGCGACGCCACCTACCACTATTTCAGCCTGCCTGAAGCCGCCCAGCGCCTCGGCAACATCGACCGTTTGCCCAAATCGCTCAAGGTGCTGCTGGAGAACCTGCTACGCAACGAAGACGGCCGGACCGTGCAGCCGCAGGACCTGCAGGCGATGGTCGACTGGCTCGACAAGCGCGCCTCCGACCGCGAGGTCCAGTACCGCCCGGCGCGCGTGCTGATGCAGGACTTCACCGGCGTACCGGCCGTGGTCGACCTGGCCGCGATGCGCGATGCGATGGCCAAGGCCGGCGGCGACCCGCAGCGGATCAACCCGCTGTCGCCGGTGGATCTTGTCATCGACCACTCGGTGATGGTCGACCGCTACGCCTCGTCCAGCGCCTTCCACGACAATGTCGAACTGGAAATGCAGCGCAACGGCGAGCGTTACGCCTTCCTGCGCTGGGGCCAGCACGCCTTCGACAACTTCAGCGTGGTGCCGCCGGGCACCGGCATCTGCCACCAGGTCAACCTCGAATACCTGGCGCGCACCGTGTGGACCAAGGAGGAAGACGGCACCACCCTCGCCTTCCCCGACACACTGGTCGGCACCGACTCGCACACCACCATGATCAACGGGCTCGGCGTACTCGGCTGGGGCGTCGGCGGCATCGAGGCGGAAGCGGCCATGCTCGGCCAGCCGGTATCGATGCTGATTCCCGAAGTGATCGGCTTCAAGCTCAGCGGCAAGCTCAGGGAAGGCATCACCGCCACCGACCTGGTGCTCACCGTCACCCAGATGCTGCGCAAGAAGGGTGTGGTGGGCAAGTTCGTCGAGTTCTACGGTGACGGCCTGGCCGACCTGCCGCTGGCCGACCGTGCCACCATCGCCAACATGGCGCCGGAATACGGTGCCACCTGCGGCTTCTTCCCGGTTGACGAGATCACCCTCGGTTACCTGCGCCTGTCCGGCCGCCCGGAGGCCACCGTGCAACTGGTCGAGGCCTACAGCAAGGCCCAGGGGCTGTGGCGCGAGCCAGGCGATGAGCCGCTGTTCAGCGACAGCCTGAGCCTGGACATGGGCAGTGTCGAAGCCAGCCTGGCCGGGCCCAAGCGCCCACAGGACCGCGTCTCGCTGGGCCAGGTCAGCCAGGCCTTCGATGACTTCCTCGGCCTGCAGCTCAAGCCAAGCGCCAAGGAAGAGGGCCGCCTGCTCAGCGAAGGCGGCGGTGGCACGGCTGTTGGTGGCGACAGGCAGAGCGGCGAGATCGACTATGAGGACGACGGTCGCACCTATCGCCTGAAAGACGGCGCCGTGGTGATCGCCGCCATCACCTCCTGCACCAACACCTCCAACCCCAGCGTAATGATGGCCGCCGGTCTGCTGGCCAAGAAGGCCGTGGAGAAAGGCCTGCAGCGCCAGCCCTGGGTCAAGAGCTCGCTGGCCCCCGGCTCCAAGGTGGTCACAGAATACTTCGACGCCGCCGGCCTGACACCCTACCTGGAAACGCTTGGCTTCGACCTGGTGGGCTACGGCTGTACCACCTGCATCGGCAACTCCGGTCCGTTGCGCGAGCCCATCGAGAAAGCCATTACCCAGGCAGACCTGACCGTCGCCTCGGTGCTCTCCGGCAACCGCAACTTCGAAGGCCGCGTGCATCCGCTGGTCAAGACCAACTGGCTGGCCTCGCCGCCTCTGGTCGTCGCCTATGCCCTGGCCGGCAGCGTACGTATCGACCTGACTCGTGACGCCCTGGGTATCGGCAAGGACGGCCAGCGGGTGTACCTCAAGGACATCTGGCCGACCCAGGCGGAAATCGCCCAGGCCATCGCCCAAGTCGACACCGCCATGTTCCGCAAGGAATACGCCGAAGTCTTCGCCGGCGACGAAAAGTGGCAGGCCATCGATGTGCCCAAGGCCGACACCTATGCCTGGCAGGGAGACTCCACCTATATCCAGCATCCGCCGTTCTTCGAAAACATCGCCGGCGACCCGCCACGCATCACCGATATCCGCCAGGCGCGCATCCTCGCCCTGCTCGGTGACTCGGTCACCACCGACCACATCTCGCCGGCCGGCAACATCAAGGCCGACAGCCCGGCCGGGCGCTACCTGCGCGATCACGGCGTGGCCCAGGCCGACTTCAACTCCTACGGCTCACGCCGTGGCAATCATGAAGTGATGATGCGCGGCACCTTCGCCAACATTCGTATCCGCAACGAGATGCTCGGCGGCGAGGAAGGCGGCAACACCCTGCATGTACCGAGCGGCAAAAAACTGGCGATCTATGACGCCGCCATGCGCTACCAGGCCGAGGGCACGCCGCTGGTGATCATCGCCGGCAAGGAATACGGCACCGGCTCCAGCCGCGACTGGGCGGCCAAGGGCACCAACCTGCTGGGGGTCAAGGCGGTGATCGCCGAAAGCTTCGAACGCATCCACCGCTCCAACCTGGTGGGCATGGGCGTGCTGCCGCTGCAGTTCAATCCGGGCACCGACCGCAACAGCCTGAAACTGACCGGCAAGGAAGTGCTGGCCATCGAAGGGCTGGAAGGTGTAGAGCTGCGCCCGCAGATGCCGCTGACGCTGATCATTACCCGCGAGGACGGCACGCACGAGGAAGTCCAGGTGCTATGCCGCATCGACACCCTCAACGAGGTCGAGTACTTCAAGGCCGGCGGCATCCTCCACTTCGTGTTGCGGCAGATGATCGCCAACTGATAGACCCCTGCCCTGTTACCACCGGTAGTGGGGCATTCTCCGTCAGGCCAGGGATGGCCGATGTCGCCACCTAAATGTGACGCCAGTCAAAAAGCATTTAAACTCGCGCATATCGATTCAGCCCTCAACTTTGCCGCTCACCGGCCGATGACAGGGGCATTACAACGACGGATACCTGCCATGCGTAACAACCAGCCGGTCACTCAGCGTGAGCGAACCTTCCCTGCGCAACAACGCCTGATTTCCACCACCGACCTGAAAGGGCAGATCACCTACTGCAACGATGCCTTCATCGACGTCAGTGGTTTCAGTGGCGAGGAGCTGCTGCGCGCGCCGCATAACATCGTGCGCCATCCCGACGTGCCATCGGCGGTGTTCGATCACATGTGGACGACCCTGAAGAAGGGTCGCCCGTGGATGGGCATCGTCAAGAATCGGTGCAAGAACGGCGACCACTACTGGGTCAACGCCTACGTCACGCCCATGACCGAGAACAACCAGGTCGTCGGTTATGAATCCGTCCGCGTCAAACCGACTGCCGAACAGGTGCGCCGCGCCGAAGCGCTGTACGCCCGCATCAACGCCGGCAAGTCCCCGATTCCGAAACGCGACGCCTGGGTCCCGGTAGTGCAGGCCTGGATGCCTTTCATCCTGATCAGCCAGATCGGTTTCCTGATCGGCCACTGGATGGGCAGCGGCTGGGGCTTCGCACTGGCAGCGATTCTATCGGTACCGCTGGGTCTGGCCGGCATAGCCTGGCAGACACGCGGGATCAAACGCCTGCTACGCCTGGCCGAACAGACCACCTCCGACCCGCTGATCGCGCAGATGTATACCGACAGCCGCGGCGCCGAGGCCCGCTTGGAGATGGCCATGCTCAGCCAAGATGCCCGGCTGAAAACCTGCCTGACCCGTCTGCAGGACACCGCCGAGCATCTGACCCAGCAGGCCCGCGAGGCCGACAAGCTGGCGCACAACAGCTCCGCCGGCCTTGACCGCCAACGCCAGGAAACCGAGCAGGTCGCTACCGCCGTGAACGAAATGGCCGCCACCACTCTGGAAGTGGCCAGCAACGTCGCCCGCACCGCCATCGCTACCCAGGAGGCCAACCGCCTCACCAGCGAGGGCCGCACCATCGCCGCGGAGACCCGTGAAGCCATCCAGCGCCTGTCGCAATCGGTGGGCGATACCGGCGAAACCGTTACCCGTCTGGCCCAGGACAGCAGCGAGATTGGCGGCGTGGTCGACGTGATCAAGGGCATCGCAGACCAGACCAACCTGCTCGCCCTCAACGCCGCCATCGAGGCCGCCCGCGCCGGCGAAATGGGCCGCGGTTTCGCCGTGGTGGCCGACGAGGTTCGCTCGCTGGCTCAGCGCACGGCCGAATCCACGGAGCAGATTCATGGGCTGATCGCCAAGCTGCAACGTACGGCCGAAGAAGCCGTGCTGACCATGGAAATCGGCCGCAAGCAGGCTGACGAAGGTGTCGAACGCGTGCTCCAGGCCGATCAGGCGCTGTCCGGCATCAGCGAATCGGTTGCCAACATCGCCGACATGGCCAACCAGATCGCCGCAGCAGCGGAGGAACAGAGCGCCGTCGCCGACGAGATCAACCGCAACATCACCACCATTGCCCAGTTGGCCGACCAGACAGCTGGCGAAGCACAAAGCACCGCCAAACTCAGCGAAGCCCTGACCAGCACCGCCCAGGGCCAGTACGCTCTGGTCGAACGCTTCAACCGCTGAGAACAGAAGGCGCAGCGGACAAAACGCTGCGCCTTTTCCCTGCTCGCCTGTACTCCTGACTCAGGCGAGTGTGGATGTCGGCGTACCCGACCTGCCGGCATTGAATCCTGACGCACCATCCGCTTGAAGGCGCCTCCCCTGCCGGCGATACGCGCGCTCGGCCGGAGCATGGATGCAAGCCAGCAACTCAGAGTCCGGCAAGCTTCAGCCAGTGAGCGTAGAAGCCCTCGGCCACATGGTTCAGTGCCCTGACCTTTCTGCTCAGGTCTGCGCGCATCTCGTCGATGCTCTGCTGGCTGGGTTGACTCGCATCGAGCAGATGCGCCCAGTCGTCGAGCCAGAGCTGGATCAGTGCCTCGGTCATTTCCGGGTGTCCTTGCAGCGCCAGCACCTTGTCCCCCCAGGCGAACGCCTGATTGTCGCACCAGCGACTGCCCAACAGTGGCTGGGCACCTTCAGGCAGGGCAAAGGTATCGCCGTGCCACTGGAAGATGCTGAACGACTCGGGCAAATGCGCCAACCATGGACTGTCGGCTGATTCCGGGCGACGTTGCATAAGCTGCCAGCCAGCCTCGGTATAAGGCATCCGGCAGATCGTGGCGCCCAGCGCCTTGGCCAGCAACTGGCCGCCCAGACAGTGGCCGATGATGGGAACGTCTCGCGCGATGAAGCGCTGCAACGCAGCCACTTCGTCGGCGATCCAGGGCAGCGGATCGTTGACGCTCATCGGCCCGCCCATCACGGCAACGGCCTTCGGCCGCTCCAGGTCCCGCGCACGCAGTTCGCCGAGGTCTGCGCGCAGCACCTCGAAGCTGCAGCCACGCGCCTGCAGCACCTGCGCCAGGTGGGCCGGCGGGCAGTAATCGATATGAGTCAGGATCAGAACATCGGCCATGAGCACCTCCGCCGCGCAGTCTGTGCGAGAAGGATGGCCAAGTCGAGTGAATCAGTTGATCAAGTCATCGGCCGGATAACCGGCCGATGCTGTGTGACCACGGACGTTACTGCACGCCCTAGCGCATGGCTGACGCTTTTACCTCCTGCGTAACGCCCCAGCCGTCCATTTTGCCGCCCAGCGGGACGACGATGGATTCCAGATCATGTTCGAACTCGCCGATACCGGCATGGGTGGCGTACATCACCTTACTGATCTGCAGGTGCCAGACACCGTCCTCACGGGCGGATATCTGGGCGTTGAGCGATTCGCCGCGAAAGTTTCTGGCCGCCATTCTGGCCCGCTCTTCATCGGGGAAGATGGCGTAGAACTCGATCGGGTGAAACTGGGCGAAGTCGAATCCCCCTTCTTTCATCCGACGCAGCACCGAGGTGCTGGAATCTTCGTGGAAGGCTGTGCTCATAAACGACCCCTCCCAGGCTATGGATGGATTAACCGCTTTCCCAATGCAACCGCCCCTGAGGGCGGTGTCGCGGCCCCTGCGAGTACCTCTGAATGGATCCTGGAGGTCCCCGGATGGTGCCGCCCCGAGAATCGAGCAAACGCCCGATGTGTTTACTGCAAGCGTATCGACGACTGTCCGGCAAGAACGCCAGACTGAAACCGTCTACATCAGAGTAGTCGCTGAATCAGGGTTGCGCGTCAGGCAGAAAGGCTTTGTGACAAACCCGGCGACCGGTGGTAACTGGCCAGCCAGGCCGGCCAGTCAGCGACTGAGCCAGCCCATCAACAGCCTGTTGACCCACCCCGGCGCTACCTGCCCGAGATTGAACAGCACACCGAACTGCAACCCGACCGGACGATGCACCATACTGCGTTGGGCCTGCTGCCAGGCGGCTTCAGCGATCTGCTCGGCCTGCAGGCGCACGCCCAGGCGGCGCATCACCGGCGGGCGGCGAGCCTGATTGCGCACCATGGGCGTGTCGACGAACGGTGGCATCAGGTCGCCAACGCGGATGCCATGCTCGCGCCATTCCAGCTCCAGCGCCTCGGTCAACCCACGCACGGCGAACTTGCTGGCCGAATAGCTGGCCAGTTGCGGCACGCCATAAAGCGCCGAAGCCGAACTCATATTGATGACCTGTGCCTCTGGCGTGGCCTTGAGATAGGGAAAGGCCGCGTGGCAGAGATTGAGCAGGCCGAGCACATTGATCTGCACCAGACGTGCATGGTGCTCCAACTCGATATCGACGAAGGCACCGGTGCGCAGGATTCCGGCGCCGTTGAACAGCAGGCGCAGCTGACCACCGCTCTGCGCGCAGAAGTCGGCCAGCGCGGCTCGCACCGCCCCAGCGTCGACTACATCCAGCCGGGTATGCCAGGCACCGTCCAGCTCAGCGGCCAATGCCCCCAGCGCCTGCGCATCGACATCAAGCAGCCCGACGCGCCAGCCCCGTGCATGAAACAACCGCGCGGTGGCAGCGCCGATGCCCGATGCAGCGCCGCTGATGACAATGTTTTCCATCACAGCCCCCGCTCACGAAGAAAGGCCGCCACGCGGGCAATGGCGTAATCGGCTGCGCGCAGCATGCCGACATGGGCCTGAAACACGTGCCACAGCCCTGGATAGCGCTCCAGACGCACATCTGCGCCGGCCGCCTTGGCCCGCTCGGCCAGGCTCAGACTGTCGCCGAGCAGCAGTTCGTCTTCGCCAACCTGAATCAGGGTTGGCGGCAAGCGGTCGAGATCGGCGTACAGCGGCGATAGCCCCGGATCGGTACGCGGCAGATCGGCCGGGCAGTAGAGTTCGGCGGCCTGCTCGATCCAGCGCGGGTGAAGCAAGGGATCACCGGCTGTCGGCTCGCGCATCTGCTCACCAGTGAAATCGGTGACAGGCGAAAAGCACACCAGAGCTGCCGGCGCCGGCAGCCCCAGCTCGATGATGCGCAGGCAGCCAACCAGGCTCAGGTTGCCACCGGCCGAGTCGCCGCCGATGGCGATCTGCTCTGGCCGATAGCCTGCCTCGAGCAGCCGCTCATAGGCAGCCACCACGTCATCGCGCGCTGCCGGATAGGGGTGCTCCGGCGCCAGACGGTAGTCCAGCGCACACACCGCCAGAGATCCACGCTTGGCCAGGCTGGCGCAGATGCCGCGATGGGTATCCGGCCCGCCGATCATGAACGCGCCGCCATGCAGGTAGAGCAGCACACCGCCGTTGCTGGCAGGCGGTCTATGCCATTCACACGGCCGCCCACCCAGCGTCGCTGTGCTGCGGCTGACGCCGCGCGGCGTCAGGGTAATGGTGGTGAGCGCGCGCAATATGCGGCGCTGCGCCGACACCGGAACCGGGGGCCGCACGAGGCTGCGGAAGAACAGGCGCAGAAAGCCGCGCAACAGGCCGCGCAGCAGCATCTGCTCGGCGGAGGGGGCCTTGAAGTCAGCGGACGCAGTCATAGTCGGCAAGCTCCGGAGCACGGGTCATGAGGCGATAGGTGAAGGTGAAACCCGGCCAGTTGTTGGTGTTCTTGCCGGTAGCAGTCTTGTACCAGCTGTCGCAGCCCTGTTCCCATATCGTTCGATGGGTCGCCTGTTGCAGATCGGCGTTATAGCCGTGTTGCACGGTCGGACGCAGATCGAGATAGCGTAGCCCCTGCTCGCGCAGCGCACGCAGGCAGCCCAGCACGTAGGCGTACTGGCTCTCCAGCATGTAGAGAATGGAGTTGTGCCCAAGGTTGGTATTCGGCCCATAAAGCAGGAACAGGTTGGGAAAGCCACTGACGCTGATGCCCTTGTACGCCTCGGCGCCGTTCCTCCAGGCCTGGTTCAGATCCACGCCATCGAGGCCGCGAATGTGCATCGGCGCGAGGAAATCGGTGGCAGTGAAGCCGGTGCCATAGATCAGCACGTCGCAGGAATGCTCACGACCATCGGCCGTCACCAGCGAATGCTCGCGCACCTCTCGAATCGCCGAGTCGACGATTTCGACATTGGCCTGTGCCAACGCCGGGAAGTAATCGTTACTGATCAGGATGCGCTTGCAGCCCATGGGATAGTCCGGCTGCAACTGCGCGCGCTTGCGCGCATCGGGCATCTGCCGCTGCAGATGGCGAACGAAGCCGTGGCGAAACAGGCGCATCAGCCACGGAAAGCGAATGAACGCCAGGGCACGGCCCTCATGATGCAGGTATTGCAGCAGGCGGTCGGCGCGCTGCAATAGAGGGAAACGCTGCTTCAGGGCAATTTCCCAGGCGCGGTAGACGCGATCCGGCTTCGCCAGCACATAGGCGGCCGAGCGCTGGAACAGGTGCAGGCTGGCGACCCTCGGCTGGATCTGCGGCACGAATTGAATAGCCGATGCGCCGGTACCGATTACTGCCACGCGTTTGCCGGTCAGGTCGAGATCATGGCGCCAGCGCGCCGAGTGAAAGGCCTCGCCACGAAAATTCTCCAGGCCGGGCAGCTTCGGATAGGCCGGGCGATTGAGCTGGCCGCAGGCGCTGACCAGTGCCTGCGCCTCGATCACCTCTCCACTGGCCAGTTCGACCTGCCAGACGCCGCGCTCGGCATAGAATGCCGCCCCCAGCACCTCGGAGTTCAGGCGAATGTGCGGGCGCAGCTGGTGTTTCTCCACGCACTGCAGGATATAGGCGTGGATTTCCGCCTGCGGCGCGAACTTGCGCGACCAGTCGTGTTTGGGCTCGAAAGAGAAGGAATACAGGTGCGAAGGCACATCGCAGGCCGCACCCGGGTAGCTGTTGTCGCGCCAGGTTCCGCCGACCTCGCCGGCCTTCTCCAGCAACAGGAAATCGTCGTCACCGGCCTTGCGCAGCTGCATGGCCAGGCCGAGACCGGCAAAACCGCTGCCGATGATCAGCACGCGCCAGGGCGCGTTCGTGCGGGGATTGTTATTCATTGTGGTCTCCCCTACCTGTATGGGCTCCTGCAGGTAACCCCAAGGTTTTCTGCAGGCCCGGTTTATGGCAATGACCGAATGCTACCTGCCTCGCCATGCCCGGGTTATGGCATAGTCGGCCAGAATATTGTGATATTCGGACAATGCATGTCTCTCCCCTGGCCCGCACGACGCAGTATCACCAGCATTCAGTTGCTCACCAAGCTCGGTCTGGATCTCGGCCTGAGTGTCGACAAATGCCTGCGTGAAACGGGGATCGAGCCTTTGCAGCTGGTCAGCCTGAACGGCGAAGTCGAAGCCCGGAGCGAATTACAACTGATCGCCAATCTGATCGAGGCACTGCCCACCGTAGCCGACCTGGGTTTGCAAGCCGGCCGGCGCTACCACGTGACCAGCTACGGCGCCTGGGGCTATGCCATTCTCAGCAGCGCCACCGTGCGTCAGGCTGCCGAGCTGGGGCTGCGCTATCACGGCCTGACCTACGCGTTCAACCGTATCAGCCTGAGCGTGGATGACAGCGTTGCCAGCCTGAATTTCGACGACAGCGCCCTGCCCCCGGCGCTGCACGACTTCATCGTGCAACGCGACATGCTTGGCGCCCTGGTGGTCGTGCGCGAGCTGCTCGGCAGCAGCCTGCAGCTGCTGGACGTGGAACTGCGCCAAGCCGCGCCGGCCGACCTGTCACCCTTTATCGCCGCCTTCGGCCATACGCCCCGCTTCAACGCGCCATGCAACCGAATGGGATTTGCCGCCGAACTGCTGGACAACCCGTTGCCGCGCGCCAACCCGCAACTGGTCAGCGCCTGCGAGCAACAATGCCAGGCATTGCTGGCACGCCATCAGTGGCGTCAGGGCCTGGCCGGGCGCGTGCGCCAGTTGCTGCTGCAGTCACCGGGACAGATCGCCGACATGGAACATGTGGCCGCTCTTCTGCACCTGAGCAGCCGGACCCTGCGTCGCCGCCTGATCGAAGAAGGCACCAGTTTCCGCACCCTGCAGGACGAAGTGCGCCAGGCACTGGCCGAGGAGCTGCTCGCCTCGGGCGGCCTGAGCCTGGAGGAGATCGCCGAGCGCCTGGGTTATGGCGAACTGTCCAACTTCATCCATGCCTTCAAGCGCTGGAAAGGCACCACGCCGGGGCGCTATCAGCGTGAAATGACGACCTAGAGGGCTCTCGGTTCAAGCGCGCATTCTTAGCGATGTCCCCTGGCCGCAGTTTGAAAGTCACCTTCACGCTGACAAGCCGCAAACGTCGCGCTAGGGTGCCAGTCATGAACATCATCACGCTGCTTCTGCCCTATCAACCGCCCTGGGACTGGCAACAGTTCCACAGCCACTTCGCCCTGCGTGCAATCCCCGGGCTGGAGTCGCTAAGCGCTGGCAGCTACAGCCGTGGTTTCACTCTCGAGGGAACGCCAGGCTGGTTGCGGGTGGCGCCGATGACCGGGCAAAACGCGCTGGAACTGCGCTGCCGGATCGCCTCGCCAGCGCACCTCGATCAACTGGAACAACGCGTGCGGCGCATGTTCGATCTCGACAGCAATCCAGACACCATTGCCCGACATCTGGGCGCTGACGAACTGCTCGCGCCACTGCTGCTGCGCAATCCCGGCTTGCGATTGCCGGTGGCGTTCGATCCGTTCGAGCAGGCAGTGCGGGCCATCGTCGGCCAGCAGGTCACGGTCAAGGCGGCGGTCACCATAGTCGGACGTCTGGTGCAGCGTGTCGGCACGCCAATCGAAACGCCGGAAGCGCTGGGCATCAACCGCCTGTTCCCGACACCGCAGGCGCTCGCCGAAGCCGATCTGACCGGCATCGGCATGCCCGGTAAACGAGTACAGTGCCTGCAGCATTTCGCTGCACGCATTACCGACGGCAGTCTTCAATTGAACCTGCAGGATGGCAGCACAGCGCTGATCGAGCGACTCTGCGCCCTACCCGGCATCGGCCCCTGGACGGCGGAATACATCGCGCTGCGCGCCTTCGGTGAAGCCGACGCCTTTCCGGCCAGCGATCTGGGCCTGCTCAAGGCGCCGGTCTGGGGAACCGGCGGCATCGATGCGCGCCGTCTGAAAGCACGCGCCGAAGCCTGGCGGCCCTGGCGGGCCTACGCCGCATCACACCTTTGGCATTGCTATTCGGGAGGCTGAGCATGCATTACCGCTACCACGACAGCCCCATCGGGCCCCTGCTCATCGCAGGTGACGAAAATGGCCTGCAATTGCTGCTGATGGAACTGGACAGCCGGCCCTGGCGCATCGAAGACAGCTGGCAGCCCGCCGGTCGTGAACTGGACGCAGTATGCAGCCAGCTCGACGAATACTTCGCCGGCAAGCGCCGCCAGTTCGACCTGCGCCTTGCCCCCAGAGGCACCGCGTTTCAACAGGCCGTGTGGCAGGCGCTGCTGGCCATTCCCTACGGCCGCACCTGCAGCTACTCCGAACTGGCCGGCGTGATTGGCCGGCCGCAAGGTGTGCGCGCGGTGGGCACGGCCAACGGCGCCAACCCGATTTCCATCATCGTGCCCTGCCATCGCGTGATCGGCCGGGACGGCAGCCTTACCGGCTACGCCGGCGGTTTGCCGCGCAAGCAGCAGCTGCTGGAGCTTGAAGGCGTGCTGCCGCCAGCGCAGGCGCAACTGGCCCTTTAGGCGGCACTCAGATCCTGACGTTGCCGCGCGGCCCCATCAACGCCCAGATGATCAGACCGATGAGCGGCAACAGCACGATCAACAGTATCCAGAGGATCTTGATACCGGTCTCGGCGTTGCTCTTGACCACATTCATGATCGCCCAGATATCCAGGGCAAGGATGATCAGGCCAACCAGACCATTGAGAGTGGAACCCATGATGACACTCCTGTGCGAAGGGTTGCCTTCTTAGGAGAGTCGGCGGCCTGCCCGGGTTCCCGCCATGGCTGATCCAGCGCCCTTAATGACGTGCGCTTCACTCCCCCAGGCGAGGGAAGCGTCTGGCGATATCGTCGCCGGTACGCTCCGGCAGCTCGTCACTCGCACTCAGGCGTACCACCAGCGCATGCGGCTCCTCGCCCAGGTCGAACCAATGCCGAACGCCGGCCGGCAAGCTCAGCAAATCACCGCGCTCACCCTGAAGAACGTAGACGTAGCCATCGAGGTGCACGCTGAGCTGGGCGAAACCGCCGATGAACAGCCAGGCGCTGGCACTGGCCTGCACCTGCTCATCGAGGTGGCGCGCACGCAGCTCAAGCTTCTGCGGGTGATTGCGTTGCAGGTTGAACAGTTCCTGCTGCACATGCCCTTCCCTGCTCATCAACGCCTGTAGCCAGAGTCCACAGGCCGTATCGAACTCCGTCTGTTCGCAGCCGGGGCGCAATACAGCCGGCAGCTCGACCTGGCGATAGTCGATGCCCACCGCTGCCAGAGTTCTGGTGATGTCGTCGGCGTGATTCAGCACCTTGTTCGGCAGTTCCGGAGAGGTGTGCAGGTGGACGGCGAGGCTGCTCATGAAGGATTCACTCGATTCAGGGCCGCTCGGGCGGCAGACGGGTGGCAATGACAAAGGCTGCGAGCAAGGCTACCAGACTGGCGATGGCGAAGGTCCAGGCCGGGCCCAGGCTCTTCCAGCTGTAACCGGCATACAGCGCGCCCAGGGCGCCGCCGATCCCGGCCAGGCTGACATACAGCGCCTGGGCCTGGCCCTGCTGGCTGTCGGCGAAGCTGCGTTGCACGAAGTGGATGCACGCGGCATGAAAGGCGCCGAAGGTGGCGGCGTGCATGCACTGCGCCAGCAGCAGCACCGGCAGGTACTGGGCCAGATTACCCAGCAACAGCCAGCGCACGGCGGTGATTAGGAAGCTGGCCAGCAACACCGCGCGCAGCGAGTAACGCTGCAGCAGTCGCGCCATGACCAGAAACAGGAGGATTTCCGCCACTACTCCCAGCGCCCAGAACAGGCCGATGGCGCCGCGGCTGTAGCCAACCCCCTCCAGATGCAGCGTCAGGAAGGTGTAATACGGGCCGTTACTCAACTGCATCAGCCCGACGCAGAGGTAGAACGCCAGGATGCCAGGACGACGCAACTGGCGCAGAAAACCCTCCGGTTCCAGCGCGTTCGGGCTGAGTAACGGCTGAGCATTGGGTACCCAGAAACTGCTGATGACGATACCGACCATGATCGCCACCAGCGCTGCCGGATAGGCGTCCAGACTCAGCCACTCGAACAGCAGGCCGAGTCCTACCACCGCGACGATGAAGCCGATGCTGCCCCACAGGCGGATCTGGCTGTAGCGCGCTGCCTGCTCACGCAGGTGCGCCAGAGTGATGACCTCGAACTGCGGCAGCACCGCGTGCCAGAAGAACGCGTGGGTGGCCATGATCAGCGCCAGCCAGGCATAACTCTGACTGAGGAAGATGCCGGCGAAGCAGACCAGGGTGCACAACGCGCCGAGCCGCACGATCAGCAACCGCCGGCCGGTATGGTCGCCGAGCCAGCCCCACAGGTTCGGCGCCAGGCAGCGCATCAGCATGGGAATGGCGATCAGCTCGCCGATTCGCGCCGGGGAAAAGCCCAGGTGATCGAAGTACAGTGCCAGAAACGGCGCCGTACCCCCAAGCAGGGCGAAATAGAAAAAGTAGAAACCGGACAGCCGCCAGTACGGCAAGGCCGCGCTCATGCTGCCGCCCGGATCACAGCTGCGGCAGCACCGGCGTGGTGACGCGCACGTCGGCGTTCTGCGCGCGGTGACGCAGCAGGTGATCCATCAGCACGATGGCCATCATCGCCTCGGCGATAGGCGTGGCACGAATGCCGACGCAGGGGTCGTGACGGCCCTTGGTGATGACGTCCACCGGATTGCCGTCGATATCGATGGAACGGCCCGGCGTGGTGATGCTGGAGGTCGGCTTGAGCGCCAGATGGGCGACGATCGGCTGGCCGCTGGAGATGCCGCCCAGAATGCCGCCGGCATGGTTGGACACGAAGCCCGCCGGGGTCAGCTCGTCACGGTGCTCGGTGCCGCGCTGCGCCACCGAAGCGAAGCCATCACCGATCTCCACGCCCTTGACCGCGTTGATGCTCATCAGTGCATGGGCCAGTTCGGCGTCGAGGCGGTCGAAGATCGGCTCACCCAGGCCCGGCATGACGCCTTCGGCAACCACGGTGATCTTCGCGCCGACCGAGTCCTGATCACGTCGCAGCTGGTCCATGTAGGCCTCCAGCTCCGGCACCTTGTCCGGGTCGGGGCTGAAGAAGGCGTTCTGCTCGACGCTGTCCCAGGTCTTGAACGGAATCTCGATGGGGCCGAGCTGGCTCATGTAGCCACGGATGACGATGCCCTGGCTGGCCAGATACTTCTTGGCGATGGCGCCGGCCGCCACGCGCATGGCGGTTTCGCGCGCCGAGCTGCGGCCACCGCCGCGGTAGTCGCGGACGCCGTACTTGTGGTGGTAGGTGTAGTCGGCATGGGCCGGACGGAACAGATCCTTGATCGCCGAGTAGTCCTTGGACTTCTGGTCGGTGTTGCGAATCAGCAGGCCGATGGAGCAACCGGTGGTCCTGCCTTCGAACACGCCGGAGAGAATCTCCACCTCGTCGGCTTCCTGACGCTGGGTGGTGTGGCGGCTGGTGCCCGGCTTGCGGCGGTCAAGGTCACGCTGCAGGTCTTCCAGGGAAATCTCGACACCGGGTGGGCAACCGTCGACTATGGCGACCAGCGCCGGGCCATGGCTTTCGCCAGCGGTGGTGACGGTGAACAGCTTGCCGTAGGTATTGCCGGACATGGGAAGTCGCTCCGCGAGATTCAGCATCGGCCTGCCACTGCGCAGGCCCGATTCACAAGGTGGGCGAGTATACCTGCCACCTAGTTGCAGTTCACCCCGAACCTTGTCCGGCCGAACGCGTCCAATGCCAGTCTGCCACTACCCTACCCCCATCATGCTGCGAGCCCTGCTTTTGTCCCTCACTCTGATTACCGGCCTGGCCCAGGCCAGCACTACCCGGCAACTGCCCCTCAGCCTCGATACCGATCAGGGCACCCTGCATGGCAGCCTGCTGGTACCGCAAAGCGACCAGCCGCTGCCGGTGGCGCTGTTGATCGCCGGCTCCGGCCCCACCGACCGCGACGGCAACAACCCCGAGGGCGGCCATAACGATGCATTGAAGAAGCTGGCCCAGGTCCTGGCGCGCAACGGCATCGCCAGCCTGCGCTACGACAAACGCGGCGTGGCCGCCAGCCGCGCTGCAACGCCGGATGAAAAGGACCTCAGCATCGAACGCTATGTGGCCGATACCGAAGGCTGGGCCAGGCTGCTCAGGGATGACCCGCGTTTCGATCGGCTGATTCTCATCGGTCACAGCGAGGGCGCGCTGGTCGCCAGCCTGGCCGCGCCCGGTAGCCAGGCCGATGCGCTGGTTTCGATTGCCGGTCCCGCCTATCCCATCGGCCAGGTACTGGACATGCAACTGGCCATGCGCCTGCCAGCGCCGCTCCTGGCCGAAAGCCGGCACATCCTCGCCAACCTGATTCGCGGCAAGCTGCAGCCCGAGGTCCCCGAGGAATTACAGGTGGTATACCGCCCCAGCGTACAGCCCTATCTGATCAGTCTGCTGCGCCAGAATCCGGCGGAGAACTTTGCCGCCCTGCAGATTCCCGCACTGATCGTGCAGGGCAGCCACGATGCCCAGGTCAGCCCGGACAATGCCGAACTGCTCAAGCAGGCCAAGCCCGAAGCCGAACTGGCGCTGATTCCCGGCATGAATCACGTCATGCGCATCACCCCGGCCCCCTGGAACGAACAGGTGGCGTCCTACGACGATCCACAGCTACCCTTGGCCCGTGCGCTGGGCGAGCGAATCGTCGCCTTTATTCACTCCAGTGCTGAGAAAAACGGCCGATAACGCATCGAAAGCCGCCAAAAAAAGTACACAGGACGTCCATGAGCGAGAACCCAGCCCCGCAGCCGCCAGCCACCGAAGCCGAAGCCGAAGCCGAAGCACAGACCGGCGAAACACCTGCGGCACCGCACCCCTGGACCGAGCTGCCAGCCGAGCAGTTCAGCCTGCTGCGCCTGGCGCCTTTACCCGTTGACCGTGAAACCGGACCGAGACCGCTAAGGTTCGTCCAGCTTAGTCGGGTGGAACGGCATGCCAAGGACATGAGCATGCTGCGCCTGACCATTCAGGTGCCAGGGCAGCGCATGCATCGTCAGCATAATCTGCTGGAAGTCTGGGCAGACCATCAACGCAAGGAGGTTCGCTTCGGCCCGGACAAGGGGCTGAGCGTGGACCCTGCCAACCGAGGCCTGGGACGTTTTCTCATGGCACAGGGCATTGCCTGGGCCCGCAAGCAGTACGCGCACTATCAGGTCGAAGGCGGGGCGCTGCCAACCAAGGACAATTTCAACGAAACCGTTCGCGCACGCCGTGATCACGCGCTGAAGGCGCAGGGCTTCACCATCGAGTACAGCGACCCGTTGCAGCTCAAGCCCTTCTACAGCGCACCACGAGTCAGCTCGCTGCATGGTGACTGGAATGCCGAGAAGGTGCAGGTCGTCGAGTTGCTGGATGCCGCTGCCATGCTGCAGCAGGCCGACCAGACGCTGCAGGAGCAGGACGTCAAGCTACGTAAACTGGAAGACCGGGTTGACCGCCTGAAACGCGAAGACAGCGGCCTGCGCTTCACCATCACCTGCCTGGTGGCATTCAGCCTGTTTCAGGCGGGGCTGCTGATTTGGATCGCCACACGCTGAGAGCCTATTTACGATCATCTGCGCGTTGGCGCTACTGCGTTGAAAACAAGCTCGAAATGCTCATGTACAAAAGTACACTCCGCTTTCTCGCTTGCTTTTGCCTTGTATCGCTCTAGCTCGAAAGATCGTAAACAGCCTCTACTGACGGCCTACACGACCTAACGGCACCGGCGAATCAACCGTTAATACGCGAACGAAACAGCTGCTGATGCTCGCGACATTGTTTGGCTGCCAGCAGGAATACACCGTGCCCGCCGCGCTGGAAGTCCAGCCAGGTGAAGTCCACTTCCGGGTACAGCGCCTCGACGTGTACCTGGCTGTTACCCACTTCGACGATCAGCACGCCATGCTCGGTCAGGTGATCGGCCGCTTCGGCCAGCATGCGCCGCACCAGGTCCAGACCGTCATTGCCGCAGGCCAGACCCATCGCAGGCTCATGCTGGTATTCGGCCGGCATATCCGCGAAATCCTCGGCGTCGACATAAGGCGGGTTGGAGACGATCAGATCGAAACGCTGCCCCGGCAATTCGGCAAAACCATCGCCTTGCACGCAGTAGACGCGCTCCTCCAGGCCATGACGCTCGATATTGAGGTTGGCAACCTCCAGTGCATCGAACGACAGGTCGGCCAATACCACTTCCGCCTCGGGAAACTCATAGGCGCAAGCGATACCGATACAGCCGGAACCGGTGCACAGATCGAGAATGCGTGCAGGCTCGCCAGGCAGCCAGGGTGAGAAGTGCCGGTCGATCAGCTCGGCGATCGGCGAACGCGGCACCAGCACACGCTCGTCGACCACAAACGGCAGGCCGCAGAACCAGGCCTCACCGAGCAGGTAGGCGGTCGGCACACGCTCTTCGATGCGGCGCTTGAGCAACGCCTGCAGATGAGCGTGTTCGTCGTCCTCGAGACGACAATCGAGATAGGCATCGGACATTTCCCAGGGCAGATGCAACGCCCCGAGCACCAGCTGACGCGCCTCGTCCCAGGCGTTGTCGGTGCCATGACCGAAAAACAGCTGCTCGGCCTGAAAACGGCTGACGGCCCAACGGATGTAATCACGCAAGGTGCGTAAACGGGTAGAGAGAGCGGTCAAGGGCAGCCTCCGTATGAAAAGTGCGGGAGTTTAGCCCAGCGCGGGTAGCCAGCGCATGAACGACGGTTGACGAGCGCTCATGAACCATTGGATTTCTTGCGCGATGCGTCCTCATCGGGACGCCGCAGCTCGCGCAGCACCGCGACGGACACGGCGATGGAGAACAAAAGCCAGAAATGCGGGGACAACTGCGAAAAAAGTGACATGGCACCTCCTTTTGCATACGACCCCGACTCCTTCAGGGCAGTTCCGATTCTGCTCCCGCACAATGCCCTGAGCAAGCATAGGCGCAGATAGAGGTTCACAGACCGCTCTGGCCAGCGGACAATGGCACATCATCACCATCAGCCAGGAGCCCGAGATGTCCCTTCCGCAAACCATGTTCCAGCTCACCGGTCGTGGCCACGCACCGGCCAGCCTGAGCAATGCGACTTTGCTGATCATCGATGCCCAGGAGGAGTACCGCAGCGGCGTACTGGCACTTCCCGGCCTGGATCCGGCACTGGCGGAGATCGCCAGTTTGCTGGCCGCAGCCCGTGCTGCCGGCACCAGCATCGTTCACGTCAAGCACCTTGGCATACCTGGCGGCCTGCTCGATCCCAGCGGTCCGCGCGGCCGTCATCTGCCGGAAGCTGCACCTCTGGCCGGCGAAATCGTGGTGGAGAAACGCCTGCCCAATGCCTTCGCCGGCACCGAGCTGCATGATCGTTTGCAGGCACAGGGCCATCTCGATCTGATCGTCTGCGGTTTCATGACTCACTCCAGCGTCAGCACCACCGTACGCGCGGCCAAGGACTACGGATATCGTTGCACCCTGGTCGACACCGCCTGTGCCACGCGCGACCTGCCCGCACCGGATGGCAGCGTGATCCCCGCCGCCGAGGTCCACCGCATCGAGATGATCGCTCTGGGCGACAACTTCGCCACCCTGGTACCGACCGCCAAGTCGCTGGTGTGAAACCTGTCGCAGGTCTCGCCAACCCTACGGAACCCTGACAGAAGCAGTCGGTCATACCGCCGATAACCCAAAGGAAATCGGAATGAAGCTGTCCGACGATTTCGACGCACGCCGTCTGCGCCCGCGCCAGCCTAAACACTGGCGCCTGCGCATCGGTGCCGGGCTGGGCGCGCTGCTGGCCGCCTTCGGTATTCTCCTGTCGATGGCCGGAGTCGCCTCGCTAGCGGGTCGTGCACCAGTGCTGGGCACGCTCAACGACTCCACTGGCGAGGCCATCGTCCTGCTGCTGCTCGGCCTGTTCCTGCTATGGGCCGGCATCGCCTTCTGGCGCCGCTGCCGCAGGCGCCTGCGCCGCCCCAGCGATCTGAGCCTGTCGCCTTCACTGATGAAAAAGCGCGACTGATCGACAGAGAACGCCAGCATAAGGCGCACGACTCTCCGCTCAACGTCGCGCAATGGTGGCCCAGAGGCAGGCTAGGCCATAAAATACGCGCCTGTTTCGTGGAGCCTCCGATGCAAGACGACGACCTGTCCCTGTTTCAGGCCGAGCTACGCGGCGTAAAACCGCTCAAGCACGACCGCGCCGACACCGGCAAACCCAAACCCGATCGCAAGCAGTTCAACACCCTGCGTCAGGCTGCGACCACCAGCCAGGGCGAAATCAAGGTGGATGGTCTGTCCGATCAGTTCGTCATCGACGTCGGTGCCGAGGATGCCCTGTACTGGGCCGCCAACGGCATGCAGGAAGGGCAGATGCGCAAGCTCAAGCTCGGCCAGATCCCCTTCGATGGCAGCCTCGACCTGCACGGCATGAGCGTCGAAAAGGCGCGCGATACGCTGTGGGAGTTTCTCGCCGAAGCCACCAGGCTGGAAGTTCGCTGCGTGCGCGTCACCCATGGCAAGGCGGTACGCATGGACGGGCGCAAGCCGATGATCAAGAGCCACGTCAACACCTGGCTGCGCCAGCACCCGCAGGTACTGGGCTTCAGCTCGTGCCTGGCCAAACACGGTGGTACCGGCGCGGTGTACATCATTCTCAAGCGCACCATGATGGATGGTCGCGACGAGTAACCAGACGCGCGCTGACGCCCGCTACTCTTGTCAGGCCCATAATGGCGCCCTACTCTGCGCCCTTCGATACCCAACAGGATTTTCCATGTCCCTGGAACAACACTACACCGCCATCCTCGGCCAGCTCGGCGAAGACGTTTCCCGCGAAGGTCTGCTGGACACGCCCAAGCGCGCTGCCAAAGCCATGCAGTACCTTTGCCGCGGCTACCAGCAGACACTGGAAGAAGTCACCAACGGCGCGCTGTTCAGCAGCGACAACAGCGAGATGGTGCTGGTCAAGAACATCGAGCTGTACTCGCTGTGCGAGCATCACCTGCTGCCCTTCATCGGCAAGGCCCATGTTGCCTACATCCCCAATGGCAAGGTACTGGGCCTGTCCAAGGTCGCGCGCATCGTCGACATGTATGCCCGCCGCCTGCAGATTCAGGAAAACCTCAGCCGGCAGATCGCCGAAGCGGTCGAGCAGGTCACCGGCGCCCTGGGTGTGGCGGTGGTCATCGAAGCGCAGCACATGTGCATGATGATGCGCGGCGTGGAGAAGCAGAACTCCTCCATGGTCACCTCGGTGATGCTCGGCGAATTCCGCACCAACCCGGCAACCCGCGGCGAATTCCTCAATCTGGTCCGCTGATCCCTCTCAAGACGACGGCCGCTCACTTCGGTGAACGGCCGTCGGCATTTCAGGAGTAAGAGAAGATGTTGCTCAAAGCCCTTCGTATAGGCCTGGGCCAGCTCGTCGTGTTCGCCGACTGGATCAGCCGCCCGCGCAAGCTCAAGCGCAGCCCCGAGGCGCAGGCCGAGGTCGAGCGAGCCACGGCCGCTCTGGCGTTGTACCAGTTCCACGCCTGCCCGTTCTGCGTCAAGGTTCGGCGCACCCTGCACCGTCTCAACCTGCCGGTACAGCTGCGCGATGCCAGGAACGACGCTGAGCATCGCCAGGCTCTGGAGCAGCATGGTGGCCGCATCAAGGTGCCGTGCCTGCGTATTGAGGAAAACGGCCAGAGTACTTGGCTGTACGAGTCCAAGGCGATCATCACCTATCTGGATCAGCGCTTCGCCGGCTGAGGATCGGAGGGGCTGCGGGGGCCGCGCGCACCGGGTATCAACGCCCAGATCGTAGCCCCGATCCTATCCGCAACGCCCTTTCGCGGCTGAAGCCGCGCCTACCCGGTTTGGCGTGTTCTCGCCTTGGCGTGTTCTCGCCTTGGCGTGCAGGAGCGGCTCTGCTCGCTACGCCTCGATTCCGTAGCTTTTGAGCAGGTCGAGGAACTGCGCTTCATCCAGCACCCTGACCCCCAGCTCGCTGGCCTTGGCCAGCTTCGAGCCGGCCCCCGGACCGGCCACTACGCAGTGGGTCTTGGCCGAAACCGAACCGGCCACCTTGGCCCCCAGGCTTTCCAGCTTGCCCTTGGCCACATCACGGCTCATCACCTCAAGGGTGCCGGTCAGCACCCAGGTCTGACCGGCCAGTGGCAGACCCTCGGCCACCTTCTTCTCACATTCCCAGTGCATGCCGAACTCAAGCAGCTGCTGTTCGATGGCACGCGCAAGCTGGGCATTGCCCGCGTTGTCGAAGAACTCGCGTACAGCCCTGGCCTGCTTCTCCGGCAGGGCCTGGCGCATGTCCAGCCAGTCGCCGCCGAGCACGCCCTCCAGGCTGCCGAATCGCTCCGCCAGCTTCTGCGCAGCGCCCGGCCCAACGCTGGGGATGTTCAACTTGTCGAGCATGCCGCCAAGCGTGGCGACGGCCGAGAACTCGGCGCTCAGCTCGCCCTCTTCCTGCAGTTCGAGGCCGCACTCGCCGAGCAGGGTACTGATCACCTGCTGGTTGTGTTCATCCTCGAAAAAGCTGTGGATCTCGTGCGCGACTTCCAGACCGATGTCCGGCAGATAGGTCAGCACCTGCGGCAATGCCTTGCGTACACGCTCCAGCGAGGCCAGGGAACGCGCCAGCACCTTGGCGGTTTCCTCACCCACATCGGGGATGCCGAGGGCGTAGATGAAGCGCGCCAGGGTCGGTCGCTTGCTGGCCTCGATGGCTGCCAGCAGCTTGTTGCTGGAAACCTCGGCGAAGCCTTCCAGGCCGATGATCTGCTCGAAGGTCAGCTTGTACAGGTCGGCTGGCGAGGCGATCAGCTTCTCGTCCACCAGTTGCTCGATGGTCTTGTCGCCGAGGCCCTCGATGTCCATTGCGCGGCGCGAAACGAAGTGAATGATCGCCTGCTTGAGCTGCGCCTGGCAGCTCAGGCGTCCGACGCAGCGATATACCGAACCTTCGCTGACCGACTCCTTGCCCTTGCTGCGCTTGACCAGCTGCGTGCGCTCCACCGCCGAGCCGCATACCGGGCAATGTTCGGGGATATGCACCGGACGCGCGTTATCCGGGCGACGCTCGGGTACCACGGCCATCACCTGCGGAATCACGTCACCAGCCCGGCGGATGATCACCGTGTCACCGATCATCACGCCCAGGCGCGCTACTTCATCCATATTGTGCAGGGTGGCATTGGCCACCATCACGCCCGCCACCTTGACCGGGTTCAGACGCGCCACGGGCGTGACGGCGCCGGTACGGCCGACCTGGAACTCCACGTCCAGCAGCTCGGTGAGTTCTTCCTGCGCGGGAAACTTGTGGGCGATGGCCCAGTGCGGCGTACGTGCACGAAAACCCAGCTGCTGCTGGTCTTCGATATTGTTGACCTTGAACACCACACCATCGATGTCATATGCCAGGCTCATGCGCCGCTCACCGATATCACGGTAGTAGGCCAGGCACTCCTCCACGCCCTTGGCCAACTTCAGTTCACGGCTGATCGGTACGCCCCAGGCCTTGAGCTGCTGCAGCATCGCCACCTGGGTGCCCGGCAGCTCGCCACTGACCTGACCGACGCCGTAGCAGCAGAACTCCAGCGGACGGCTGGCGGTGATCTTCGGGTCGAGCTGACGCAGGCTGCCGGCAGCCGCGTTGCGCGGGTTGGCGAAGGTCTTGCCGCCAATCTCGGCCTGGCGTGCGTTGAGCTCCTCGAAGCCGGCCTTGGGCATGAACACCTCACCGCGCACTTCCAGTACCTGCGGCCAGCCCTCGCCCTGCAGCTTGAGCGGCACGTTACGGATGGTGCGCACGTTGCTGGTGATGTCCTCGCCCGTGCTGCCGTCGCCGCGGGTAGCGCCGCGCACCAGCTGGCCGTTCTCGTAGCGCAGGCTGACGGCCAGGCCATCGAGCTTGGGTTCGCAGCTGTATTCGATTTCGGCACCGCCGCCGAACAGATCACCACCCGACACGCCGAGGCCATTCTGCACGCTGCGGTCGAAGGCGCGCAGATCGTCCTCCTCGAAGGCATTGCCCAGACTGAGCATCGGCACTTCATGACGCACCTCGCCGAAGGCGCTGAGAGCTTCACCGCCAACGCGCTGGGTCGGCGACTCGGGCGTGACCAGTTCCGGATGCTCGGCCTCCAGCGCCTGCAGCTCACGGAACAGTCGGTCGTACTCGGCGTCGGGCACGCTCGGTTCGTCCAGTACGTAGTAACGGTAGTTGTGCGCATCCAGTTCGTTGCGCAATTCGGAAATACGTTGGGCGGCGTCGGTCATGCTCGGGTCTCTCAAACGAAAAGAGCAGCCTTGGCTGCTCTCTTTTGACTTCGTGTACGGGTCAGCGTTTCTGTGTCAGTTGCCGGCGCTCGAATTCGACGATGCGCTGGCGGTAATGTTCGATGGTCTGCGCGGTCATCACGCTGCGCTGGTCATCCTTCAGCTCGCCGCCCAGCTCATGGGCCAGCTTGCGTGCGGCAGCGACCATGACGTCGAAAGCCTGCTTGGGATGACGCGGGCCGGGCAGGCTGAGGAAGAAGCTCACCGCGCGGGTGCTGAAGCCTTCGATGTCGTCCAGGTCGAAGGTGCCGGGCTTGAGCGCGTTGGCCATGGAGAACAGCACTTCGCCGTTGCCGGCCATGCTTTCATGGCGGTGGAAGATGTCCATCTCGCCGAAACGCAGGCCGCTTTCGAGGATGTTCTGCAACAGCGCCGGCCCCTTGAAGCCGAAATCGTCACGGGCGACCACGTTGATCACCAGCACCTCTTCCACCGGAGCGGCATCAGCGGCTGGTTTGGCAGGTTTCTTCGCGTCCTTCGGCTCGACTTCATCGACCGGGTTGAGCAGGGTCGGTACAGGCTCGTCGACCGCCAGGTTGAGGTCGCCCTGCTGCGGCTCGTTACGCGGGCGGCGCGGCAGGTCCTTGGCGCTCATCGACGGCAGGTCGTCTTCATCCAGTTGCGGCTCGTTGTCGCGATTGACCACACGCGGCGGGCTGAGCAGATCCGGATCGCTGTCGTCGTCCGGCATGTTGGCGAAGCTGCGGTCGAGCTTGAACTTGAGCTTGCCCTTGCCACCGCGCATACGGCGCCAGCCGTCGAAAAGAATGCCAGCGATAACGATGATGCCAATAACGATCAGCCACTCGCGCAGACCGAATTCCATGAAATACCTGACCCTTAATAATTCTGGTGAAAAAAAGATCCAATCAACCGGATCACAACTCGACTATAAAACGCGGCGACAACCTGATGTTCTAGCTGACGTTTTTCCGCGTGTAACAAAAGTGGGCAATAAGCTAGCACGACGAAAGGCAACTTTACACCGGGAGCAACATAAGGTTGCGCGTATATTCAGTTGATCTCTCGGCGCTCTGTCATCACGCATCCACCATCGCCAACGCCTCCTCGACATCCACGGCCACCAGTCGCGAGCAGCCCGGCTCGTGCATGGTGACCCCCATCAGTTGATCGGCCATTTCCATGGCGATCTTGTTGTGGGTGATATAGATGAACTGCACCGTCGCCGACATCTCCTTGACCAGCCGCGCATAGCGTCCGACGTTGGCATCGTCGAGTGGTGCATCCACTTCGTCCAACATGCAGAACGGCGCCGGATTGAGCTGGAAGATGGAAAACACCAGTGCCAGGGCAGTCAATGCCTTCTCTCCACCGGAGAGCAAATGAATGGTGCTGTTCTTCTTGCCCGGGGGCCGCGCCATGATGGTTACACCGGTATCGAGTAGATCTTCGCCGGTGAGTTCCAAATAAGCGTTGCCGCCACCGAAAACTTTTGGAAAGAGTGCCTGCAAACCGCCATTGATCTGATCGAAGGTGTCCTTGAAACGATTGCGCGTTTCCTTGTCGATCTTGCGAATGACGTTCTCCAGGGTTTCCAGCGCCTCGACCAGGTCGGCGTCCTGCGCGTCGAGATAACGTTTGCGCTCGGACTGCTGCTGATACTCGTCGATGGCCGCCAGGTTGATCGGCCCGAGACGGGCGATACGCGCGGCCATGCGCTCCAGTTCTTCCTCCCAGGCGCTTTCCGTGGCCTCGGCCGGGAGCGTGGCGATCACCCCGTGCAGGTCGTAGTTGTCCTCGGCAAGCTGATCGGCCAGGGCCTTGCGCCGCACGTTGAGCGACTGCCAGTCCATGCGCTGCTGTTCCAGCTGGCTGCGCAGCATCTGCGCCTGCTGCTCGGCCTGGGTGCGGCGCTTCTCGGCATCACGCAGTTCGCGGTCGGCATCTTCCAGCGCCAGACGCGCCAGACGCAGCTCCTCGTCCACCGCCATGCGCCGTTCGAGCAGTTCCTCAAGTTTGATGCGCAGCTCCTCCAGCGGCGCCTCGCCCTCTTCCAGGTTCAGCGACAACTGCTCGCGCCGCTCGTGCAGGCGTTCGGCCTGCATTTCCAGGCGCTCCAGCGCCTGGCGGGTGGAGTCGTGCTGGGCCTTGAGCGAGCCGACGCGCACCGCCAGCTGGTGGGCGTGATCCTTGTGCTGACGGGCTTCCTGACGCACGCGATCGAGGCGCTCGCGCAGATCGTCGCGACTGGCCAGCAGGCTTTCGCGCTGCTCATTGTCCAGGGCCATGGCGTCCAATGCGTCCTGCAGTTGCAGACGCGCTTCGCCCAGTTGCTCCTGCTCGATCTCGCGCTGCTCGGCCGCCTCCTGCAGTTCATCCTGCAGACGACGACGGCGCAGGCCCAACTGCTCGGCCCTGGCCTGGCTGGCGGACAACTTTGCCTTCAACTCACTCAGTTGCCGCGCCAGTTCCTGGCCCTGACGGCGCTGCTGCTCACGCTGCTCTTCCTGAACACGTTGTTCGTCGCGCAGCCCCAGCAGGCGCTCGTCCAGTTGCGTCAGGGCCGCTTCGCGCTCCTCGCGCTCCAGCTGCAGACGCTCCAGCTCCTGACCACGGGCCAGCACGCCACTTTCGGACTCGGCGGCACGACGCACGCGCAGGAAATGCCGGCCGACCCAGTAACCGTCGCGACTGATCAGGCTCTCGCCCTCGGCCAGTTGCGCACGCGCAGCCAGCGCCTGCTCCAGCGATTCCACCGGGCGTACCGCAGCCAGCCAGGGCGACAGGTCATGGTTCGACTCGACCTTGTCCAATAGGCTGCCGGCGCGACGGGCACCACCCGAAGCCGGGCTGGCCAGACGCAGCTCGCCCTGCTCCAGCGCAGAGAAATCCAGACCGGCGAAATCATCCAGCAGCACGGCCTGCAGATCGGCGCCAAGTACGGTTTCCACAGCCAGTTCCCAGCCCGGCTCGACGCGCAGCCCTTCGGCCAGGCGCGGACGCTGCAGCAGGTTCTGCTCGCGCAGCCACTCGCCGGCGCCCTGCCCCGGATCCAGCGCAGCCTGTTGCAGCGCCTCCAGCGACGCCAGACGGCCATTCAGCCGCTGCAGTTCGCCTTGCGCCTGCTGCTGGGCCTGACCGGCTTGTTGCATCTCTTCGCGCAGTTGCTGCAGTCGCTCGGCCTGCTGCTCTTCGGCCAACTGCAGCGCTTCATGTTCCAGCTCGCCGGCGGCCAGCTGCTCGTTCAATTCGAGAATGGCGGCGTCTTCCGGGTCGGCCGCCAGTTGCTGCAATTCTTCGTTCAGACGGCGCTGGCGTTCGGCCAGACGCTCCAGACTCTGCTCCAGCTGGGCGATGCGCGACTGCTGCACCTCGGCCTGGCGGCGCGGTTCGGCGCTGCGCTGGTTGAATCCGTCCCACTGCTCCTGCCAGCCATGCATGGCGGCTTCGGCTTCTTCCAGACTGGCCGCAGACTCTTCGGCGGCAGCGGCCGTCATTTCCTGCTCGGGCAGGAGCATTTCCAGCTCTTCGCCCAGGGTGGCCAGCAGGGTGCGGTCATGGCCAAGGTGCGATTCGGTTTCCAGACGCGCCTTTTCCGCCTCGCGCAAATCGTCCTGCAACTGACGCAGACGCTGCTGGCCGTGCTGGATGCTCTGCTCGACGCGGGCGATATCGCCACCGACCGAATAGAAGCGCCCCTGCACCTGATTGAAACGCTCGCTCAATTCGTGATGGCCGTCGCGCAGGCGCTCGATGGCGGCATCGGCGCTGCGCTGCTCGGCCACCAGGGCCTCGAAAGCCACTTCCTGATCGCCGATGACCTGTTCGCGGCTGCCGACCTGCTGGTTGAGGGTCTGCCAGCGCAGGGCCAGCAGCTGCGCCTTGAGCTGCCGCTCCTCGGCCTTGTATTCCTGATACTTCTCCGCTGCCTGGGCCTGGCGGTGCAGGCGTTCGAGCTGGCGTTCCAGCTCCTCGCGCAGGTCGGTCAGACGCGCCAGGTTTTCCTGGGTGCGGCGGATGCGGTTCTCGGTCTCGCGGCGGCGCTCCTTGTACTTGGAGATGCCGGCGGCTTCCTCGATGAAGTTGCGCAGCTCCTCGGGCTTGGCCTCGATCAGTTTGCTGATCATGCCCTGCTCGATGATCGAGTAACTGCGCGGGCCCAGACCGGTGCCGAGGAAGATGTCGGTGATGTCGCGGCGACGGCACTTGGTGCCGTTAAGGAAATAGGTGTTCTGCCCGTCGCGGGTGACCCGGCGGCGGATGGAAATCTCGGCGAAGGCGGCGTACTCGCCCACCAGCGAGTTGTCGCTGTTGTCGAAGATCAGTTCGATGGAGGCCTGGGTCACCGGCTTGCGCGTGTTGGAGCCGTTGAAGATGACGTCAGTCATCGACTCGCCGCGCAGGTTCTTCGCCGAACTCTCGCCCATCACCCAGCGTACGGCGTCGATGATGTTGGACTTGCCGCAGCCGTTGGGCCCGACCACCGCCGCCATGTTGCTGGGAAAGCTCACCGTCGTCGGGTCGACGAAGGACTTGAAGCCCGCCAGTTTTATGCTTTTCAGGCGCATCTGGATTCAGCGCTCGGCCAGGGTCGCCAGCACCAGCTGGCAGTTGTGATCGCCATACGCCTGCAGCACCTCGCGTGCTCGCACCGGGTCGCGGCTGATGATCGCCTGCAGCAGATTGGCGAAGGTGTTCATGAACTGGCCCATCTCGCCTTTGCGCCGCTCCAGCGCCAGGTGGTAGGTACGGCTGATGGCCGGCAGCAGGTTCTCCAGGGTTTCCTGCAGATAGGGGTTGTCGGCGAAGGGAAAGGCTGCTCGCATCACGTCGAAGCTGAGTTCGACGAAGGTGTCGATATCGCCACGCTCGAGGCTGTCCTGCAGCCGGCGCTGAATGTCGAGGAAGGGAGCCAGATCGGTTTCCACCTGCCAGCGCTCGATTACCGCGCGGGCCAGCATGATGTAAAGCTCGATGGTCAGGGCATAAAGGCTGGTGACGTGGTGTGCAGTCAGCTCGCTGACGTGGGCGCCACGGCGCGGCAGGATCACGATCAGATGGCGACGTTCAAGAATCAGAAGCGCTTCGCGTACCGAGCCTCGGCTGACATTAAGCGCCTGGGTGACCTTCTGCTCCTGGATGCGCTCACGTTCCTTGAGCTCACCGCGAATGATGCGTTCGGCCAGGTAACGGGCAATTTGCTCGGCGAGGCTGTCCGGGGCCTTGAACGTCATGACATTCCTTATGTGCGTCGATCCAGGGGCAGGCAGTCGAGTCTGAGAGCCCCGCCAGGTCTGGGCGGAGGCTGGAAAAACAGGGCATGAGTGTAACACAGGGCATGACCGGGCCAAGCGTCCCGGTGCTGTGGTTTACAGAGCAAGGACCCTGGGCGTTTCATAACCAATTTGCATGAAAACATGCTGACCACGGGGTCAAATATTTGTTGACCCAAAAGTCAGAAAACCCTAGATTGCCTCCATAGCCAATCACGCCCGGGCCTTGCAACGCGTGCGCATTACCCGGCGAGCCACCGATTCATAACAATAAAGTGCCTGGAGGTCGTCCTTGATCCAGTTTTTACTCAACCGGGAGCTGCGCACAGAGCACGCCCTGGACCCCAACGTCACCGTGCTCAACTACCTGCGTGAGCATGTCGGCAAAACCGGAACCAAGGAAGGCTGCGCCTCCGGCGACTGCGGTGCCTGCACCGTGGTGGTGGGCGAGCTCGATGGCGAGCGCGTGCGCTACCGCACCCTCAATTCCTGCCTGACCTTCGTTTCCAGCCTGCATGGCAAGCAGCTGATCACCGTCGAAGACCTCAAGCACCAGGGCAAGCTGCACAGCGTGCAGCAGGCGATGGTCGACTGCCACGGCTCGCAGTGCGGCTTCTGCACCCCCGGCTTCATCATGTCGCTGTTCGCCCTGCAGAAGAACTCCAGCGGCTTCGACAAGGGCGCGACGATGGAAGCTCTGGCCGGCAACCTGTGCCGCTGCACCGGCTATCGACCGATCATCGACGCAGCCGAACAGGCCTGCTGCCAGAAGCAGCCGGATCAGTTCGACGCCTTCGAAACTGACACCGTGGCCAAGCTCAAGTCCATCGCCCCGCGCGAGACGGCCGAGCTCAACAGTGGTGACAAGCGCTGCCTGGTGCCGCTGACCGTGGCCGACCTGGCCGATCTCTACACCGCCAACCCAGAAGCGCGCCTGCTCGCCGGCGGCACCGACCTGGCGCTGGAAGTCACCCAGTTCCATCGCGAGCTGCCGGTAATGATCTATGTCGGCCACATCGAGGACATGAAACGCATCGAAGTGACCGACGAGGCCATCGAGATCGGTGCTGCCGCGGCCCTGTCCGACTGCTACGAAGCGCTGTCGCACGAATACCCGGACTTCGGCGAGCTGCTGCACCGCTTTGCCTCCCTGCAAATCCGCAACCAGGGCACCCTGGGCGGCAACATCGGCAACGCCTCGCCCATCGGCGACGCCCCACCGCTGCTGATCGCCCTCGGCGCGCAGATCGCCCTGCGTCAGGGCAACACGCGGCGCATTCTGCCGTTGCAGGACTACTTCCTCGACTACAAGGTGACCGCCTGCCAGGAAGCCGAATTCATCGAGAAGATCATCGTGCCGCGCAAGCAGGCCAACCAGGCGTTCCGCGCCTACAAGGTTTCCAAGCGTCTGGACGACGACATTTCCGCCGTCTGCGCGGCCTTCAACCTGACCATCGAAGACGGCGTGGTGCGCGATGCGCGCATCGCCTTCGGTGGCATGGCCGCCATCCCCAAACGTGCCAGCGCCTGCGAGGCGGCTCTGGTCGGCTCGGCCTGGTATCCGGGTGTGATCGAACGCGCCTGCGACGCGCTGGGTGAAGACTTCACCCCGCTGTCGGATTTCCGCGCCAGCAAGGAATACCGCCTGCTCACTGCCCAGAACCTGCTGCGCAAGTTCTTCCTGGAGCAGCAGTCGCCCGAGGTCGAAACCCGGGTTACCGCCTACGCATAAGCGTGCAGTGAATTGATACGCCGCCGGCCCGCCCGGCGGCTTGCGAAGTTTTGGAGGCGAAGATGTCCAGTCATATCGAACACAAATCCCAGGAAGAGCTGGCCGAACTGTTCCGCGCCGGCATGACCACCGGCGTCGGCCGCAGCGTCAAGCACGAGAGCGCGGACAAGCACGTGTCCGGCGAGGCTGTCTATGTCGACGACCGCCTGGAATTCCCCAACCAGCTGCATGTCTACGCGCGCCAGTCGGATCGCGCCCACGCGCGCATCCTGCGCATCGATACCAGCCCCTGCTACCAGTTCCCCGGCGTGGCCATCGCCATCACCAAGGATGACGTGCCGGGCCAGCTGGACATCGGCCCGGTGGTCGCAGGCGACCCGCTGCTGGCCGATGGCAAGGTGGAGTATGTCGGCCAGGTGGTGCTGGCAGTCGCCGCCGACAGCCTGGAGACCGCACGCAAGGCGGCCATGGCCGCGATCGTCGAATACGAGGACCTGGAGCCGGTGCTCGACGTGGTCGAGGCTTACCGCAAGAAACACTTCGTGCTCGACAGCCACACCCACCGCATCGGTGACTCGGCCAGCAAGCTGGCCAGCGCCCCGCGTCGCCTGCAGGGCACCCTGCATATCGGTGGCCAGGAGCACTTCTACCTGGAAACCCAGATTTCCTCGGTGATGCCCACCGAAGATGGCGGCATGCTGGTCTACACCTCGACACAGAACCCCACCGAGGTGCAGAAGCTGGTCGCCGAGGTGCTCGGCGTGCCGATGAACAAGATCGTCATCGACATGCGCCGCATGGGCGGCGGCTTCGGCGGCAAGGAAACCCAGGCCGCCGGCCCGGCCTGTCTGTGCGCGGTGATCGCGCACCTCACCGGTCGGCCGACCAAGATGCGTCTGCCGCGCATGGAAGACATGAGCATGACCGGCAAGCGTCACCCCTTCTATGTCGAATACGACGTGGGCTTCGATGACGATGGCCTGCTGCACGGTATCGAGATGGACCTGGCCGGCAACTGCGGCTACTCGCCGGACCTGTCCGGCTCCATCGTCGACCGCGCCATGTTCCACTCGGACAACGCCTACTTCCTCGGCAACGCCACCATCAACGGCCATCGTTGCAAGACCAACACAGCCTCGAACACCGCCTACCGCGGCTTCGGCGGCCCGCAGGGCATGGTCGCCATCGAGGAAGTGATG
The DNA here is from genome assembly GCF_025837155.1 of Pseudomonas sp. Z8(2022). Lineage (NCBI taxonomy): Bacteria > Pseudomonadati > Pseudomonadota > Gammaproteobacteria > Pseudomonadales > Pseudomonadaceae > Pseudomonas > Pseudomonas sp. Z8(2022). The sequence continues at coordinate 1,745,893 of NZ_CP107549.1, read as the reverse complement.
GATGCGGTCGCGCGCAGTCTGGGCAAGGACCCGCTGGAGGTGCGCAAGCTCAACTACTACGGCAAGACCGAGCGTAACGTCACTCACTACCACCAGACCGTCGAGCACAACGTCATCCACGAGATGACCGCCGAGCTCGAGGAAAGCGCCGAGTACGCCAAGCGTCGCCGCGAAATCGTCGAGTTCAACCAGAAAAGCCCGGTGCTGAAGAAAGGCCTGGCCATGACCCCGGTGAAGTTCGGCATCAGTTTCACCGCCACCTTCCTCAACCAGGCCGGCGCGCTGATCCACATCTACACCGACGGTTCGATCCACCTGAACCACGGTGGCACCGAGATGGGCCAGGGCCTCAACACCAAGGTCGCGCAGGTCGTGGCTGAAGTGTTCCAGGTGGACATCTCGCGCATCCAGATCACTGCCACCAACACCGACAAGGTGCCCAACACCTCGCCCACCGCGGCCTCCAGCGGCGCTGACCTCAACGGCATGGCAGCCAAGAACGCGGCCGAAACCATCAAGCAGCGTCTGGTGGACTTCCTGGTGCGCGAATACCGGGTCACCCCGGAGGACGTGGAGTTCCGCAACGGCCAGGTGCGCGTGCGCGATCACTTCCTGTCGTTCGAAGAGATGATCCAGAAGGCCTATTTCGGTCAGGTCTCGCTGTCTTCTACCGGTTTCTACCGCACGCCGAAGATTTTCTATGACCGGGACCAAGCGCGCGGCCGCCCCTTCTACTACTACGCCTACGGCGTGGCCTGCGTGGAAGTGCTGGTGGATACCCTGACCGGCGAATACCGCATGCTGCGCGCCGACATCCTGCATGACGTGGGCGACTCGCTGAACCCGGCCATCGACATCGGCCAGGTCGAGGGTGCCTTCGTTCAGGGCATGGGCTGGCTGACCACCGAGGAGTTGGTGTGGAACGCCAAGGGCAAGCTGATGACCAACGGCCCGGCCAGCTACAAGATTCCGGCCATTGCCGACATGCCCATCGACCTGCGGGTGAAGCTGGTGGAAAACCGCAAGAATCCGGAAGACACCGTGTTCCACTCCAAGGCCGTCGGCGAGCCGCCGTTCATGCTCGGCATCGCGGCCTGGTGCGCCCTCAAGGATGCGGTGGCCAGCCTGGCCGACTACAAGGTACAGCCGCAGATCGACGCCCCGGCCACCCCTGAACGCGTGCTCTGGGGTGTGGAGCAGATGCGCAAGCTGAAAGCACAGAGCAAGGCAGCCAACGCTGTCGAGGTCGAGCCGGCCTGACCTAGCGCAGCCTCAGGCTGCCGTGGGAGGGGCTTTAGCCGCGACTGTCGCCGCTGAAGCGCCTCCCACAGACCTGCTAAGGCGAACAAATGATGAATGGGTGTACAACAATGACAAAACACACCGAGCCGAATAACCCGCCCGCACGCCCGACGCCGGTACCGATTCTCGATCCGTCGCCAAGTAACTGGCGCCTGCCGCGCCCGGGCCAGACCACGCCTTCCTGGAGGCTGAGCAAATGAGCTGGATCAGCGCCCTCGCCGACCTGCAGCAAAAAGGAGAGCCCTGCGTTCTGGTGACCATCATCGAGGAACGCGGCTCGACGCCGCGCAATTCCGGCTCGAAGATGGTGGTCACCGCGGAACGCATCTTCGAGACCATCGGCGGCGGCCACCTGGAATACAAGGCCATGGAAATGGCCCGCGAGATGCTCGCCAGCCGCTGCCAGGACACCCGCCTGGAGCGCTTCTCCCTCGGTGCCAGCCTCGGCCAGTGCTGCGGCGGCGCCACCGTGCTGCTGTTCGAGCCGATGGGTCAGCCACAGGCGCAGATCGCCGTGTTCGGCGCCGGCCACGTCGGCCGCGCGCTGGTGCCGTTGCTCGCCAGCCTGCCGTGTAAGGTGTGCTGGATCGACTCACGGGAGAACGAGTTTCCCGAGCACATCCCGGCCGGCGTGGAGAAGATCGTCAATGACGAAGTCGTCGACGAGGTGGAGAACATGCCGCCCGGCAGTTACTACATCGTCATGACCCATAACCACCAGCTCGACCTGGAGCTGACCGCAGCAATCCTCAAACGCGGTGATTTCGCCTACTACGGCCTGATCGGCTCGAAGACCAAGCGCGTCAAGTTCGAACACCGCCTGCGCGAGCGCGGCTTCGAAGAATCGCTGATGGCACGCATGCGCTGCCCCATGGGCCTGGCCGAAGTAAAAGGCAAGCTTCCGGTGGAAATTGCGGTGTCCATCGCCGGCGAGGTGATCGCCACCTACAACGCCAGCTTTGGGCAGGACGTGAAGAAAGGCGAATCCAGCGTCGCCAGGCTTTTGCCGGCCTCGCGCCGGTCCTGATCCGGGCCTCCACTGCCGGGGGCGCCGCGCGCCCCGCCCTATTTTTTCGATGCGCATAGCGCATCCTACGCATGAGATTGGAACAATGAGCAACACCTGCAAAGCCTACCGCGCCGCCATCCTGCACAGCCTCGCCGACCCGGCCGTCGTCGGCGTCGAGCAGTCCTACCAGTATTTCGAGGACGGCATCCTGCTGATCGAGAACGGCAAGGTCGCCGAGGTCGGTGCGGCTTCGGACTTGCTGCCCAAGCTGGCGGGCGTCGAGGTCGAGCACTACCGTGACGCGCTAATCACCCCCGGTTTCATCGACACCCACATCCACTACCCGCAGACCGGCATGATCGCCTCCTACGGCGAACAGCTGCTGGATTGGCTCAACACCTACACCTTCCCGACCGAGCGCCAGTTCGAAGACAAGGCGCACGCCAGCGACGTAGCGGCGATCTTCCTCAAGGAGCTGCTGCGCAACGGCACTACCACTGCCCTGGTATTCGGCACGGTGCACCCGCAGTCGGTGGACGCCTTCTTCGAGCAGGCAGACAGACTCAACCTGCGCATGATCGCCGGCAAGGTGCTGATGGACCGTAACGCCCCGGACTACCTGACCGACACCGCCGAAAGCGGTTACGCCGAGAGCAAGGCACTGATCGAACGCTGGCACGGCAAGGGTCGCCTGCATTACGCCGTCACCCCGCGCTTCGCCCCGACCAGTACGCCGGAGCAACTCGAGCTGGCGGGCAAGCTGCTGGGTGAGTATCCGGACCTGTACATGCACACGCACCTGTCCGAAAACCGTAAGGAAATCGAATGGGTCAAGGAGCTGTTCCCCGAGCGCAAGGGCTATCTCGACGTCTACGATCACCACAAGCTGATCGGCCCACGCGCGGTGTTCGCCCACGGTGTGCACCTGTGCGACGACGAGTGCAAGCGCCTGGCGGAAACCGGCTCGGCAGTGGCCTTCTGCCCGACCTCCAACCTGTTCCTCGGCAGCGGCCTGTTTGACCTGAACAAGCTGGAGCAACACGGTGTGCGCGTCGGCCTGGGCACGGATGTGGGCGCCGGCACCAGTTTCAGCCAGCTGCAGTCGCTCAACGAGGCGTACAAGGTGATGCAGCTGCAGGGCAAGAAGCTCGACCCGTTCAAGTCGCTGTACCTGGCGACCCTGGGCGGTGCCAACGCGCTGTATCTGGACGACAGGCTGGGCAACTTCCTGCCCGGCAAGGACGCCGACTTCGTGGTGCTCGACTACAACGCCACGCCGCTTATGGGCTACCGCATGCAGCAGGCCAGGACTCTGGAAGAGCGCCTGTTCGCCCTGACCATGCTCGGCGATGACCGCACGGTGAAGGAAACCTTCGCGGCTGGTGTATCGGTGCATCAGCGCGACTGAAATCGATCATCTGCGCGCCCTGGTAGGAGCGGATTGATCCGCGATCAGGGCGTAGGCAAGGCTCGACAGCATCGCGAATGAATTCGCTCCTACCCAAGCGTGCCTCACCTCGGCCAGATCGTCGCCACAACGAAAAAGCCCCGATGCGCGAACATCGGGGCTTTTTCATGACACGCAGTCGGTCAGCGATTGGCGGCGCTGCGGCCCGGCTTCTTCTTGGTCTGCAACAGGTGCGAGAACACTGCGTGCAGATCGTCCGAGGCACTTTCCTCGTCCAGGTTCAGCTTGCTGTCGATGTGATCCATGTGATGCATCATCAACTGCACCGCACGCTCGGCATCGCGCGCCTCGATGGCATCGATCAACTGGTTGTGCTCGTCGTAGGAACAGTGCGAGCGGCTGCCGCTTTCGTATTGGGCAATGATCAGCGAGGTCTGCGACACCAGGCTGCGCTGGAAGCTCACCAGCGGCGCATTGCGCGCAGCCTCGGCCAGTTTCAGGTGAAACTCGCCGGACAGACGGATACCAGCGCCACGATCGCCACGGGAGAAGCTGTCCTGCTCGTCCTTGACCATCTGCCGCAGCTCGGCCAGCTGTTCGGCGGTGGCATGCTCGACGGCCAGCTCGGTGATGGCTCGCTCAACCAGGCGGCGCGCGTAGAAGATCTGCCGGGCTTCGTCGACGCTCGGGCTGGCCACTACCGCCCCGCGATTCGGTCGCAGCAGCACCACCCCTTCATGGGCCAGGCGCGACAGGGCGCGACGAATGATGGTGCGACTGACGCCGAAGATCTCGCCCAACGCCTCTTCACTCAGCTTGGTGCCTGGTGCCAGGCGCTGCTCAAGAATGGCATCGAAGATATGGGCATATACGACATCGTCCTGAGTCCCGCTGCGGCTGCTTTTGCCCGCACGCGGCTGCTTCTTAAGAGGCTGCAATTGATCGTTCATTCTGGCTCGCGTCAATGAGAGTCGGCGACAGTGCGACTCTACTGTGTTCTACCCGGTAGCTGACAAGCACCGAGCGAAAAACATCAGAAAAGAATTGGGACAATTGTACACAAATCAAACAGCCATCACACCAATCACTGCATGACATCACACGCTGGCTACTGGCGGTTCAATGCCCGGGACAGGGTTCAGCGCAACAAATCCTTTCCTTATATATAGCTGCCTTCTCAGTTCATTAGCAGATAAGGGCTTCGAAAGGCTGGCAACCCGGTATTCCTGCCCCTGACCTCACAAGACGCGCCACATTCATATCCCGTTGTTTTTAAAGGAATTAAATAGGCTCTCCTGCGAATTGTCGCCAAATACGCTCTGATTGGCAGCAGCATGGGCGACTGGTGCGATTAACGCAACATTAAAAACATTAATTGCATTTTTTGTATACAACATCATAATCGCGCCTGAGTGACTTCTTGACCGCTCGGTCAATAACTTAGCCAGGAAGCACCATCGAAAACACCGCCTGCCTCAGAGAGCCCAGCCTTGCGCAACGCTCTGGGCGGTACACAACAAGAGAGATGAGGAGTACCCGCTGTGGAAAGCGTCAAACAAGAACAACACGCGAATCAACTGGCAAGAGGCGGCCTGCTCGACCGCTTCTTCAAACTGACCGAGCACCGCACCACCATCAAGACCGAGCTGCTGGCCGGCCTGACGACCTTCGTCACCATGGCCTACATCATCTTCGTCAACCCCAACATCATGGCCGGCGCCGGCATCGATCACGGCGCCGCCTTCGTCGCGACCTGCATCGGCGCAGCCCTGGGCTGCTTCCTCATGGGTCTGTACGCCAACTGGCCGGTCGGCCTGGCGCCAGGGATGGGCCTGAACGCCTTCTTCACCTACACCGTTGTCGGTGAAATGGGCTACAGCTGGCAGATCGCTCTGGGCGCAGTATTCATCTCCGGCGTGCTGTTCATGTTCATGAGCCTGTCGAAGATCCGTGAATGGCTGCTCAACAGCATTCCGATGAGTCTGCGCTTCGCCATGGGCGCCGGGGTCGGCCTGTTCCTAGGCCTGATCGGTCTGAAAACCGCCGGCATCGTCGTCGACAGCCCGGCCACCCTGCTGACCATGGGCTCGTTCGGCAATCCTACTGCGCTGCTCGCCGCCGTCTGCTTCCTGCTGATCGCCGTGCTCAGCCACCGCAACGTGTTTGGCGCCATCCTGTTCAGCATGCTCGGCGTGACAGCCATCGGCTGGGCCCTGGGTCTGGTGGAATACGGCGGCCTGGTATCGATGCCGCCGAGCCTGGCGCCGACCTTCCTGGCGATGGACATCGCCGGCGCCTTCAACGTGGCAATGATCAGCGTAATCCTGGCCTTCCTCTTCGTGAACATGTTCGACACCGCCGGCACTCTGATGGGCGTTGCCCACCGCGCCAACCTGGTGGATGAAGACGGCAAGATTCAGAACCTGTCCCGCGCGCTGAAAGCCGACTCCACTTCCAGTGTGGTGGGCGCGATGGTCGGCTGCCCACCGGTAACCAGCTACGTCGAAAGCGCAGCCGGCGTCGCTGCTGGTGGTCGCACCGGACTGACCGCCATCACCGTCGGCATCCTGTTCCTCGCCGCAATGTTCTTCGCACCGCTGGCCGGCATGATTCCCGCCTATGCCACCGCAGGTGCGCTGATCTACGTGGCGATGCTGATGATGAGCGGCATGGCGCACATCGACTGGAAGGATCACACCGACACCATTCCGGCCATCGTCACCGTGGTGATGATGCCGCTGACCTTCTCCATCGCCAACGGCATCGCCCTGGGCTTCCTCACCTACGCCACACTGAAACTGCTCACCGGCCAGGGTGACAAGGTGTCGCTGAGCCTGTACGCCCTGTGCATCATCTTCATCGCCAAGTTCGCCTTCCTCTGACGGCCAACAACCAGGTGCTGAGCGAAACCCCGGCCTTGTGCCGGGTTTTTTCGTTTGCCCCAGCAACGTCAGCCAGATTCATCCGCCGCAAACACGGCGCCGTCCCCGGATTGCGTCCGGGCTACGGGTCGCTCGTTAAGGTGCGCCATGCGCACCGGTACTGTTTCAACAGGCGCAACGAGTTGGAGCCGGCGCGCCTCCCCAGCAGGAACCCTGAAATGCAGGCGAAAAAAAAGCCCGCAGTGTGAGCGGGCATAGGGACTCAAACGAGTCTGAGGGTGACAAGCATTCGTCTGGCGGGTAACCCGCCCGTCATCAGCTACCGCGATAGGTAGAGTAGCTGTAGGGAGAAATCAGCAGTGGCACGTGGTAATGCTCCTGACCGGCATCGATACCGAAGCGCAGAACGACCACGTCGAGAAAGGCCGGTTCCGGCAGCTTCACGCCACGGGCGCGGTAGTAGTCGCCGGCATGGAAGTGCAGCTGATACACGCCCGTACGGTAGTCCTCGCCTTGCAGCACCGGCGCATCGCAACGGCCGTCGTGATTGGTGGTTACGCTGTTGATCAGCTCCAGCTGCGCGCCTTCGACGCGATACAGCTCGACCTTGATATCACTCCCTGGGCAGCCGTGAGCGGCATCCAGTACATGTGTTGTCAAACGTCCCATGGGTCTCGGATGCTCGTGGCGCGAGCGCCTGACGAACACCACACCTCCTCTACTCGGTTGAAATCGACTCGTCGCACTGCTGCGACGCTACGGCAGGATAGCATGCAGGTCGAATATAAAACATTTCTAGCCAGAATTGTACACAATAAAATCGACACCCTTGCCATTAACGCACCAAATCGGTTCACATCAGATTTCATCGAAAGCCCGCTATAACGCCTCTGTCAGGGTGAATTGCTGGCCACCCGGACAATTTTCACGCTCGGGCATATCGCGAAGAAAAGGATGAAAAGTCGATTTACAAACTCCCAACAACTTTGTATACAATTACTCGTCCCGGTCGCGTAGCCGTCGATTATCCGGCACGCAGTGACCGCAACGCTCCAGATAGGAAGACTGCAGTGAACGCTGATTACCCACGCGATCTGATCGGCTACGGCGCAAACCCGCCCCATCCGCACTGGCCGGGCGACGCCCGTATCGCCCTCTCCTTCGTGCTCAACTACGAGGAAGGCGGCGAACGCAACATCCTCCATGGGGACAAGGAATCCGAGGCGTTTCTTTCCGAGATGGTCGCCGCCCAGCCGCTGCAGGGCCAACGCAATCTGTGCATGGAGTCGCTCTACGAATACGGCAGCCGCGCCGGCGTATGGCGACTGCTCGACCTGTTCAAGAAGCACGACATTCCGCTGACCATCTTCGCCGTGGCCATGGCCGCCCAGCGTCACCCCGAAGTGATCAGGCAGATGGTCGCCGCCGGTCACGAGATCTGCAGCCACGGCTACCGCTGGATCGACTATCAGTACATGGACGAAGCCACCGAGCGTGAGCACATGTACGAGGCCATTCGCATTCTCACCGAGCTGACCGGCGAGCGCCCGCTGGGCTGGTACACCGGCCGCCTCGGCCCGAACACCCGTCGCATCGTGCGCGAGGAAGGCGGCTTCCTCTACGACTCCGACACCTACGATGACGACCTGCCCTACTGGGACCCGGCCAGCACGCCGGAAAAACCGCACCTGGTGATCCCCTACACCCTGGACACCAACGACATGCGCTTCACCCAGGTACAGGGCTTCAACAAGGGTGACGATTTCTTCGAATACCTCAAGGATGCCTTCGACGTGCTCTACGCCGAGGGCCAGGCCGGCGCACCGAAGATGCTGTCGATCGGCATGCACTGCCGCCTGCTCGGCCGCCCGGCTCGCCTGGCCTCACTGGCGCGCTTCATCGAGTATGTGAAGAGCCATGACAAGGTCTGGTGCGCCCGCCGCGTCGATATCGCCAGGCACTGGCACGCTACCCACCCCTTCCGCGCGACCGAACAAGAGAGCCGCCCATGAGCCGTTTTCAGACCCTCACCCCGTCCCAACTGAGCCGTGAAGCATTCGTCGCCGCCTTTGCCGACATTTACGAGCACTCGCCCTGGGTGGCCGAAAAGGCCTATGACCTCGGTGTGGACGCTTCGGTAGATGACATCGACGGCCTGCAGCAGCGCATGGCCGACATCCTCCTGTCGGCCAGCCACGAGCAACAGCTTGCGCTGATCAATGCTCACCCGGATCTTGCCGGCAAGGCCGCCGTGCGCGGCGAACTGACCGCCTCCAGCACCGCCGAACAATCCGGTGCCGGCATCCACGAATGCACCGCCGAGGAGTTCGCCCGCTTCACCGAACTCAACGACGCCTACAAGGCCAAGTTCGGCTTTCCGTTCATCAAGGCCGTCAAGGGCAGCAATCGCCACCAGATTCTGGCAGCCTTCGAGGAGCGCATTCACAACACGCCGGAGCAGGAATTCGCCACTGCGCTGGCCGAGATCAACAAGATTGCCCTCTTCCGCCTGCAGCAGATGTAACGCTGCAGCCCCCAATCGCACAGAACAAGTAGAACAACCATGCGCACCCTGACCATCGAGCCTCTGAGCAAAGAAGCCTTCGCCCCCTTCGGTGACGTGATCGAAACCGAGGGCAGCGAGTTTTTCATGATCAACAACGGCTCCACCCGCCGCTATCACAAGCTGGCCACCGTGGAGACCGCACAGCCGGAGGACAAGGCCATCATCAGCATCTTCAGCGCCGAAATGCTGGAAAGGCCGGTGACCATCCGCATGCTGGAACGCCATCCGCTGGGCAGCCAGGCTTTCATCCCGCTGCTCGGCAACCCCTTTCTGATCGTGGTCGCGCCACTTGGCGATGTACCTGTATCAGGGTCCGTCCGTGCCTTCCTCAGCAATGGCAGGCAGGGCGTCAATTACCATCGCGGCGTCTGGCACCATCCGGTGCTGACGATCGAAAAGCGGGATGACTTCCTGGTGGTTGATCGCAGTGGTTCCGGCAACAACTGCGATGAGCATTTCTTCAATGAGGACGAGTTCCTTCTCCTCAACCCCCACCAATAAGAGAAGCCCGGGGCTGGCGTGCCTCCCCCGGGGAAGAGGTACGAATCGTGGAAGCACATTTCACTGAATGGCTAAACCTGGGCATCCGCTGGATCCATATGATCACCGGTATCGCCTGGATCGGCGCATCCTTCTATTTCGTCTGGCTGGAGAACAACCTCAACCGTAGCAACCCTCGAGAGGGCCTGTCGGGCGACCTCTGGGCCATTCACGGCGGCGGTATCTACCACCTGGAAAAATACAAGCTGGCTCCGCCGAAGATGCCGGAGAACCTGCACTGGTTCAAATGGGAGGCCTACTTCACCTGGCTGTCGGGCGTCGCCCTGCTGCTGGTGGTGTATTACCTCAACCCCAGCCTGTATCTGGTCAAGCCGGGCGTGGATCTGGCACCCGCTGCAGCCATCGCCATCGGCCTCGGCTCCATGGCGGTCAGCTATGTGATCTACCACTTCCTCTGCGATTCGCCACTAGGCAAGCGTACCGCCCTGCTCGGCGCCGTACTGTTCGTCCTGATTATCGCGGCGGCCTACGGCTTCAGCCAGATATTCAGTGGTCGCGCGGCCTACATCCACGTCGGCGCCATCATCGGCACCATCATGGTCGGCAACGTGTTCTTCACCATCATGCCGGCCCAGCGCGCACTGGTTAAGGCGATCGAAACCAACACCACGCCTGATCCGCTGCTGCCGGCCAAGGGCCTGCTGCGTTCGCGCCACAACAACTACTTCACCCTGCCGGTGCTGTTCATCATGATCAGCAACCACTTCCCGAGCACCTACGGCAGTCAGTACAACTGGCTGATCCTCGCCGGTATCGCGATCCTGGCCGTGCTGGTCCGTCATTACTTCAACACCCGTCATGACAGCAGTAAGTACGTCTGGACCCTGCCGGCCGCGGCGCTGGGCATGATCTGCCTGGCTTACGTCACCTCCCCGGCGCACCGTGCACCTGCCGCAGCCCCGGTGGCAGCCGTCGAGCAGCCGGCCAGCAGCAGCCCGAACACCGTCGAGCAGGCTGAAGCCGCAGCCCCGGCCGAGCAGACCGCCGATGCGCAAGGCGCGCAAGGCGCACCAGCCGCCAACGCCGGCGCCAGTGACTTCGCCAAGGTCGAAAGCGTGATTCACGAGCGCTGCACCGTGTGCCACTCGGCCAGCCCGACCAGCCCGATGTTCAGCGCTGCCCCGGCCGGCCTGATGCTCGACACCCCCGAGCAGATGAAGGCGCAGGCTGCGAAGATCCACGCGCAGACCGTGGCCTCGCAGATCATGCCGCTGGGCAACATCACCCAGATGACCCAGGACGAACGCGACCTGATCGGCAGCTGGATTGCCGAGGGCGCCCAGATCAACTGATTGCCACACATGTCGCGCCCATGCCGGGTGCGGCATCTTTTTACACCCATGAACCGCCGGCAGCGCGAGCTGACCGGCGGTTCATTTTTTGTGCACAATCCAGAAATAAATTGTTTTTAACCATGTCCACAAGTTGCTATAGTCGGGACATCCCGACCGACTAGACAGGTTTCTGCCGGACAGGACAGAGGTGCCGTGAAGCCTCGTGCAAGCCCATGACCGTATAAAAACAAATGGCAGGCTCTGACATGACCACAGACAGCAACACCCAAGCTCCGGCTACGCCCGTCGTCAACAACGACCTGATCTACCAGCTGGACGACACCCCAGCTTTCGCCCCTGCCATCTTCGCGGCGCTGCAGCATGTGCTGGCCAGCTTCGTCGGCATCATCACCCCCACTCTGATCGTCGGCAGCGCTCTGGGCCTCGGCGCCCACGTACCCTATCTGGTGAGCATGGCGCTGTTCGTCTCCGGCCTCGGCACATTCGTCCAGGCCAAACGAATCGGCCCGATCGGCTCCGGCCTGCTTTGCCTGCAGGGCACCAGTTTCGGCTTTCTCAGCGTGGTGCTCAGCGCCGGGTTCATCGCCAAGGGCCGGGGTGCCAGCGAGGAGGAAATACTCGCCACGCTGTTCGGTATCTGCTTCTGCGCGGCCTTCGTCGAGATTACCTTCAGCCAGTTCATCAACAAGCTGCGCAAGGTCGTCACCCCGGTGGTGACCGGCACCATCATCTGCCTGATGGGCCTATCGCTGATCAAGGTCGGCATGACCGACCTGGCCGGCGGCTACGGCGCAGCCGATCTCGGCGCACTGCATCATCTGGCCCTCGGCGGCCTGGTGCTGGGCACCATCGTCGTGCTCAACCGCGCCTCATCGCAGGTACTGCGCCTTTCGGCGGTGATAATCGGCCTGACCCTGGGCTTCGCCGTTGCCTGGCTCACCGGCCGAGTGGACTTCGCCGACATGGCCGCAGTGCCTCTGATCAGCGTTCCGCAACCGTTCAAGTACGGTTTCGGGTTCGACTGGATCGCTTTCGTGCCGATCGCCGTGATCTTCCTGGTCACCCCGCTGGAAACCGCCGGCGACCTGACAGCCAACTCGATCATCTCCAGGCAGCCGGTCAAGGGTCCGCTGTACATGCGCAGGATCAAGTCCGGAGTACTGGCCGACGGCTGCAACTCGGCGGTGGCGGCCATGTTCAACAGCCTGCCGATGACCACCTTCAGCCAGAACAACGGGGTGATCCAGCTCACCGGCGTGGCCAGCCGCCACGTGGCCTTCTACATCGCCGGCATCCTGGTCCTGCTCGGCCTGTTTCCGGTGGTCGGCGCGGTGCTGCAGCTGATGCCCAAGCCGGTACTCGGCGGTGCCACCCTGATCATGTTCGGCACCGTTGCGGTGGCCGGCATCAAGATTCTCAGCGAAGCCGGTCTGCACCGCCGCAACGTGCTGATCGTGGCCATTTCCCTGGGCCTGGGCCTGGGTGTGGCCGGCGTGCCGGATGTGCTCTCGCACATGCCGGATGTGCTGAAGAACATCTTCGGCTCACCGATCACCATCGGAGCCTTCAGCGCCATCGTGCTGAACATTTTCCTGCCAGACGAGCAGCAGGAAGTGGAAGAGGACGACTACGATCCCGAGGCGCACCTGCACACCGTGCTGCAGAACCGCCAGGACGACGATAGCGTCGACAACAGTCTCAAGACTTTGAGCCGCGACCTTACCCCGGACGCGCGCACCAGCTGACAAACCCCAACAGCAACCTCCATCCGCTCCCGGCAGCCCGCTGCCGGGAGGCACCTGCTTGCACCTCAAAAAACAAGGACAATTCATGAAACTCAAGCATCTGCCTCACTGCCTGGCCCTCTCTGCCGGACTGTTTTCCGGTCAGCAAGCGCTCGCCGGCGACCTGCTCTACTGGCAGGACAACAGCCTGTCGTACCTGTATGGCGAGAACTTCCAGCGCATGAACTTCAATGGCGAAGAACAGCGCACCCAGACCACCTTCACCTTCGAGCACGCCAGCGGTTGGGCCTGGGGCGACATCTTCTACTTCCTCGACTACATCCGCGCCGATAACGTGCAGACACGCGGCAGCTTCGACAACGGCACCTTCCGCCAGCACGACAAGGACTCCTTCTACTACATGGAGTTCTCGCCACGCGTGAGCCTGAGCTGGCTGACAGGGCAGAAGCTCGCAGCCGGCCCGATCAAGGACGTGTTCGCCGCATTCACCTATGAGAAAGGCAACGGCGGTCCGGGACCGGAGAACTACCTGTACGGCATCGGCCTGGACTGGGAAGTCCCGGGTTTCAGCTACTTCAAGACCAACCTGTATCAGGTGAAGATCAACAACCACACCTTCTTCGCCGACGCGGGCAGCAACGGCTACGCCACCCAGCTCACCGTCAGCGCGGCGTATCCGTTCAGCCTGGGCGATCAGGACTTCGTGATCGACGGCTTCCTCGACTGGCGCTCGCCGTCCCGCGACGCCGGCACCCAGACCTCGGTCGGCTCCTCGATTCAGGTCAAGTGGGATGCCGGCAAGGCGCTGTTCGGCAAGGAGCGTCAGCTCTATGTCGGTACCGAGATCAACATGTGGCGTGCCAAGTACGGCGTGAAACCGGTGGATGGTTCGGGCGACCGCTTCGATCAGACTGCGGTGCAGGCACTGGTCAAGTATCACTTCTGACCACTACGCAATGAATCTGAGCGCCGTCGGGTAGAGACGGCGGCCAGGCAGAAAGGGGGACGGGCGCTCGCGCCCTCCCCCTTTTCTTCGCCCTGTCGAAATGCCCGCCCCGGGAAAGACTGAAGAAGGCAGCGCTCTGCGCATTCATATGTGGCCTGAGCGGCCGCACCAATCCAGCACACTGAAGCAGATCCGGCACTGCCTCGGTGCACCAGCGGATGCCTGAAAGAGACCTTTCGACCAATGCAGCACAATCACACAATTGACCGCAAGGTCAAGTTTTTGAGCACAAAAAATCAATTTTTTGTGTGCAATTTGTACAAAAGTCATATTCAACAACGGATTTTATGTGTACAAGACAAACAGGTTCCTACCGAAACACTGTTGGAATGGCTGTATACATGGAATCAGTCACGCAACGAATACAAAACCGGAACGGAACCTGCAGACAAATCTCCTCATAGGTCGCCGCGGCGCAATAACAAAACTGGGAGCTGTCCATGTCCACCACCGAAGACTTTCGCATCAAGAACATCGCCCCCTCGCTACACAACGAGGACCTCGCTCCCCTGGCTCCCGAGAAACGCACCTGGGGCTGGTTCGAGATTTTCAACGTCTGGTCGAACGACATTCAAAGCCTATTCGGCTACACCCTGGCGGCGACGCTGTTCATTTCCTACGGTCTCAATGGCTGGGCGGTACTGGCGGGCATCGTTCTCGCCGGGGTCATCGTCATGGGCCTGGTGCAACTGACCGGCAAACCCAGCGTCAAGTACGGCATCCCCTTCCCGGTGTTCGCCCGCGCCAGTATGGGCGTGCGCGGCGCCAACTTCCCCGCCCTGGTGCGTGGCATCGTCGCCATCTTCTGGTACGGCGTGCAGACCTACTTCGCCTCCACGGCAGTGGCCCTGTTGCTCAACTCTGTGCTGGAACCGCAGAACCCGGCGGTCTATATGGGGCTGACCGCCATCGGCTGGCTGTCCTACGTGATCGTCTGTCTGTTCCAGGTGATGCTGTTCGTCTGCGGCATGAGCTGGATCACCCGCTTCCTCAACTGGGCCGGCCCTCTGGTCTACGTGGTGATGATCGCGCTGATGGGGCTGATCTGGTACAAGGCCGGCCCGAGCCTGCTCAGCGAACTGGGCAACATCTTCAGTGGCACAGGCGAGTACAAGGCCGGGCCGGTGGCGGCATTCTTCGCAGTGGTGGGCACCATGGTCGCCTACTTCGCCGCGGTGGTGATCAACTACGGCGACTTCGCCCGCTTCGTCAAAAGCGAAAGGCAGATGACCATCGGCAACTTCCTCGGTCTGCCGGTAAGCCTGGCGCTCTTCTCGCTGATCGCGCTGGTGATCACCGCCGGCACCGTGGTGGTATTCGGCGAGACGCTGACCAATCCGACCGACATCGTCGCACGCGTCGACAACCTGACCCTGACCATCATCGCCGCGCTGACCTTCTTCGCCGCGACCGTGGGCATCAACCTGGTGGCCAACTTCATCCCGCCAGCCTATGACCTGGCGAACCTGGCGCCGGCGCATATCAGCGCCCGCACTGGTGGTTTCATCACCGCCGGTATCGCCTTCTTCATCGGCGCACTGTGGGTAGCCTTCATCAGCAGCGTCGGCATCGCCGCCTTCGTCGACACCCTGGGTGCCGTGCTCGCGCCGCTGTACGGCATCATCGTCGCCGACTATTACCTGGTGCGTCGGCGCAAGCTCGACCTGCAGCAGCTGTTCAGCGCCGAGGTCGGCTCGACCTACTATTTCAATGGCGGTTGGAACCGCAAGGCGATGATTGCCTTCGCCATCGCCTCGATGTTCTCCGTCGCCTCGGTCTGGGTGCCAACCCTGAGCCAACTGTCAGGCTATGCCTGGCTGCTCGGCGCCCTGCTTGGCGCAGTGCTGCACTATGGTCTGATGCACGGCCAGGCGCGGGCACTGAAGCACGCCGATGCCACCAGCTGAAGCTTCATAGTGACGACGAAGCCGGCGCCTGTGCGCCGGCTTTGTCTTTCTGGCGCTCAAGAAAATCCACCTTCCACTGCTCGACGCCCATGTACTCGCTGTCCAGATTGGCCTCGACGCGATGACTCGCCTTGAGCGCGGCCACCTGGGCAGCACGCTCGGCAAGAAACTGATCGAAGCGGGCGATCAGTTGTGGATGGCGCAGGCTCGACAGGTGAAAGCTACCGCGCGTGTGCGGCAGGCTGGAGTCGAACACCAGCGCACCGGGACGCGCACGGATGTTGTCCAGATAATGCGTCGCCACCACCACATTGAAATAGGCGCCATCGGTTTCCTGCTTCAGAGCCTGGCGAATCATCTGGCGCAGGTCCTCGCTGTAACTCAGGCGGATCTGCCCGCTGTCGATCGGCTGTTCGTAGCCACGCGGCGTCCAGCCCTGCACCATCGCCAGGCGGTGAATGCCCTCCAGCGGCTGGCCCTGACGCTGCGGCGCCACCAGCACGCCATCGACGTAATCGACCACGGCCTGACTGTAATGCAGCCTCATGCCGGCCTTCTGCGCACCAGCCCACTGAGGGCTATCGGGATACTTGAAGTCGATCTCGCCCCGCTGCAGAGCCGGCAGCAGCTGATCCACCGGCAACGCCTTGTAGCTCAGGCTGACGCCGCTGTCGGCGGCGAAGGCATCCAGGATCTCACGTGCGAAGCCGCGGTATTGCCCATCGGCATCAAGGCTGTAATGCGGCGCGAACGGCAGGTCCTCGACACCGACCACGTAGGTTTGGGCCAAGGCACTGGGACTCAGTAGAACGGCAGATAGCAGACACAGTCGTACGGGCTTCATGCAGAGCCTCCTTATTGTTGTTCTGGAAATTCGAAGACGGATCTATCCGCCGGTCACGCTCATGAAGCGCACCACCTGGACCTGCTCATCAGTTGCGAAGTGGTGCCGCTCGGGCTTCAGGCGCAGCGCCTCGACCAGTGCCTGGCGCAGGCGCTCGCCGTCACCGGGATGAGCGCGCAGGAGACGCCTGAGATCCAGCGCGTTGTCATGACCAAGGCAGAGCACCAGCTTGCCCTCGGCGGTAACCCGCACACGATTGCAGTCGCCGCAGAAGTTGTGACTGTGCGGCGAGATGAAGCCGACTCGAGTGTCGCTTCCAACCACCTGCCAGTAGCGCGAAGGACCACCGGTTACCGCACTGCTGCGCACCAACGCATGGCGCTGCTCGATACGCTGGCGCACCTCATCGCTGGAGCAGAACGTCTGCTCGCGGCTATGACTGACCACGGTGCCCAGCGGCATTTCCTCGATGAAGCTGATATCCAGGCCACGATCGATGGCGAACTCGACCAGATCCAGCACCTCGTCATCGTTGCGCCCGCTCTGTACCACGCTATTGAGCTTGATCCGCTCGAAACCGGCGGCACGCGCCGCGTCGATACCGGCCAGCACCCCATCCAGCTTGTCGCGACGGGTGAAGGCAGCGAAGCGCTCGCGCTGCAGGGAGTCCAGGCTGATGTTCAGGCGACGCACACCGGCCGCACGCAATTGCGGCGCCAGCTCGGTGAGCTGCGAACCGTTGGTGGTGATGGCCAGGTCATCCAGCTCGTCACGCGCACCCAGACGCTGCACCAGACTCAGGAGGTTCTTGCGTACCAGCGGCTCGCCGCCGGTGATGCGAATGCGCCGCACGCCCAGCCCGATAAAGGCATCGGCGACACTATAGAGTTCTTCCAGGGTGAGAATCTGCGCACGCGGGGCGAACTGCATGTCTTCGCTCATGCAGTAGGTGCAGCGAAAATCGCAGCGATCGGTCACCGACAAACGCAGGTAGGTGATGCGTCGACCGAAAGGATCGACGAGTTGGCTGGTACTCACGGTGGGTCTCCTGCAGCGTCGCGCGCCGAGACTTTTTGTTATGGATATCGCTGTGCGGGATAAGAACAGAAAAGCGATTTCCTGTACACAAAAATTTGACCCGAAAGTCAGTTAATCGCTGCGCAGCCCATGGTCACTGGCTTGAGCCTCGCGCAAAGCCGGTGCTACCATGCCCGACCGCCGCGCCCGGCGGCAGAGGAAAACACAGGGCCTTATGACCAGCATTCGCGAGCGCAACAAAGAGCTCATCCTGCGCGCAGCCAGCGAGGAGTTCGCCGAAAAGGGCTTCGCCGCCACCAAGACCAGCGACATCGCGGCCAAGGCAGGCTTGCCCAAGCCGAACGTGTACTACTACTTCAAGTCCAAGGAAAACCTCTATCGCGAGGTCCTGGAGAGCATCATCGAGCCCTTGCTGGCCGCCTCTGCCCCCTTCAACCAGCCGGGCCACCCGAGTGAAGTGCTGACCGCCTACATCCGCTCGAAGATTCGCATCTCCCGCGATCTGCCACATGCCTCCAAGGTGTTCGCCAGCGAGATCATGCATGGTGCGCCGCACCTGTCGCAGGAACAGACCGAGCAGCTCAACGCCCAGGCCAGACACAACGTCGCCTGTATCCAGCGCTGGATCGATCAGGAGCTGATGGCCAAGGTCGACCCCCATCACCTGCTGTTCAGCATCTGGGCCGCGACCCAGACCTACGCCGACTTCGACTGGCAGATCTCCACCGTCACCGGCAAGGCCAACCTGGACGACGCCGACTACGAAGCCGCCGCGCAGACCATCATCCGCTTGGTACTCAAGGGTTGCGACGTCAACCCGATGCCCTCGCCGGCATCCGAACTGGTGACCAGCGCCTGACCTCCGGTTCGCCGCGACCTGACATCAGGCCCCGCCGAGACTCAGGGCCGTAACCCGGATCAGATCCGGGACAGCCCTGCCTGGAGCGCATCTGGTAATGCAGCTACTGCGCTCCACCCAGCCTAGACGCCCGCGTCCGCCTTCAGACCCAGCGACTCCAGCGCACTGACCGCGCACTGCTCATCGATGTCCGAGGTATCGCCGGTGATGCCAACGGCACCGATCACCTCACCCTGCGCGTCACGAATCAACACCCCACCCGGCGCCGGCACCAGACTGCCCTGGGCCAGGTTGTTCACCGCACCGATAAAGGCCGGGCGCTGCTGTGCATCCGCAGCGATCTGGCGTGAGCCCTTGCCCAGCGCCAGTGCCCCCCAGGCCTTGCCGATGGCGATCTGCGGGCGCAGCAGGCTGGCACCATCTTCGCGTTGCAGACTGATCAGATGCCCACCGGCATCCAGCACCGCCACCGTCAGCGGCGCGGCGCGAAGCTCACGCCCAACGGCGAGAGCGTTATGGGTGATGCTCACCGCAGTGGCCAGATTGATAGCGTTCATAAGGAATCTCCGAAACCGATGAGGAAGTCGTCGCATGCACCGTCGACTGCGTGCGACATGGAAAAGCGCCTTATGCAATAGCCGAACACAAGGATTGTTGCAACACAAAAAGAACAAAAATACGAAGAAATGTACACAATAAATAATCTTGTTAATTACAAGACAAGTATCGAATAAACAACTCAACTCCCTCGCGTTTCCCAGTACCCCGGCGCGTTGTAGATGTCCTTCAGATAGTCGATGAAAAAGCGCACCTTGGCCGGCAAATAACGCTGCTGCGGGTAGACCGCCTGGATGTCGTAAGCGGGGATCTCGTAGTCATCCAGCACGGTCACCAGCTCACCGGCCTTTAGCTCCGCCTGGATTTCCCAGGTCGAGCGCCAACCGATGCCCAGCCCCTGCTTGACCCAGTCGTAGAGCAGTTCCCCGTCATTGCAATCGAGGTTGCCGGCCACCTTCACCGCTACCTGGCGACCGTCGCGCAGGAAGGTCCAGCCGCGCTGTTGACCGCCCTGCAGGTTGAACGCCAGGCAGTTGTGCCGCGCCAGGTCTTCGAGGGTGCGTGGTACGCCATGCAGTTCGAAGTAACTGGGCGCGCCGCAGACCACACGGCGATTGGGGAAGAGCTTGACCGCAACGTAGTTGGGATCGGTCACCTCACCGATACGGATGCCCATGTCGTAACCCTGCCGCACCAGGTCGACCAGGCTGTCGGTGAAGTTGAACGACAGCTTCAGGTCCGGGTAGCGCTTGAGGAACGCCGGCGCATGCGGCGCGATATGCCGCCTGCCGAACGCGGCCGGCGCCGACACCACCAGATGGCCGCGCACCGAGCGCCCGCCACGGGCCACGCTGGCGTCGGCCTCGTCGAACTCCTTGAGCAGGCTGCGGGCGCGTTCGAGGTACTGCTCGCCGAGATCGGTCAACTGCAGGCCGCGTGTGGAGCGGTGCATCAGCTTGACACCCAGGTGACGCTCCAGCGCATCCAGACGGCGCCCCATGACCACCGGTGTGACACCTTCGCTGAGCGCAGCGGCTGCGAAGCTGCCGTTGTCGGCCACCAGAACGAAACTGCGAATGAGGGTATGACGGTCCATTCGGTACTCCAAGTATCGACAGAACTGAAGTATCCAACAATTCCGTCGCCCCGGTACAGCAGTCATCCTTGCTCCCAAGAAGAAAAACCACTGACTCGGAGAACAATGGTCATGGCCAGAATGAGAGCAATCGAGGCAGCCGTACTGGTGATGCGTCGCGAAGGCGTGGATACTGCGTTCGGCGTCCCCGGCGCTGCCATCAACCCCCTGTATGCCGCGCTGAAGAAACTCGGCGGCATCGATCACGTCCTGGCCCGTCACGTCGAAGGCGCTTCGCACATGGCCGAGGGCTACACCCGTACCAACGCCGGCAATATCGGCGTGTGCATCGGCACCTCGGGTCCGGCAGGCACCGACATGGTCACCGGCCTGTACTCCGCCTCCGCCGACTCCATTCCGATCCTCTGCATCACCGGTCAGGCACCGCGTGCTCGCATGCACAAGGAAGATTTCCAGGCGGTCGACATCACCAGCATCGTCGGCCCGGTCACCAAGTGGGCGACCACCGTGATGGAACCCGGCCAGGTGCCGCGTGCGTTCCAGCGTGCCTTCCATGAAATGCGCAGCGGCCGCCCGGGCCCGGTGCTGATCGACCTGCCGTTCGACGTGCAGATGGCGGAAATCGAGTTCGATATCGATGCCTACGAACCGCTGCCGGTGGCCAAGCCGAGCACCAGCCGCGTCCAGGCCGAAAAAGCCATCGCCATGCTCAACGACGCCGAGCGCCCGCTGCTGGTGGCCGGTGGCGGCATCTTCAACGCCAATGCGGCGGACAAGCTGGTCGAATTCGCCGAACTGACCGGCGTACCGGTTGTACCGACGCTGATGGGCTGGGGGGCGATCCCTGACGACCACCGTCTGATGGTCGGCATGGTCGGCCTGCAGACCTCGCATCGCTACGGCAACGCCACCCTGCTCGCTTCCGACCTGGTGTTCGGCATCGGCAACCGCTGGGCCAACCGCCACACCGGTTCGGTCGACGTCTATACCGAAGGCCGCAAGTTCATCCACGTCGACATCGAGCCGACGCAGATTGGCCGCGTGTTCAACCCGGACCTGGGCATCGTTTCCGACGCCGGCAGTGCGCTGGACGCCTTCCTCGAGGTGGCTCGCGAGTGGAAAGCCGCCGGCAAGCTGAAGGACCGCAGCGCCTGGGTCGAGTCCTGCCGCGAGCGCAAGCGCACCCTGCAGCGCAAGACCCACTTCGACAACGTGCCGGCCAAGCCGCAGCGCGTATACGAGGAAATGAACGAGGCCTTCGGCAAGGACACCTGCTACGTCAGCACCATCGGTCTGTCGCAGATCGCCGGCGCGCAATTCCTGCATGTGTACAAGCCGCGCCACTGGATCAACTGCGGCCAGGCCGGCCCGCTGGGCTGGACCATTCCCGCAGCCCTCGGTGTGGTCAAGGCCGACCCGAATCGCAACGTGGTGGCGCTGTCCGGCGACTACGACTTCCAGTTCATGATCGAGGAGCTGGCTGTCGGTGCGCAGTTCAACCTGCCGTACATCCACGTGCTGGTGAACAACTCCTACCTGGGCCTGATCCGTCAGGCACAGCGTGGCTTCGACATCGATTACTGCGTGCAGCTGGCATTCGAGAACATCAATGCGCCGGAACTCAATGGTTATGGCGTCGACCACATGGCCGTGGTCGAGGGCCTGGGCTGCAAGGCAATCCGCGTGTTCGACCCGAACGAACTGCAGAACGCCTTCGCCGAAGCCAAGCGCCTGATGGCCGAGCACCGCGTGCCGGTTGTGGTGGAGATCATCCTGGAGCGTGTCACCAACATCTCCATGGGCACCGAGATCAACGCCATCAACGAATTCGAGGAACTGGCCGAGCGCGGCGTTGACGCCCCGACTGCCATCTCGCTGCTCGACTGATCCGTAGGGTGCGCTGTGCACACGGCGCACCTACCCCGACGACGTAGCCCGGATGCAATCCGGGAATAGCGCAACACCCCGGATTGCATCCGGGCTACGAACATAGGAGCGACACCATGCCCCGTTTTGCTGCCAACCTGTCCATGCTGTTCACCGAAGTGGACTTCCTGGACCGTTTTGCCGCCGCCGCCGAAGCCGGCTTCAGCGGTGTGGAATACCTCTTCCCCTATGACTTCCCGGTTGAGGAGATCAAGGCCCGCCTGGACGCCAATCAGCTCGAGCAGGTGCTGTTCAACCTGCCGGCCGGTGACTGGGGCAAGGGCGAGCGCGGCATCGCCTGCCACCCGGACCGCGTCGAGGAGTTCCGCGCCGGCGTCGACAAGGCCATCGCCTACGCCAAGGTGCTGGGCAACAAGCAGATCAACTGCCTGGCCGGCATCCGCCCGCAGGGTGTGGACTGCGCCACGGTGGAGAAGACCTTCATCGACAACCTGCGCTACGCCGCAGACAAGCTGGCCGGCGCCGGCATTCGCCTGGTGATGGAAGCGATCAACACTCGCGACATCCCCGGCTTCTACCTGAACAACACCCGTCAGGCGCTGGACATTCGCGACAAGGTCGGCAGCACCAACCTGTACCTGCAGTACGACATCTACCACATGCAGATCATGGAAGGTGACCTGGCCCGCACCATGGAAAACAACGTGGCAGCCATCAACCACGTGCAGCTGGCCGACAACCCGGGCCGCAACGAGCCGGGCACCGGCGAGATCAACTACCGCTTCCTCTTCGCCCACCTGGACCGTATCGGCTACCAGGGCTGGGTCGGCTGTGAATACAAGCCGGCAACCACCACCGCTGCCGGCCTCGGCTGGATGAAAGCGCACAACGCAATCTGAGCCCCACTCTTAAGGAGAGCTTACTCATGGCAAAAATCGGATTCATCGGCACCGGCATCATGGGCAAACCCATGGCGCAGAACCTGCAGAAAGCCGGTCACACCCTGTTCCTTTCCGAGCATCACGACCCGGCTCCGGCCGACCTCGTAGCCGCCGGGGCCATCGCGCTGGCCAACCCGCAGGAAGTCGCTCAGGAAGCCGAGTTCATCATCGTCATGGTGCCGGACACTCCGCAGGTCGAAGACGTGCTGTTCCGCGCCGATGGCGTTGCCAGCGGTGTTGGCAGCGGCAAGGTCGTTATCGACATGAGCTCGATCTCGCCGTCCGCGACCAAGGTTTTCGCCGACAAGATCAAGGCTACCGGCGCCGCCTATCTGGATGCTCCGGTATCCGGTGGTGAAGTGGGTGCCAAGGCCGCGACCCTGTCGATCATGGTCGGCGGTTGCCCGAACGCCTTCGAACGCGCCCTGCCGCTGTTCCAGGCCATGGGCAAGAACATCACCCGCGTCGGCGGCAATGGCGACGGCCAGACCGCCAAGGTGGCCAACCAGATCATCGTCGCGCTTAACATCCAGGCAGTGGCCGAAGCGCTGCTGTTTGCCGCCAAGAACGGTGCCGACCCGGCCAAGGTACGTGAAGCGCTTTCCGGTGGTTTCGCCGGCTCGAAGATCCTCGAAGTGCACGGAGAGCGCATGATCAAAGGCACCTTCGATCCGGGCTTCCGCATCAGCCTGCACCAGAAGGACCTCAACCTGGCGCTGTCCGGTGCCCGCGAGCTGGGCCTGAACCTGCCCAACACCGCCAATGCCCAGCAGGTCTTCAGCACCTGCGCGGCTCTCGGCGGCAGCGGCTGGGACCACTCTGCCCTGATCAAGGGCCTGGAGCATATGGCCAACTTCAATATCCGCGGCGAATGAATCGTCGCACACGGCGCACGGTAGGGTGCGTCGTGTGCACCGATAAGCCGGGCTTGCCCCGGCAACCTTTCGACCTTCCTGGCAGGAGGTGTCACGGCCCGATTGCCAGGTTGGTCGATTCCATTCCCCAGATGCTGCCGTGCGGCATCTGCGGACTGGAATCGATCTGCAAGAGACCACCACCATGACCTTCGACCCGCAAAGCCTGCTGCGCGACCTGTTCGCCACCGCCATCGCCGCTGCCCATCCGCGCCAGGTACTGGCCGATCACCTGCCTGCCGACCGCAGCGGGCGCGTCATCGTCATCGGCGCCGGCAAGGCCGCTGCAGCCATGGCCGAAGTGATCGAGCAACAGTGGCAGGGCGAGGTCAGCGGCCTGGTGGTGACGCGCTACGAGCACGGCGCCGATTGCCAGAAGATCGAAGTGGTGGAAGCTGCTCACCCGGTGCCGGACGATGCCGGCGAGCGCGTCGCCCGCCGCGTGCTGGAGCTGGTGTCGAACCTGTCCGCAGAAGACCGGGTGATCTTCCTGCTTTCTGGCGGCGGCTCCTCGCTGCTCGCCCTGCCGGCCGAAGGCATCAGCCTCCCGGACAAGCAGGCAATCAACAAGGCACTGCTCAAATCCGGCGCCACCATCGGCGAGATGAACTGCGTGCGCAAGCACCTATCGGCGATCAAGGGTGGCCGCCTGGCCAGAGCCTGCTGGCCGGCCACCGTATACACCTACGCCATCTCCGACGTGCCGGGCGACGAGGCCACGGTGATCGCTTCCGGTCCCACCGTCGCGGACCCGACCACCTCGGCCGAGGCCCTGGCGATTCTCGCCCGCTATGCAATCGACATCCCGGCCAACGTACGCGCCTGGCTCGAAGACCCGCGCTCGGAGACGGTCAAGCCGGGCGACCCGGTGCTGTCGCGCAGCCACTTCCAGCTGATCGCCACCCCGCAGCAGTCGCTCGACGCCGCCGCGGCCAAGGCCGAAGCCGCCGGCCTGCCGGTGCTGATTCTCGGTGATCTGGAAGGCGAGTCGCGTGACGTGGCCAAGGTGCATGCTGGCATCGCTCGCCAGGTGCAACTGCATGGCCAGCCGATCAAGCCCCCGTGCGTGATCCTCTCCGGCGGCGAAACCACCGTGACCGTGCGCGGCAACGGCCGCGGCGGACGCAACGCCGAGTTCCTCCTGAGCCTCACCGACAGCCTCAAGGGGCTGCCCGGCATCTATGCGCTGGCCGGGGACACCGACGGCATCGACGGCTCCGAAGACAACGCCGGCGCCATCATGACCCCCTACAGCTACGCCCGTGCCGGCATCAAGGGGCTGTCCTCCCGCGACGAACTGGACAACAACAACGGCTATGGCTACTTCGCCGCCCTCGACGAGTTGATCGTCACCGGGCCGACCCGTACCAACGTCAACGATTTCCGCGCCATTCTGATCCTTGAGAACCCTGCTCAATGAACGCCGACAAGAAAGTGAAGATCCTCGCCACCCTCGGGCCGGCGATCCGCGATGCCGCGCACATCCGCCAGCTGGTGGAAGCCGGGGTCAACCTGTTCCGCCTCAACTTCAGCCATGGCGAGCACGCCGACCATGCCCAGCGCTATCAGTGGGTGCGCGAGGTGGAGCGCGAGCTGAACCAGCCGATCGGCATCCTCATGGATCTGCAGGGGCCGAAGCTGCGCGTCGGCCGCTTCGCAGAGGGCAAGGTGCAACTGGTCAACGGCCAGAGCCTGCGTCTGGATCTGGACACCACTCCCGGTGATGCCAGCCGGGTCAACCTGCCCCACCCCGAGATCATCGAGGCCCTGCAACCGGGCATGAGCCTGCTGCTGGATGACGGCCGCCTGCGCCTGAAGGTGACCGCCAAGCAGGCCGACGCCGTGATCACCGAGGTAATCGCCGGCGGCGAGCTGTCCGACCGCAAGGGCGTCAACGTACCCGAAGCCGTGCTGCAGCTCTCCCCGCTGACCGAAAAGGATCGCCGCGACCTGGCCTTCGGCCTGGAACTGGGCGTCGACTGGGTGGCGCTGTCGTTCGTCCAGCGCCCCGAAGACATCGTCGAGGCCCGCGAACTGATCGGCGGCAAGGCCTTCCTCATGGCCAAGATCGAGAAGCCCTCGGCAGTCACCCACCTGGAAGAAATCGCCAGGCTGTGCGACGCCATAATGGTGGCGCGTGGCGACCTGGGCGTGGAAGTGCCGGCCGAGAACGTGCCGCGCATCCAGAAGGACATCGTGCGCACCTGCCGCCAGCTGGGCCGCCCAGTGGTGGTGGCCACGCAGATGCTCGAATCCATGCGTTTCTCCCCGGCACCGACCCGCGCCGAGGTCACCGACGTGGCCAACGCCGTGGCCGAAGGTGCCGATGCGGTAATGCTGTCGGCTGAAACCGCCTCCGGTGACTACCCGCTGGAAACCGTGCAGATGATGAGCAAGATCATTCGCCAGGTGGAAAACGGCCCGGATTACCAGAGCCAGCTCGACGTCGGTCGCCCGCAGGCCGAGGCCACTGCCAGCGACGCCATCAGCTGCGCCATCCGCCGTATCAGCTCGATCCTGCCGGTGGCGGCACTGGTCAACTACACGGAGTCCGGCGCCAGCAGCCTGCGCGCATCCCGTGAGCGTCCGAAAGCGCCGATCCTGAGCCTGACGCCGAGCCTGACCACGGCAAGGCGCCTGACCGTGGCCTGGGGTATCTACTCGGTGGTCAACGAGCGCCTGCGCAGGGTCGAGGAAGTCACCAGCACCGCACTGGAAATCGCCCAGGCCCAGGGCATGGCCCAGCGCGGTGAAACCGTGGTGATCACCGCCGGCGAACCCTTCGGCCAGCCCGGCAGCACCAACAGCCTGAGAATCGAAACGCTGCATTGAAACCCGTAGCCCGGATGAAATCCGAGGGGGACCTCCCCCGTCTCCCGGATTTCATCCGGACTCCACATCAAACCAGGCCCGCACACCAATCCGCTGGGCTTTACCCGAACGGCTCCCCCTCTCTCGTCTATAGGAGACGACTGCGCGGATGCAGGAGGTAGGGCGACACTGGATGCCAATACCGAGGAGCCGGGTGGGAGAGGGTTCTCCTGGCACCGACATCATGCCTTCACTAGCAACCACCCACCCTGCCCTGCAAAGCCTGCGCGCCCTGCTTTGCGGCTTCGCCCAGATATTTTTGCAACAGCACCCCGGCTGCGGCCTGCTGGTGCTAACCGCCATTCTTGTCGGCGCGCCCGACCTGCTGGCCGGCGCACTGCTCGGCGGCCTGGTCTCGACCCTGGTTGCGCAACGCCGTGGTTACCCGCCTGCGGACATCGCCATCGGCCTGTACGGCTACAACGGCATCCTGCTCGGCCTGCTCCTTAGCCTGAAGCTGCCATGGACGCCGCTGCTGCCGCTGCTGATCATTGCCAGTGCAGCCATTTCCAGCCTGCTTCTGGCGGCCTGGATGCGGCGCATGCGCCAGCATGGCTGGTTGCCTGCGTTCACCTTTCCCTTCGTGCTGCTTGGCTGGCTGTTGCTGGCACTGCTCGCCCGGCTGGATCTGCCGCCTGCGGCGCCCACCGCCCAGGCTGCAGCAACGCTGAACTTCACGGAGCTGCTGCTCGGCGTGCTGCGCGGCCTCGGCCAGGTCATCTTCCTCGACTCCCCCCTGGCCGGCCTGTGCCTGCTGATCGGCTTGCGCCTGGCTGACGGCCGGGCGGCGCTCTGGGCGCTGCTCGGCTCCAGCGGCGGACTGGCGCTGACGATGCTCAATGGCTGGCCCAGCGACGCCGCTCTGGCCGGTCTCTACGGCTACAACGCCAGCCTTGCCGCCATCGCCCTGGCCCAGGTGCATCGTTGCCCCCTGGTACCTGCCCTGGGCATTTTCCTCGCTCTGCTCCTGCAGCCCGGATTCAGCGCACTGGGCCTGCCGGCCCTGACCATGCCCTTCATCCTCGCCTGCTGGCTGGTCAGAGCCGGCGCGCACAGCTGGCAACAGGCGGTGCTGGACTGCGCGCAGCCTGCCGCCCGGCAGCGCAGACAGACACCCGGCTCCCCCCGCAAAGACTGAACTACCGCTGCGTTCGATGGGCTAATGGATATCAGCCACGACGAGCGATACCAATGCCCCACATCGTCTTCTGTCCTGCCACGCCACTGTCGCCTGCGGCCAGTGCCTCTCTTGCGGATGCCTGGCGATGAGCACGGTGCCTGGCGACATCGCCCTACCGCCCGACCTGCGCTATGTGGACGACAGCATGCCGGGCATCAGCCGCCGCAAGCTGCGTGGCAGATTCTGCTATTTCGACAGCCAGGGTCAGCGTATCCGTGACAAACAGGAGGTGGCCCGCATCGATGCACTGGCCATACCGCCGGCCTATACCGAGGTGTGGATCTGCCCATTGGCCAACGGCCATCTGCAGGCTACCGGCCGCGATGCCCGCGGGCGCAAGCAGTACCGCTACCACGCCCGCTGGCGCGAGATCAGGGATGCGGACAAGTACGCCAGCCTGCTGGCATTCGGCAAGGCTCTGCCGGCGCTGCGTGAGGCGCTACAGCAGCACCTCGATCTGCGCGAACACCGCCGCGAGAAAGTGCTGGCAACCGTGATCATGCTGCTGGACAACACTCTCATCCGGGTCGGCAACGCCCGCTACGCGCGGGAAAATCGCTCCTATGGCCTGACCACCCTGCGCAACCGTCATGTCGAGGTGCAAGGCAGCACCATTCGCTTTCACTTCCGCGGCAAGAGCGGCATCGAACACGAAGTGCAGGTCAACGACCGGCGCCTGGCGCGCATCATCCGGCGTTGCCTGGAACTGCCCGGACAACATCTGTTCCAGTATCTGGACGAACATGGCGAACGCCGGGCGGTGACCTCCACCGACATCAACGACTACCTGCGTGAACTCACCGGCGCCGACTTCACCGCCAAGCACTACCGCACCTGGGCCGGCAGCGCGCTGGCCCTGACGGTACTGCGCGAGCTCGAGTGGCAGCCGGACAGCGCCGCCAGGAAACACGTGGTGGCCATGGTCAAGGAGGTCGCCGAGCAGTTGCGCAATACCCCGGCGGTCTGCCGCAAGTGCTATATCCATCCGGCGCTGATCGACGCCTTCCTTGCCGGCGAGCTGGCCGGCCTGCGCCTGGCAACGCCGCGCAAGGGCCTGCGCGCAGAAGAAAGCCTGCTGATGCGTTTTCTGGAGAAACTGCCATCGACTTGAGATCGCTATGCCCTGCGCTCAGCGGCGAAACCGTTCACTGCAAGGCCGGAGATGCCGTCTTCGTCACCAGTTGCACCTGCACGCTCCGGGAGATCGTGAACGACAGCTCTACCAGGCACTGCCTGGCCATCGACCGAAACGGCGACGGGTTCCCGACTGAGTCGCAGGCAGTGCGCTAAGCTGGTGACCTGCACATGACCACCAGCCAGTGAAGGATCACGCAATATGGACAGACAAACGCTCGGCCTCGGCCTGCTGCTGGCGACAAGCATTGCCAGCGCCGATACGATTCCCAGCCTGATCGGTCCGGTCAGCGATATCGCGGTAATCGAAGACGGACTCGGCCCGCGGCACGAGCACTGTGCGAGCTTCAAGGTCAGCCCGGAGACGGTCGCCGACTTCCTGCGCCACGCCATTCTCATTACCTCGCGCCAGGAGCACGACTGGTACCTCCACGGTCCCTGCCAGGCGCACGGCACCCTCAGCACCCGCTACGGGCAGTGGCAATGGCAGATGCTCAACCTGGGAACCGCGCGGATCACCGCAGTGACAGGGGAACACTTCATCCTTGCCGATCCTCGTGAGGAGTCCTCGCTGGGGGATCAGTAAGGACGGCACCTCTGGCTTGCTCTCGCAGCGCTGTCCTGCCTAGGCTTGCCCCCTGCATCACGAGGAAAATTACGCCGTGGAAAAAGGCCAGACCTGGCGCCAGCGCCTGTATATCATCATCTTCGAAACCTCCACACCTGCTGCTCAGCGCTTCGACAACCTGTTACTGCTGACCATCCTCGCCAGTCTGGTGGTGGTGATGCTCGACAGCGTCGAACACTTCAACAGCCGGTACGCCGGGTTGTTCAGCGCGTTGGAGTGGGGCTTTACAGCGCTGTTCGCCATCGAATACGGCCTGCGCCTGTACAGCTCGCCCAAACCCATGCGCTATGCCTTCAGCTTCTTTGGTCTGGTGGATCTGCTGGCGGTGTTGCCGGCCATTCTGGCGCTGCTGTTCGCCAATGCGCAGTACCTGATGATCGTCCGTGTCATCCGCATGATCCGTGTCTTCCGTGTGCTCAAGCTGCGCCAGTACCTGACCCAGGCCAACTTCCTGCTCGTGGCATTGCGCGGCAGCAAGCAGAAGATCGTGGTCTTCCTGGTCAGCGTTTCGACCCTGGTCACGGTGTATGGCGCGCTGATGTACGTCATCGAAGGCCCGTCCAACGGCTTCACCAGCATTCCCACCAGCGTCTACTGGGCGGTGGTGACCCTGACGACCGTGGGCTTCGGCGACATCACCCCGCAAACCCCCGTCGGCCAGATGCTGGCCACGCTGATCATGATCACCGGCTACTCGATCATCGCCGTACCGACCGGCATCTTCACTGCTGAACTGGCCAACGCCATGCGTCAGGACGGGGCGATGGAGCACGACTGCCCGCAATGCCGGAAGAACCACCATGAGTACAGCGCGGCGTTCTGCAGCCGCTGCGGCGGGCCGTTGTTCAGCAGGGAGGGCGACCCGTCATCGTCGGTGCAAAGCACGCCTGACATAGACTGAGCAAAACCGATCGGCCAGCGCGTGGTCATAAAGTCGCCCAGTGGGCAATAAAGCCCGACTTTTAGCTGAAGGAAGCGTGCCATGGCCGTTACCACCAATGAATCCACGGCGCCTGCCAAGGCCGCCTGGATTGGCCTGATCCTGGGCCCATTGCTACTGCTCGAGTGTCTGTTCACCGAGCCACCAGCCGGCCTGTCCAGTGCCGCCTGGGCCACCATCGGGCTGACTCTGCTGATGGCCACCTGGTGGTCGACCGAAGCCATTCCGATTCCGGCCACCTCGCTGCTGCCAATCCTGCTGATCCCGGCGCTGGACATCGACAGTCTGAACGCCGCGACCGCGCCCTACGCCAACCCGACCATCTACCTGTTCCTTGGTGGTTTCGTACTTGGCCTGGCCATGGAGCGCTGGAACCTGCACAAGCGCATCGCTCTGATGACGTTGCTGGCCATGGGCAGCAAGCCGAGCAGGCAGATTGCTGGCTTCATGATTGCCACTGCATTTCTCAGCATGTGGGTAAGCAATACCGCCACCACCATCATGATGCTGCCCATCGGTCTTTCGGTGATCGGCATGCTCACTGGAGGAAAGGAAACAGGCAAAGCCGATCATGAGCGCTTCGCCACCGCGCTGCTGCTGGCAATCGCCTACGCGGCCAGCATCGGCGGTATCTCCACGCTGATCGGCACCCCGCCGAACGCTCTGTTGGCCGCCTTCCTCGCCGACAACTACGACGTACAGATCGGCTTCGGCCAGTGGATGCTGCTCGGCGTGCCGGTGGCCATAATCATGCTGGCCTTCACCTGGTGGTGGCTGACCCGCGGTGGCTTCAACCTGGCCGGGCATGACAGCACGCAGCTGATTCGCAGTGAACTGGCCGAGCTCGGCCCGCTGAGCCGCGGCGAGAAGCTGGTGGCGCTGGTATTCGTGGTTACCGCACTGGCATGGGTGTTTCAGCCGCTGATCGCCGGCTGGCTGCCGGGGGTCAACGACACCAGCATCGCCATCGCCGCCGCCCTGGCGCTGTTCATCATCCCCGTGGACAGCAAGCAGCGCGTGTTCCTGATGGACTGGGAAAGCGCCAGCAAACTGCCCTGGGGCGTGCTGCTGCTGTTCGGTGGTGGTCTGTCGCTGGCTGGCGTGATCCGCAGCACCGGCCTGGCCGAGTGGATCGCCCAGAGCCTCGGCGCACTGGGCGCACTGCCGGTGATTGCAATGATCGGCGTGGTGGTGCTGGTGATCATCTTCCTTACCGAGGTCACCTCCAATACCGCCACTGCCGCCGCCTTCCTGCCACTGCTGGGTGCACTGGCCGTGTCGCAGGGCATGCCGGCCGAACTGCTGGCGATCCCCGCCGCCATCGCTGCCAGCTGCGCGTTCATGATGCCGGTGGCGACACCACCCAACGCCATCGTGTTCGGCACCGGGCATATGAAGATACAGTCGATGATCAAGGCAGGCTTCGCCCTCAACCTGTTCGGCGTGGTGCTGGTGACCCTGATCTGCTACCTCCTGGTCGGCAGGATCTGGGCTCACTGAGCACTGTTCACCAAGCAAAGAAAACGGCGCCTTCGGGCGCCGTTCTCGTATGCGGTGTCAGGTAACCGGCGCGCAGCAGCTGATGCTGTCGGCACCGGGTCATTTCAACGATTCTGATACTGACGAAACAGCCCCGGTGGAATCCCCGAGCTGTCGGTGTCCTTCCACGGACCACCGGCCTGCGGCGACCAGCTCCAGCCACCGTCCCAGCGGTAGAAGATACGCTCGCGGTAGTAGAGATCTCGCGCGCCCTCGACCACGTAGACGCCCAGCGCCGGGTTCCAGTGGCTTTTCACCCCTGGCGGCGGCGCGTAGCGCGGGTGCGATGGCTGCTGCTGCACTGGCGGCGGATCGCCAGCCGGCGGTGTCGGTTGCTGCAGTACGCAGCCAGTCAGACTCAGCCCGATGGCGCAGGCCAGCGCCAGGCGCTTCATTGGGCCTGCCCGTCGCGGCTGTCGATCAGCAGCGTCTGCACGTCACGAGCGGTGTTGGAAACCGGCCCGGTCTGGCCGGTCCACTCGCCCTGTGTGGCGTTGCCGGCACGGGACACACGGGCCACCAACTGTACCTGGTCGAATCGGGAAATCTTCAGTTCGGGCATCATCGCGTCCACATCGGAGAGGCTGATCTGAACCGGCAGGTCGGAAACCTTCAGGCGTTTGACTGCCAGCGGCATTGGTGGGCCGCTGAGTGCGCGGGCGAAGACGAATACGGCATCGTCCGGCTGCACGTTCTGCTGCACTTCGGGCGCCAGCGACACGCTGACCTCCAGAGCATGCACCTTGGCGGCCGGCCCGGCGGCAGCACCGGGCTGCTCGCCTTCACTCATCTGCTGCCGGGCGCGCTCGATACCACCGGCGATGGCCACGCGAGACGGGTCCTGCTCCGGCAGTACGGCAACCAGGCGCTCCCAGTAGCGCACTGCATCAGCATAGCGCTGACTTTCATAAGCCGCGATGCCGAGCAGCCCAAGGCTGGTGACCTCTTCCGGATCGGCCTGCAGCGCCTCGTCGGTGAGCCCCTGCAGTTGCTCGTTCCACTGCTTGCCCTCGGCGAAATACAGCGCCTGCGCCCACTGGCCGAGCAGTTCCGGGGCACGCCCGGCGATCTCCACCGCGCGCTCGAAGGCCTTGGCGGCATCGCCGGCACGCTCCTGCGCCATATAGGTACGTCCGAGGAAATACCAGCCTTCGGCGGAGTCCGGCTGCTGCTTGACGGTCTGCTCCAGGCGCGCGGTCATCTCCTCGATGCTCTGCGGCTGCATGGCGGCCAGCTGACGGCTCTGCTCGAGCTCGTCGAGCGCGCCCCAGTGCAGGTACAGGGCTACACCGAGCACCGGCACCAGCAACGCCGAAACCAGCGGGATCTTGCCGCCGAGCACGCCACTGCGACGCTGCACGCCCTCGGTATCGGCGAGCAGCTCGCGCGCCGCTTCGGCACGACCGGCCTCCAGCTGCGCATCATCGAGCACGCCGGCCTGACGCTGGTTTTCCAGCTCCTGCAGGCGCTCCTGATAGAGAGTGACGTTGAGGGCGGTACGGTCTTCTTCGGCCTGCAGCTTGCGAATGCGCAAAACCGGAATCAGCAGAAACGCCAGGGCGGTCAGCAACAGCAGCCCGGCGGGCAACCAGAAATCGATCATTGGTCTTTCTTGTCCTGAGAGGCTTGGGCGAGCAGCGCGGCGAGGCGCGCCTGCTCATCGGCGGAAAGGCCAGCGGCGGAGCGTGTCTTCTGCTGGCCGCGACGGCGCAGGACGATCACCCCGAGCACGCCGAAACCTATCAGCAGCAGGCCGGCCGGGCCGTACCAGAGCAGCAGCGTGCGGCTGGTCAGCGGTGGCTTGTAGAGCACGAAGTCGCCGTAGCGGGAAACCAGGAAGTCGATGATTTCCTCGTTGCTCTTGCCCTCCTCCAGCATGCGATAGATCTCGCCACGCAGGTCCATGGCGATCGGCGCATCGGAATCGGCGATATTCTGGTTCTGACACTTCGGACAGCGCAGCTCTTCGATCAGATTGCGGTAACGCTGGCGCTCAGCCTCGTTGGCGAACTCGAAGGTGTCGATGGCAGCATGCGCACTGGCCAACAGGCCCAGTGCCAGACCGGCGGACATCAGCACACGTTTAGACAGGTGCCATGAAAACGTCGCGAGCGAAGAGCAGGCAAGGCGAAAGCAGGCGAAGAAGCGGAGTTTACAAGTTGTAAATGAGCATTTGACCGGGCTGGCGTTCCAGCCTGTTTTCAACGCAGCATGATCGAGCACAGTAGTTTTCATGGTGCCTGTGCCTCGTCGACCAGTTCCTGATAGATCGGCGCCAGTTTTTCGCGCCAGATGCGCTCGTCGATGGCTCCGACGTACTTGTGGCGGATGATGCCCCTGGCGTCGATGAAGAAGGTCTCCGGCGCGCCATACACGCCCAGGTCCAGGCCCAGGCTGCCCTTGGCATCCTCGATGTTCAGCTGGTAGGGGTTGTGCAGCTCGCGCAGCCACTTTTGCGCCGGTTCGCGCTGGTCCTTGTAGTTGATGCCGTGAATCACCACGCCGGCCTCGGCCAGCTTGTTCAGCACCGGATGTTCGTGACGACAGGACGGACACCAGGTGGCCCAGACATTGACCAGTGCAGGCTTGCCCTTGAGGTCATCTGCGCTCAGGGTGCGCTCGGGATTGTCCAGCGCCGGCAGACTGAAGGCCGGGAACGGCTTGCCGATCAGCGCCGAGGGCAACTCGGAGGGATCGAGGAACAAACCGCGATACAGGAATACGGCAATCGCCAGGAATGCCAGTAGCGGCAACAGCAGCAGCAAACGTCTCATGCGCTGACCTCCTGCATGCCCAGAGCTTCACGCACACGGGTGCGTACCTTGATCCGGTAGCGCTTGTCGGCCGCGGCAAGTAGACCGCCGAAGGCCATCAGCAAACCACCGAGCCAGATCCAGCGGACGAAGGGTTTGATGTGAATGCGCACGGCCCAGGCGCCCTGCTCCAGCGGCTCGCCGAGGGCGACGAACAGATCGCGGGTAAAGCCGGCATCGATGCCGGCCTCGGTCATGGTCGACTGCTGCACGGTGTACAGACGCTTCTCCGGGTTCAGCACCTTGATCTGCCGCTCACCGTCGAAGACACGCACCGTGCCCTTGTCGGAGATGAAGTTGGGGCCTTCGTGATGCACGGCGCCGTCGAACTGGAAGCGATAGCCCGCCAGCTCCACCGAGTCACCCGGTGCCATGCGCAGGTCGCGCTCATAGCTGCCCAGGCTGGTCAGCACCACACCCAGGGCGCACACGGCAAAACCCAGATGCGCCGTCTGCATGCCCCAGTAGCTGCGGCCGAGACCCGGCAGCCCCTTGAACAGGCCCTTGTGCCTCGTTTTGTCGAGAATGTCGCGCACACCACCGAGGATCACCCAGAACGCCAGCAGGCAGACAGCCAGCACCGACCAGTGGAAATCACCATGCAGGAAGGTAGCGACGACCGCGAGCACGACACTGGCGACCAGCACCGGCGTCAGCATGCTGCCCAGCCACTTCAGCGGGGTGTCCTTCCAGCGCACCAGCACGCCGACGCTGATCACCGCCATCAGCAATGCCATCAGCGGCAGGAACAGTGCGTTGAAGTATGGTGGGCCGACCGACAGCTTGGCGCCGCTCAGGGCATCGAGCACAAGCGGATAGAGAGTGCCGAGCAGGATCATGGCCGCGGCCACCACCAGCACGATGTTGTTGACCAGCAGCAGCGTCTCGCGCGACCACAGGCCAAAGCCGACCTGGCTCTTGACCACCGGCGCACGCACGGCGAACAGCGCCAGCGAACCGCCGACCACCACCAGCAGGAAGGCGAGGATGAATACGCCGCGCTCCGGGTCGGTGGCAAAGGCATGCACCGAGGTCAGCACTCCGGAACGCACCAGGAAGGTTCCGAGCAGGCTGAGGGAGAACGCGGCAATGGCCAGCAGTACGGTCCAGCTCTTGAACACGCCACGCTTTTCCGTCACGGCCAGTGAGTGGATCAGCGCCGTGCCCACCAGCCAGGGCATGAAGGAGGCGTTCTCTACCGGGTCCCAGAACCACCAGCCGCCCCAGCCCAGTTCGTAGTAGGCCCACCAGGAACCCAGGGCGATACCGATGCCGAGGAAGGCCCAGGCGACGATGGTCCAGGGCCGCGACCAGCGCGCCCAGGCGGCATCCAGCTTGCCGCCAAGCAGTGCGGCGATGGCGAAGGCGAAGGCTACCGAGAAGCCGACATAACCCATGTACAGCATCGGCGGGTGGACGATCAGGCCGAAGTCCTGCAGCAGGGGATTGAGGTCACGACCATCAACGGGCGAGTTCGGCAGCAGGCGCTCGAAGGGGTTGGAGGTGATGATCAGAAACAGCAGGAAACC
Source organism: Pseudomonas sp. Z8(2022) (assembly GCF_025837155.1). Taxonomy (NCBI): domain Bacteria; kingdom Pseudomonadati; phylum Pseudomonadota; class Gammaproteobacteria; order Pseudomonadales; family Pseudomonadaceae; genus Pseudomonas; species Pseudomonas sp. Z8(2022). The sequence goes on along the minus strand of NZ_CP107549.1, from coordinate 1,709,441 downwards.
GACGCTGATCATGCCCATCACTGCCAGCACGCGGGCCAGCATCTCTTCCGGCAAATGCCGCGAGAAGATCGACACGGCAAAGGTCCAGCCGGCCAGGATCAATGCCCACAGCAGCAGGGAGCCTTCGTGTGCCCCCCAGACCGCGCTGAACTTGTAATACCAGGGCAGCGCCGTGTTGGAGTTGCTGGCCACGTAGGCGACGGAGAAGTCGTCGACCATGAAGGCGTAGGTCAGGCAGATGAAGGCAAACAGCAGGAAGGCGAACTGCCCCCAGGCGGCCGGCTGCGCCAGGCTCATCCACTGGTGGTCACTGCGCCAGGCGCCGATCAGCGGCAGCGTGGCCTGCGCCATGCACAGGCACAGCGCCAGGATCATCGCCAGATGGCCGAGCTCGGGGATCATTGCGCGCTCTCCTGCTGGTAGCCCTGCTTGGCGGCGGTTGCAGCATCGTGCTGCTGCTTCATCCCACTCTTTTCCAGTGCCTGCATCACTTCAGGCGGCATGTAGTTCTCGTCGTGCTTGGCTAGCACTTCATCGGCCACCAGCACACCGTCCGCGTTCACGCGACCAAGGGCGACGATGCCCTGCCCCTCGCGGAACAGATCCGGAAGGATGCCGCTGTAGCGGATGGTCACGCCGTGAGCGCCATCGGTGACGATGAAATCGACTTCCAGCGAATCGGCCGAACGCTTCACCGAACCCTCCTGCACCAGACCGCCGGCACGAATGCGGGTATCCACCGGCGCCTCGCCGTTGGCGATCTGGCTCGGGGTGTAGAACAGATTGATGTTCTCCTGCAGCGCGGTCAGCGCCAGCGCGACGGCGATGCTGACACCGCAGAGGATGGCCAGAACAATGTACAGACGTTTCTTGCGAACCGGATTCACTTCGACTTCTCCCGGCGCAAACGGCGCGCCTCGTCTTGCAGGTAACGGCGGCGAGCCAGAATCGGCAGCACCACATTCAACGCCAGGATCGCCAGGCTGATGCCGTAGGCGCTCCAGACGTAGGCGCCATGGGTACCCATGGCGAGGAATTCGGAAAAGGACGAGAAGCTCATGCCTTGCCCTCCACCAGGTTCTGCACTTCGGCCTTCACCCAGCTGCTGCGTGATTCGCGCTTGAGCACTTCCAGACGCATGCGATACAGCAGCACGGCGCCGAAGAAGCAGTAGAACCCCAGCACCGCCAGCAACAGCGGCAGCCACATTTCCACCGGCATCGCCGGCTTTTCGGTGACCTTGAAGGTGGCGGTCTGGTGCAACGAGTTCCACCACTCCACCGAGTACTTGATGATCGGGATATTGATCACGCCGACGATGGCCAGCACCGCGCAGGCCTTGGCGGCGCTGTCGCGGTTGCTGATGGCGTTGCCCAGGGCGATCACACCGAAGTAGAGGAACAGCAGGATCAGCATCGAAGTCAGGCGCGCGTCCCACACCCAGTAGGTGCCCCAGGTCGGCTTGCCCCAGATCGCACCGGTGAGCAGCGCAATGGCCGTCATCCAGGCTCCAATGGGCGCTGCCTGCTGCAAGGCGACGTCGGCCAGCTTCATCTTCCACACCAGGCCTACCAGCCCGGCGATGGCCAGCATCACGTAGATGGATTGAGCCAGGAAAGCGGCCGGAACGTGGATGTAGATGATGCGAAAGCTGTTGCCCTGCTGGTAGTCAGGCGGCGCGAAGGCCAAGCCCCAGACCAGGCCCGCAACAGTCAGCAACACGGCAGCGATGCTGAGCCAGGGCAGCCAGCGGCCACTCATCTCATAGAACCACTTGGGCGAACCCCACTTGTGAAACCACGTCCAGTTCATGCTCGACTCATTATTCAGGCCTGGCTCGACTGCTGTCGGTCAGGTGTATCACGGTTCGTTCCTATTCGCCGACACTGATGGTCAGACCGGCGGCAATGGCAAAAGGTGTCAGGGTCACCGCCAGCGCAGTGAGGCTGGCCAGCCACAACAGGTGGCCAACAGCCGGCAGTCCTTGCAGGGCCGCCTGCAACGCCCCGCTGCCGAGAATCAGCACCGGGATGTACAGCGGCAGAATCAGCAGCGCCAGCAGCAGGCCGCCGCGCTTGAGACCAACGGTAAGCGCGGCGCCCACCGCGCCAAGCAGACTCAGCACCGGAGTGCCAAGCAGCAGGGAAATCAGCAGTACCGGCAGGCAGCGCCCGGGCAAACCGAGCATCAACGCCAACAGAGGGGCCAGCAGAACCAGCGCCAGACCGCTGAAAAGCCAGTGTGCCAGCACCTTGGCCAACACCAGAAGAGGCAGGGGGTGCGACGAAAGGACCCACTGTTCCAGCGAACCATCCTCGAAATCGCTGCGGAAAAGCCCGTCCAGCGAGAGCAGCACGGCCAACAGCGCCGCCACCCAGACCAGCCCCGGGGAAAGGGTTTGCAACAATTGCGTCTCCGGCCCCACCGCCAACGGGAACAGGGCGATGACGATGGCGAAGAAAACCAGAGGGTTGGCCAGGTCGGACGGACGGCGGGCGAGCAGGCGCATTTCGCGCGAAAGCAGCTGAGTGAAAACGTTGCTCATGCGGCGTACTGCCCCAGATCCAGATCGCGATAGGACGCCGGTTTGTGCTGCAGGCTGTGGTGAGTGGTCAGCACCACCACGCCGCCTCGCTCGCAGTGCCCGGCCAGATGCGCTTCGAGTTGCGCCACACCGCTCTTGTCCAGCGCGGTGAATGGTTCATCGAGCACCCATAACGGTGGCGTGTCTTCCAGGTACAGGCGCGCCAGAGCCACTCGACGCTGCTGACCGGCCGACAGGGTGTGACAGGGAACGTCTTCGAAGCCGCGCAGCCCGACCGCCTCCAGCGCCCGCCAGATCGCTTCGCGGCTCGCCGGGCGATGCAGCGCGCAGAGCCAGGCCAGATTCTCTTCAGCGCTCAGCAGGCCCTTGATGCCGGCGGCGTGACCGATCCACAACAGATTGCGCGCCAGCTCACTGCGTTGCTCGGCCAGCGCCCGCCCCTGCAGGAGAATGTCGCCGGTGGTCGGCTGCCGCAGACCGGCGATCAGACGCAACAGGCTGGTCTTGCCACTGCCGTTGGGGCCACTGATCTGCAACATGTCACCTGGCTGCAGCGCGAAATGCAGTTGCTCGAAAAGCATGCGCCAGTCCCGCTCACAGCTGAGCGCCACGGCTTCGAGAAGAGGAACGGGACGGGTCATCGATACCTGGCAGGGTTAAAGTCGACGGTACTCCGGCCGCTATACTGACGCGTGCCGGAAGTGCGATGCGCAGCGGGCCGGCATTATACATGGCGCATCACTGTCCCCGCAGTCAGCATTTTCGACAGGGTGTTAATCTGTCGCAGGCAAATCGGCCTGAGGCTTGCCCACCTGGCAGCACACCACCAGATACGTGAGAGCCCATGAGCGAAATCAGCAGCCCACGCCCGCTTCCGCCATCCTCACCGGTGAGCCGCAGCACTGCGAGCGCTGCCGACATGGCCGTACGCCTGCTGCAGCCGCTGGAAGGCATGCTGGCCGCCGGCGAAAGCGCCAGGGCCGAAGTTGTCGCGATTCGCGAGCAGGCGCAGACCTTCCAACTACTGCTGAAACTGACGCTTGAAGGCGGCAGGCAGGCGACCCTGCAGGCCGAAAGCCCCAGACAGCTGGCTCAGGGCAGCGCGCTGGTGGTTACTGCACTGTCCGACACCCGCCTGACAGTGGCCCTGCAGGCCGGCGGTGACAAGCCGCTGACCAGCCTTGATCTGCAGCAACTGCCGCCCGGCACCCTGGTCCAGGGCAAGGTCGTCAGTCGCGACGTCCTGCCGCCCCAAGGCGCACAGACGATCTATCGCCTGGTGGTGAATCTGCTCAACACCCCGCTTGCCGGCAGCAAACTGGCACTCGACAGCCCACTGGCACTACCGCTCGGCAGCCTCCTCAGCGCTCAGGTGCAGGGCAGCCAGAGCCTCACCTTCCTGCCCCTCAGTGGCCGCCTCGACCAACTGGTGCTGGGCCAGCAACTGGCGGCGCAGCAGAATCGCCAGGCTTCGCTGGAGGGTCTGTTCAAGGGATTGCAGAACCTCAGCGGCGGCGACGAGGCGCTGCGCGGCAGTATCGACAAGCTGTTCGGCACACTGCCCGACAGCGCTCAGTTAAGTACCGCCAAGGGCCTGGCGCAGGCGCTGGCAAACAGCGGCGTGCTGCTCGAAGCCAAGCTGCTGCAGGGCCAGACGGGAGCCCTGCAGCAGGATCTTAAAGCCAATCTGCTGCGTCTGATTGCCCAACTGACGCCGCAGCTGCCGGGCGGTGCCGGCACCCTCGCCGGCCTGCAGAATGCGTTCAACCAGAATCTGCCCAACCTGGCCCGGCAACTGCTCGGCGTGAATGCGGCCGGATCGTCGAGGCAACAGGCACTGACCTTCCCCCTACCCTCGCGCCTGTTGCAGAACATGGATGGCGAGGCTGATCTGGAAACCCTGTTGAAACTCGCTGCGGCGGCCGTTTCGCGGCTGCAGACCCACCAGTTGTCGAGCCTGGCGCAAACCCAGGTCGACGCCAACGGCAATCTGCTGACCACCTGGCAACTGGAGCTGCCCATGCGCCATCAGCAGGAAGTGATTCCCCTGCAGGTCAAACTGCAACGCGAAGACAGCGGCAAGGCAGAAAAGGCGGAACAGAAGGAAACCCTCTGGCGCGTGGAACTGGCCTTCGATCTTGATCACCTGGGCCCGCTGCAGGTGCGCGCCCAACTGCTGCGCGGCAGCCTGTCCAGTCAGCTTTGGGCCGAACGCGCAGAAACCACCCAGCTGATCAATGCCGAACTCGGTCATCTGCGTGACCGCCTGCAGGCTGCAGGTCTGGAAGTCGGCGAGCTGGCCTGCAGTCAGGGCATGCCGCCACAAGGGCCGAAAACCTCGCTGGAACAACGCTGGGTGGATGAAACCGCATGAGTCGCAAGTCGCAAGCCGAACCCCGCCAGGCCATTGCCCTCAACTACGACGGGCAGAGCACACCTGTGCTCAGTGCCAAGGGCGACGACGAGCTGGCCGAAGCCATACTCGCCATCGCCCGCGAATACGAAGTGCCAATTTACGAGAATGCCGAGCTGGTGCGCCTGCTGGCACGTCTGGAGTTGGGCGATGCGATTCCCGAAGCGCTGTATCGCTGTATCGCCGAGATCATCGCCTTTGCCTGGTACCTACAGGGCAAAACGCCACCTGGTTTCAGAGCGGATGAGGAACGCGACGTCACACCGCCGCTGCGCCAGCTCGAAGGGCCGACCAACTGAGCGCCTCCAAGCAGAAGCGTTCATTACAGAGGTGTTGCTCGGACAGTAGCGCGCCGGCAATACGCATCGACCTGCGTCCAGGCGCAATGCTATCGGGGCTGTCCGGCCTTGGGTTTGTGCAGACGGCTGATCAGCTCGGCCTCGGCCTTGCTCAGGCCGCAGGACTGGGTCAGGTCATCGACGCTGGCGCCCATGCCCACCAGACGCGCAGCCTGAGTAAAGGACAGGCTGCTGGGATCGCGCTGCTCGATCTGGCTGACCTTGTCCGGCAGCGGCGCCACCACTCGGCGTAGCTCATGCAGCTCCTCACCCATGCGGATGCTGCCGGTCAGGTAGGTGTCCAGGCGCTTGCTCAGATCCTTGATCCGCGCATCGCGCACGGCATCACGCTTGGCCTGCTCGGCCAGCAGACGCTGCTGGTTGCGATACAGGCCATTGCAGACGATGCCCAGTGCCACGCATAGCAAGGCCACGAAGGCCAGGGCCGCAGCGAGCATGGCAAATTCGGACATGGCTCAGATGCTCTCCAGCTCCGACCACTCTTCTTCGGACATCATCTTGTCCAGTTCGACCAGGATCAGCAGCTCGCCGTTCTTGTTGCATACGCCCTGGATGAACTTGGCCGACTCGTCGTTGCCGACGTTCGGTGCGGTCTCGATCTCGGACTGACGCAGGTAAACCACTTCGGCAACGCTGTCGACCAGGATGCCGACCACCTGCTTGTCCGCTTCGATGATGACGATACGGGTATTGTCGGTTACCGGCGCCGAACCCAGGCCAAAACGCTGGCGGGTATCGATCACGGTCACCACGTTGCCACGCAGGTTGATGATGCCCAGTACGTAACTCGGCGCCCCCGGCACAGGGGCAATCTCGGTGTAGCGCAAGACTTCCTGCACCTGCATCACGTTGATGCCGTAGGTCTCGTTGTCCAGGCGAAAGGTCACCCACTGCAGAATCGGATCTTCGGCACCTTGTGCAGAACTTTTCTTCATGTCCCTAGCCTCGTCAAAAACCGCTCAGTGCGGCATGTGCGGGTTGACCCGCTTGTCATCAAACTATAGAGCCCGTTGCCACGAACCCACCAATTCTCAATGCACTTTTCCGCCATTCAGGCGTTTCGCCGCACCGCTGGCGATCAGCTCGGCCAGGGCCGCCACGTCGAGCAGCGCACACATGTGCTCGATCACCGTGCCGGCCAGCCAGGGCCGCTGGGTGCGCTGACTGCGCCACTTGACCTCACTGGGGTCGAGGCGGATCGAGCGGCTGACCTGATGCACTGCCAGCCCCCATTCGTAGCCCTGCACGGAAATCACGTACTGCAGGCCTTCGCGGAAGTCCTCGCGGTAACGGTCCGGCATCACCCAACGTGCGGTATCCAGCACCTTCAGGTTGCCAGCCTGGCTCGGCAGGATACCGAGGAACCAATCAGGCTGTCCGAACAGTGGTGTCAGTTCCTGCCCTTCGAGCGGGTAGATGGACCCCAGGCAGATCAGCGGCACGGCCAGGGTCAAGCCGGCAACATCGAACAACAGGCACTCGAACGGCTCTTCGGCCCAGGCCGGACGTCCATCGGCCAGCAAACCAGCCGGTTGCGGAGCCAGCTCGGCAAGCGTAGCAACCGCTGGCGGCGCCTCCTCGACCACCGGCGCCTGCACTGGCGCTGTCAACTCCACGGGTGCAACGACTTGCGCAGGCTGAACAGGCGCTTCGGCAACCACAGCGAGCGCAACGGGAGCGGCCACCGACGCAACAGGCTCGACCAGTCGAGCATCGCGCACCTGCTCCTCAAGCACCGCAGCCTCGAACTCGTCGAGGCTCACGGACACCTCCAGCTCGGCAGCAGCTTCCCGCAGGAGCCCATCGAGGTAGGACTGCAGAGCCAGCTGGGAACGTGTGGCAGTGGCGACGTTACGACTCATGGCGGGAACCCGGAATAAGATCTTTCCAACCTATCGGCCGCAGCATGCTCGGACTTGAGGGCAGTTCAACACAGACGCTCATTTCAAGCCACCTGCGCCGCCGGCTGATTGCTGAGCAGATGCTTGAGCAACGCCCGATATGCGATGACGCCGCGGCTGTTGGCATCGAATTGCGAAGGTGTGCGCCCTGCCCGGCTGGCATCACGCAAGCGCGTATCGACCGGAATGTAAGCCGGCCACAAGTGCTCGGGATAGGTGTTGCGCAGTACACGCAGCGTACTCATGGAGGCCTGGGTTCGGCGGTCGAACAAGGTCGGCACGATGGTGTAGGGCAGCGCCAGCTTGCGCGAGCGGTTGATCATCGCCAGCGTGGTGATCATGCGTTCCAGCCCCTTGACCGCGAGGAACTCGGTCTGCACCGGAATAACCAGCTGCTGGCTGGCTGCCAGAGCGTTGACCATCAGTACGCCGAGCAGCGGCGGGCTGTCGATGATGGCATGGTCGAAATCCTCCCACAGCTGCGCCAGGCTCTTGGCGACCACCAGCCCCAGGCCACTCTGCCCCGGCGACTGGCGCTCGAGCGTGGCCAGTGCGGTGCTCGATGGCAGCAGCGAAATATTCTCGTGGCTGGTGCCGTGCAGCAGCTGCCTGGGCAAGCCTTGCGGCACGTTGCCCTGATGCAGGAACAGATCGAAGCAGCTGTGCTCCAGCGTATCGGGATCATGGCCGAAGTAGCTGGTCATCGACCCATGCGGGTCGAGATCGACAACGACCACACGTTTGCCGGCATCGGCCAACAGGCCCGCCAGTGCGATGGAGGTGGTGGTCTTGCCGACCCCACCCTTCTGATTGGCTACTGCCCAGACTTTCATCTTCTCTCATCCTCCCGGCAAGAGGTGCTCAGGCCGAGAATGGCTGTCGCAAGCACACAGCATGCGACTGGGATTTGACGGCTCACGACTGCGGAACCCCTGACGCAGACGCCGGTGCAGGTTGCGTGCCAGCCTCGGGCTGCCGGGTAGCGGCACTGTCGGCGCCACGTCGCGTGTCGAGGTTGCGCGAAATCACCAGCACAACCCGACGGTTTCGTCCCCTGCCCTCGGCCGTGGCATTGTCGGCCACCGGCTGGAATTCACCGTAGCCGACAGCGGCCAGACGCGAAGGGTCTACGCCATCCATGGCCAGCATACGCACGATGCTCGACGCACGTGCTGAAGACAGTTCCCAGTTGGTCGGGTACTGGGCAGTCTGGATCGGCAGGTTATCGGTAAACCCTTCGACCCTGATCGGGTTCTCGTAGGGCGCCAGAATCTTGGCGACCTTCTCGATGATCTCGAATGCCTGGTTGTTCGGAATCGCGTCGCCGCTGGGAAACAGCAGACTGGAGCTGAGCTCGAGCTCCACCCACATTTCGTTGCCGCGTACGCTCAGCTGATCGCTCTGGATCAGATCGCCGAAGGCTTCACGCACGCTGGAGGCGATGCTCTGCAGGGTCGAGTCGGAACTCGGGTCGTCCATCGCCGTGCTGTCGGGCTCGCTGGTACGCGGCCGTTCCTCACCAACCGGAATCGGCTTGATCGAGCGATCCGGCTGATTGAACACGCCGGTCAGCGACTCCGAAAGGATCTTGTACTTGCCTTCGTTGATCGAAGAGATCGAGTACATCACCACGAAGAAGGCGAAGAGTAAGGTGATGAAGTCCGCATAGGACACCAGCCAGCGCTCGTGATTCTCGTGCTCTTCATGTTGCCGCCTGCGCGCCATGCCATGCCTCCATCAGTCCATGAAGCCTTGCAGCTTCAGTTCGATGGAGCGCGGGTTCTCCCCTTCGGCGATGGACAGGATGCCCTCGAGGAGCATCTCGCGGTAGCGCGACTGGCGCAGCGCGATGGACTTGAGCTTGTTGCCCGCCGGCAACAGCAACAGGTTGGCAAAACCGACGCCGTAGATGGTAGCCACGAACGCCACGGCAATGCCGCTGCCGAGCATGCTCGGATCGGCCAGGTTGCCCATCACATGAATGAGGCCCATCACCGCACCGATGATGCCGATGGTCGGCGCATAGCCACCCATGCTCTCGAATACCTTGGCAGCCTGGATGTCGCGCGCTTCCTGGGTATAGAGATCGACTTCCAGAATGCTGCGAATGGATTCGGGCTCGGCACCATCGACCAGCAATTGCAGGCCTTTGCGCGCATAAGGATCCGGCTCGGCATCGGCCACGGCCTCAAGTCCCAGCAGACCTTCCTTGCGCGCCACCATGCTCCAGCCGACCACCCGATTGATGCCACCGATCAGATCGATACGCGGCGGAAAGAAGATCCAGCGCAGGGTGCCCACGGCACGCTTGAACACCGGCATGGGCGTCTGCAGGAAGGCGGCCCCCAGCGTACCACCAATGACGATCAACGCCGCCGGGCCGTTGAGCAACGCCCCGGCGTTGCCGCCTTCCAGATAGTTGCCGCCCAGAATGGCAACGAACGCCAGGATGACGCCAATGAGGCTCAGTACATCCATGCGCATGTTCCCGAGTTGATCTTCGTCACTGGCAGGCCTCGGTCAGGTGTCGACCGATGTCATCGAGGCCATAGACCGCATCGGCCAGGTTGGCTTTGACCACCGCCATGGGCATGCCGTAGATGACACAACTGGCCTCGTCCTGTGCCCAGACCTGACTGCCGACCTGCTTGAGCATCCGCGCGCCCTCGCGACCGTCGGCGCCCATGCCGGTCAGCACCACGGCAAGGACCCTGTCGCCATAGGATTTGGCCGCGGAACCGAAGGTGATATCAACACAGGGCTTGTAGTTGAGGCGCTCGTCACCCGGCAGGATCTTCACCACACCGCGCGAGTCGACCATCATCTGCTTGCCGCCAGGCGCCAGCAGCGCCAGACCGGGACGCAGGATATCGCCATCCTCGGCTTCCTTGACCTGAATACGACACAGCTTGTCCAGACGTTCGGCGAAGGCCTTGGTGAAAGCGGCCGGCATGTGCTGGATCAGCACCAGGGGTGCCGGGAAATTGGCTGGCAATTGAGTCAACACACGCTGCAGCGCTACCGGCCCACCGGTGGAGGTGCCGATCGCCACCAGCTTGTAGGCCTTGCGCCTGGGCGCAGGCGATATCGCTGCTCCGCCGCCAGGCGCTGACGCGGAACGTGCAGGCGCAGCAGGAGCCGGCGCAGCAGGTCGTGTCGAAACGGCCGGACGACTACTCGGCGCCGTGCTCGGATTCGCCGCAGTCGGCGCCGGAGCCACTGCAGCCGAGCTGAAACGGCGGTTGCTGCGCGCGATGCTGTGCACCTTCTCGCACAGCATCTGCTTGACCTTCTCGGGGTTGCGCGAGATGTCCTCGAAGTTCTTCGGCAGGAAATCCACGGCGCCGGCGTCCAGTGCGTCGAGAGTCACACGGGCGCCTTCATGGGTCAGCGAGGAGAACATCAGTACCGGCGTCGGGCAACGCTGCATGATGTTTCGGACCGCAGTGATGCCGTCCATCATCGGCATCTCGTAATCCATGGTGATCACGTCGGGCTTGAGCGCCAACGCCTGATCGATGGCTTCCCGCCCGTTGGTGGCCGTGCCTACGACCTGAATGCTGGGGTCAGCAGACAGGATTTCTGAAACGCGCCGGCGGAAGAAACCGGAGTCGTCCACCACCAGAACCTTAACAGCCATACACACTCCTAGACGGCGCGACACCATGGCCCTCGCCGCGAAACATCAGAACCGTCGAGCGTAGCGCTTGAGCATGCTCGGTACGTCGAGAATCAATGCGATGCGTCCGTCGCCAGTGATCGTGGCACCAGACATCCCGGGCGTGCCTTGCAGCATCTTGCCCAGCGGCTTGATTACCACTTCTTCCTGCCCGACCAATTGATCGACGACAAAGCCGATGCGTTGGCTGCCAACGGTGAGGATCACCACATGGCCTTCACCCTGCCCCTCCTGGAATGCCTGCGGCACCAGCCAGCGCTTGAGGTAGAACAGCGGCAACGCCTTGTCGCGCACGATCACTACTTCCTGACCATCGACGACGTTGGTACGCGACAGGTCGAGGTGAAAGATCTCGTTGACGTTGACCAGCGGGAAGGCGAAGGCCTGATTCTCCAGCATCACCATCAGCGTCGGCATGATCGCCAGAGTCAGCGGCACCTTGATGACGATCTTCGAACCCTGGCCCTTCTGCGAGAACACGTTGACCGTGCCGTTGAGCTGGGAAATCTTGGTCTTGACTACGTCCATGCCGACGCCACGGCCAGACACGTCGGAAATCTCGGTCTTGGTCGAGAAGCCCGGGGCAAAGATCAGGTTGTAGCACTCGAACTCGTTGAGGCGGTCAGCCGCATCCTTGTCCAGCAGGCCTTTCTCCACGGCCTTGGCACGCAGCACATCGGCGTCCATGCCCTTGCCGTCGTCGCTGATGGTCAGCAGGATGTGGTCGCCTTCCTGCTCGGCCGACAGCACCACACGACCGGCACGGGCCTTGCCGGCCTTCTCGCGCTCTTCCGGGGTTTCCACGCCATGGTCGACGGCGTTGCGCACCAGGTGCACCAGCGGATCGGCCAGCGCCTCGACCAGGTTCTTGTCGAGGTCGGTTTCCTCACCCACCAGCTCGAGGTTGATTTCCTTCTTCAGGTTGCGCGCCAGGTCGCGCACCAGACGTGGGAAGCGGCCGAAGACCTTCTTGATCGGCTGCATGCGCGTCTTCATCACCGAGGTCTGCAGGTCGGCCGTCACCACGTCGAGGTTCGACACGGCCTTGGCCATGGCCTCGTCGCCGCTGTTGAGGCCCAGGCGAACCAGGCGGTTACGCACCAGCACCAGCTCGCCGACCATGTTCATGATCTCGTCGAGGCGTGCTGTATCGACCCGTACGGTGGTTTCTGCCTCACTTGCCGCAGGTGCCTTGTCGGCAGCCGGGGCCGGAGCGGCAGGACGGGAAGCAGCTGGCTCGGCCTTGGTCTTGGCCGCAGCAGGCTTGGCAGCCGGCGCAGCGGCCTTGGGCGTGACAACAGGATCTACCGCGGCTGCCGGCGCCGGCTCGCTAGGCGGCACGAACTTGCCCTTGCCGTGCAGCTGATCGAGCAGCGACTCGAACTCGTCGTCGGTGATTTCATCGCTGGCCGCTGCCGGCGTTGCCGCCGGGGCGGCTGGTGCAGCGGCTTCGGCCGCGCCCGAGAACTGGCCCTTGCCATGCAGCTGATCGAGCAGGGCTTCGAACTCATCGTCGGTGATTTCATCGCTGGCTGGTGCAGCCGCCGCAGGCGAAGCCGAAGCGGCAGCCACAGGCGCCTCGACCGTGCCGGTGAACTGCCCCTTGCCATGCAGCTGATCGAGCAGCGACTCGAACTCGTCGTCGGTAATTTCGTCGCTAGCGGTGTTGCCTTGCGCGCTCGCTTCGGCAGACGGCGCCTCACCCAGCGCGTCGAGCAGTTGTTCGAATTCGCTGTCGGTGATGTCGCCAGAGGAAACAGGTGCAGCAGCGGCCACAGGTTCCGGCTCGGGCTCCGGTGCGGTCTGCTGCACGGGTGCGGCAGGCGCTTCGCTGCCACCCGGTTCGGCCAGGCGAGACAGCGCGGCCAGCAGTTCGGGCGAGGCAGGGGTCGGCTCGCGGCGCTCACGCACCTCGCCGAACATCCCGTTCACAGCATCAAGAGCCTCGAGCACCACATCCATCAGTTCCGAATCGACGCGACGCTCACCCTTGCGCAGGATGTCGAAGACGTTTTCGGCGATATGGCAGCACTCCACCAGCTCGTTGAGCTGGAGGAAGCCTGCACCACCCTTGACGGTATGGAAACCGCGAAAGATGGCGTTGAGCAGGTTCATGTCGTCCGGTCGGCTTTCCAGCTCGACCAACTGTTCGGACAACTGTTCGAGAATCTCGCCGGCCTCTACCAGGAAATCCTGGAGAATCTCTTCATCGGCGCCGAAGCTCATATTGTGTGCTCCTTAGAACCCTAGACTGGACAGCAGGTCGTCGACATCGTCCTGACTGGAGGCGACGTCATCACGCTTATCGGCATGAATCTGCGGACCTTCACCCCGCGACGGCTCTTTTAATTTTTCCTGCTCTTTGCGCAACACTTCGTGGTCGTGCTGAATACCGGCAAAACGATCGACCTGACTCGCCATCAACATCAGCTTGAGCAGGTTGCTTTCCACTTCGGTCACCAACTGGGTGACTCGCTTGATCACCTGACCGGTGAGGTCCTGGTAGTCCTGTGCCAGCAGAATGTCGTTTAGATAACCTGAGAGCTTGGCGCCATCCCGTTCGCTACGGGCCAGGAACAGCTCGACTCGCTTGGCAAGCTCACGGAAGCCATCGGCGTCAATTTCGCGGCGCATGAAACGACCCCACTCGACGCTCAGACTCTGCGCCTCGTCGCTCATGTCGTTGACCAGCGGCGCGCTCTGCTCGACCAGATCCATGGTGCGATTGGCGGCCCTCTCGGTCATGGTCACGACATAGTTCAGGCGCTCGGTCGCGTCGGCGATCTGCGAAAGTTCCTGAGCATGGGGCATGCGCGCGTCAAGCTGAAAGTTGACGATGGCGTTGTGCAACTCACGGGTCAGCTTGCCGACTTCGTGATACAGCCCGCGGTCGCGGACCTTGTTGAGCTCGTTGATCAGTTGCACCGCGGCGCCGAAGTTACCTTGTTCGAGACTGTCGACCAGATCGCGGGCGTTGCTTTTCAGGGTCGACTCAAGGTCACCCATCGTAGAGTCATCGTGTTCCATAGCACCCTCGCGGCCGGCATCAGCCGTTAACCCGCTCGAAGATCTTCTCGATCTTTTCCTTCAGCACCTGAGCGGTGAAGGGTTTGACCACGTAGCCATTCACGCCGGCCTGGGCCGCCTCAATGATCTGATCGCGCTTGGCTTCGGCGGTCACCATCAGCACCGGCAGGTGCTTGAGGCGCTCATCGGCACGCACGGCACGCAGCAGGTCGATACCGGTCATGCCGGGCATGTTCCAGTCGGTCACCAGAAAGTCGAAGCTGCCGCTTTGCAGCATCGGCAAAGCCGAGGTGCCGTCGTCGGCTTCCGCGGTGTTGGTGAAACCCAAGTCCCGCAAGAGGTTCTTGATGATCCGTCGCATCGTCGAGAAATCGTCAACGATGAGGATTTTCATGTTCTTGTCCAAGTCGACCTCCGTACAGTCCCAAACGTATTGCGCTTGCAACTACGTCCTTTAATCGTGAAACCGTTTCTGCCTGCGAGTACGCCGCTTCAATTGGCGCGCCATTCACTCAGCCGCGAGCGCAAACGCGCCGCGCACTGGCTGTGCAACTGGCTCACGCGCGACTCGCTAACCCCCAGCACTTCACCGATTTCCTTCAAGTTCAGTTCTTCATCGTAATACAGCGCCAGCACCAGACGTTCGCGCTCCGGCAAGCCGGCGATGGCATCGGCCAAGGCCGCCTGGAAGCGTTCGTCTTCGAGGTCCCGCGAAGGTTCGAGGTGGGTGTGCGTGGCGTCTTCGTGCAGCCCGCCATGCTCGCCGTCCTGTAACAGGTCGTCGAAACTGAACAGGCGGCTGCCCAAAGTGTCGCCAAGAATGCCGTAGTAATCTTCCAGACTCAATTGGAGTTCGGCCGCAACCTCGTGATCTTTAGCGTCGCGTCCTGTTCTTGCTTCGACGGCACGAATGGCGTCGCTCACCATACGGCTGTTGCGGTGCACCGAACGCGGCGCCCAATCCCCCTTGCGCACCTCGTCGAGCATGGAGCCACGGATACGAATACCGGCGAATGTCTCGAAACTGGCACCCTTGCCGGCGTCGTATTTGCGCGAGGCTTCGAGCAGGCCGATCATGCCGGCCTGGATCAGATCATCGACCTGCACGCTGGCAGGCAGGCGCGCCAGCAGGTGGTAGGCGATGCGCTTGACCAACGGAGCGTAACGCTCGATCAGCTGATGCTGGGAGTCCTGCGCCTGAGCCTTGTTATACATACGAAGTCCAGAGGCTGCTGTCATACGGCCGAGTCTGCAGTCGGTTGCTGTACCAGACGCTCGACGAAAAACTCCAGATGGCCGCGGGGATTGGCCGGCAGCGGCCAGGTGTCAACTTTCTGAGCTATCGCCTTGAACGCCAGCGCGCATTTGGATCGCGGGAAGGCTTCATAGACTGCGCGCTGCTTCTGCACGGCCTTGCGCACGCACTCATCGTAGGGCACGGCACCGACGTACTGCAGGGCGACATCGAGGAAGCGATCGGTCACTTTGGTCAGCTTAGCAAAGAGATTGCGCCCTTCCTGCGGGCTGTGGGCCATGTTGGCCAGGACGCGGAAGCGGCTGATGCCGTGGTCACGATTGAGCAGTTTGATCAACGCATAGGCATCGGTGATCGAAGTGGGCTCATCGCACACCACCACAAGGATTTCCTGCGCGGCGCGCACGAAACTGACCACTGCATCGCCGATGCCGGCGGCGGTATCGATCACCAGCACATCGAGGTTTTCACTGATATCGCTGAAAGCCTGAATCAGACCGGCATGCTGCATCGGCGTGAGGCTGACCATGCTCTGCGTGCCGGATGCGGCCGGCACGATGCGAATGCCACCCGGTCCCTGCAGCAGGACATCGCGCAGATCGCATTCACCTGCAATGACATCGGCCAGCGTGCGCTTGGGCGTCAACCCCAGCAACACGTCGACATTGGCCAGCCCCAGGTCGGCATCCATCAACATCACCCGACGACCGAGATCGGCCAGGGCCATGGACAGATTCACCGACACATTGGTCTTGCCGACGCCACCCTTGCCGCCGGTCACCGCGATCACCTGTACGGGATGCATACCCATGTTTTCTTTACACCTTGTCTAACTTCGACTTGGCCATCAGGCCGTTCACTCCCGCGCCATATGCGCCAGAGGGTGCAACATTCTCGCCGCTTCAACCGGCTCGCTGCGCCGGGCTGTGGTAGAGGCCGGCGAACATCTGCGCCATGGCATCCTCACTCGGCTCCTCGGCAGCCTGCAGGCCTACCGCACGGCTGACCAGCTGATGACTGCGCGGTACCTGCAGATCGTCAGGAATCCGCGGGCCGTCCGTCACATAGGCTACCGGCAGTTGATGGCCTATAGCCAGACCCAAAACCTCGCCCAGGCTCGCGGCTTCATCCAGTTTCGTCAGTATGCAGCCTGCGAGGCCGCAGCGCTTGTAACTATGGTAGGCCGCCTTGAGCACTTGACTCTGACTTGTTGCAGCCAGAACCAGATAATTTTTCGCCTTGATGCGTGCCGAGGCGAGGCTTTCCAGTTGCAGACGCAGGGCCGGATCATTGCCCGGCAGCCCGGCAGTATCGATCAGCACCACGCGCTTCTTGGCCAGCGGCGCCAGGGCCTGCAGCAGAGACTGACCCGGATCGATCTGCGTCACCGATACACCAAGGATACGCCCCAAAGTCTTGAGTTGCTCCTGTGCGCCAATACGGAAGCTGTCCATACTCACCAGAGCGACCTGTTGCGCCCCGTACTTAAGCACATAGCGCGCGGCCAGCTTGGCCAGCGTGGTGGTCTTGCCCATGCCGGCCGGACCGACCAGAGCAATTACCCCACCCTCTTCCAGAGGCTCGACCTTGGGCGTCTTGATCGCGTGAGCCAGGTGCGCCAGAAGCATGCGCCAGGCCTGACGTGGCTCGGCCACACCGGCGACCTTGCCCAGCAATGCCTGCGACAGCTCGGCGGATAGCCCCATGCGCTGCAGACGGCGCCACAGATTGGCCTGCTGCGGACGGCGATTCTGCAACTGTCCCCAGGCGATGGAGCCCAGCTGCACCTCGATCAGCTCGCGCAGACCATGCAGTTCGAAGCGCATGGCATCCAGCGCGCGCGGGTCGACCGCCGGCGCGGCCGACGCTGCGACCTCGACCGGGCGCTGCGGCTTGACTGGCGTTACCGGGAGCTCGGGCGCCAGCAGCGATTCATTGGCGAACAGCTGACGGTCCTTGCCGGCGTCCTGTTCGGAGCGGGTGGCCAGCTCTGCCTGGGCGCTGACGATGCGCGCCTGAGTCTTGCGCAGTTCGGCCTCAAGCGCCGGGTTCGGGCGGACCGGCGTCGGCGCCTGGTAATCCAGGGCGGCAGTCAGCTCGACGCCACCGGCGACACGGCGGTTGCCGATGATCGAGGCGTCAGCGCCCAGTTCGTCACGCACCAGTTTCATGGCGGTCCGCATATCGGCGGCGAAGAAACGTTTGACCTGCATGACCCTCTACCTCAGTTCTGGCCGACCGTAGCGACTATGGTGACCTGCTTGTTGTCCGGAATTTCCTGGTACGCCAGCACGTGCATGCTGGGTACCGCCAGCCGCGCGAAGCGCGACAGCATCGCCCGAACCGGCCCGGCCACCAGCAGAATCACCGGCTTGCCGAGCATTTCCTGGCGCTGCGCCGCTTCCACCAGGGATCGCTGCAGCTTCTCGGCCATGCCCGGTTCGAGGAGGATGCCATCCTCGCTACCCTGACCGGCCTTCTGCAGACTGTTCAGCAAAATCTGTTCCAACCTTGGCTCAAGCGTGATGACAGGCAGCTCCGGCTCTAGTCCCACAATGCTTTGCACGATTGCACGGGCCAGCGACACGCGAACGGCAGCGACCATAGCGGCGGGATCTTGACTCTTGGGCGCGACGTTGGCGATGGCCTCGGCGATGGTGCGGATATCCCGTACCGGCACCTGTTCCTGCAGCAATGCCTGCAGCACCTTGAGCAGGGTCGACAGCGAAACCAGCCCGGGTACCAGCTCTTCGGCCAGCTTCGGCGAGCTCTTGGCCAGCAACTGCATGAGCTGCTGCACTTCCTCGTGCCCCAGCAGCTCATGGGCATGCTTGTGCAGGATCTGGTTGAGATGAGTGGCGACCACGGTACTGGCGTCGACCACGGTGTAACCGAGCGATTGCGCCTGGTCACGCTGAGTCGGGTCGATCCACACCGCCTCCAGCCCAAACGCCGGATCCTTGGCGGCGATGCCGTTGAGCGGGCCGAATACCTGCCCGGGATTGATCGCCAACTCACGGTCGGGGTAGACCTCGGCCTCGGCGACGCTGACGCCCATCAGCGTCAGGCGATAGGCATTGGGCGCCAGGTCGAGGTTGTCGCGGATATGCACCGATGGCATGAGAAAGCCCATTTCCTGCGACAGCTTTTTGCGCACGCCCTTGATCCGCGCCAGCAACTGGCCACCCTGGTTGCGATCGACCAGCGGAATCAACCGATAGCCCACTTCCAGGCCGACCATGTCGACCGGAGTGACGTCATCCCAACCCAGCTCCTTGACCTCCTGCGCCTTCTGCGCCGGAATCAGTTCCTGCTGACGCTGCACTTCCTGCTGCTCCACCTCTTGAGCCCTGCGCTTCTTGTTAGCGATCCAATAGGCGCCACCAGCAGCGATCAGGCCCAGGCCGATGAAGGATATATGCGGCATACCCGGCACCAGCCCCATGACGATCAGGATGAGCGCCGCTACGGCCAGAGCACGCGGCGAAGCGAACATCTGCCGGTTGACCTGCTGGCCCATGTCCTCGGAGCTGGATACGCGGGTAACCATGATGGCTGCGGCGGTGGACAGCAGCAGCGAAGGAATCTGCGCGACCAGGCCATCACCGATCACCAACAGCGCGTAGATCTTGCTCGCATCGGCAAAGCTCAGGCCATGCTGCAGCATGCCGATGGCCATGCCGCCGATCAGGGTGACGAACATGATCAGCAGACCAGCGATGGCATCGCCACGAACGAATTTGCTGGCACCGTCCATCGAACCGTAGAAGTCGGCCTCCTGGGCAACCTCCGCACGACGCTTCTTGGCCTCGGCCTGATCGATCAAACCGGCGTTCAGGTCTGCGTCGATGGCCATCTGCTTGCCGGGCATGGCGTCGAGGGTGAAACGCGCGCTGACTTCGGAAATCCGTCCGGCACCCTTGGTGACGACCACGAAGTTGATGATAACCAGGATGGCGAAGACCACCACACCGACCACGTAGTTACCGCCGATCACCACCTCACCGAAGGCCTGGATTACCTTGCCCGCGGCGTGCGGGCCTTCCTGGCCGTGCAGCAGCACGACGCGAGTTGAGGCGACGTTGAGCGCCAGGCGCAACAGGGTGGCCACCAGCAGGATGGTGGGGAATACGGCGAAGTCCAGCGGGCGTAGCGCGTAGACGGCGACCAGCAGCACGACGATGGACAAGGCGATGTTGAACGTGAACAGGGTGTCGAGCAGCAGCGGCGGCACCGGCAGCGTGACCATGCCCAGCAGCGCCAGCAACAGCAGCGGGATACCCAGGCTGCCCTGGCGCAGCCCGGCCAGGTTGCCACGAGCGTCCCCGATGATTTGCGAGCGGTTGATATTGAATGCCACGTGACGACCCCAGCCAATTCAATCTTTTGACGCTGACATGCGCCTTGCAAGGGTTATGGCAAGAAGCGTTCCAGAAACGCGGGAGTGGACGAAAACAGCATTACGAGGGTTATGAGTCGCGACGCAAATCCGGCGGAATCGGCAGATCGGGCAACGGCCCCGGCCGCTTGCCCTTGCCGGCACGGTACTGACGTAGCTGGTAGACGTAGGCCAACACCTGCGCCACGGCGAGATACAGACCGGCGGGGATTTCCTGGTCCAGCTCGGTGGAGTAGTACACGGCCCGCGCCAGCGCCGGCGATTCCAGCACCATCACCTGATGCTCCTGGGCGATCTCGCGGATCTTCAACGCCAGGAAGTCGCCGCCCTTGGCCAGCAGCAGCGGCGCGCCGCCCTTCTCGGGGTCGTACTTGAGCGCCACGGCGAAGTGCGTCGGGTTGGTGATCACCACATCGGCCTCCGGCACGGCCTGCATCATGCGCCGCTCGGCCATCTCCCGTTGCAACTGACGAATACGCCCCTTGACCTCCGGCTTGCCCTCGGTGTCCTTGTACTCGTCGCGCACTTCCTGCTTGGTCATCTTCAACTTGTTCTTGTGGCTCCACAGCTGGAACGGCACGTCCACCGCCGCGATCAGGATCAACCCGCACGACAGCCACAGCGCGCTCCAGCCCACCACCTGCAAGCTATGCAGGATGGCGGGTTCGACCGGCTCGTTGGCAATGGCCAGCAAATCGTCCTGATCCACCGAAAGCACCAGAAGCGCCACCGCGAGAATGACCAGAAACTTGGCCAGCGCCTTGATCAGCTCGACCAGGGCCTGAACCGAGAACATGCGCTTGAGACCTGCCAGCGGGTTCATTCGGCTGGCCTTGGGCTGCAGCGCTTCAGCCGAGAACAGCCAGCCGCCCAGGGCAATCGGGCCGGCGATGGAGGCGATCAGCAAGGCGATCAGGAACGGCTGTACCGCCAGCAACGCTTCCTTGCCCGAGGCCAGCAGGTGAAGCGCCATGCTGCGCTCGCTCATCAGCACCTCACGCGGCAAGCTGAAATTGCCGCGCATGATTTCCATCAGCACATTGCCCATATAGGCGCCGAAGATAATCAGGGCCACGGTGCCGGTGAGGGTCACCGCCAGGGTGTTGAGCTCCTTGGACCGGGCGATCTGGCCTTTCTTGCGCGACTCTTCAAGTCGCTTGCTTGTGGGTTCCTCGCTCTTGTCGGCGCCGCTCTCGCTCTCAGCCATGCTCGCCTCTCATCGCGTCAACGCGAATTCGCCCAGTTGCTGCAGGGCTTCGCTGGCCAGCGCCTGAAACAGGCTGCCGAAATCGGAAAGGCCCACCCAGAAGATCACCAGACCGAGGGCCAGGGTCAGGGGAAAGCCGATGCTGAAGATGTTGAGCTGCGGCGCGGCGCGGGTCATCACGCCGAAGGACAGGTTGATCACCAGCAGTGCGGTCACCATTGGCAGAGTCAGCAACAGACCGGCGCCGATCACCCAGCTCAGTTTGCCGGCCAGCGTCCAGTAATGATTGACCATCAGCCCCTGCCCCGAGGGCAAGGCGACAAAACTTTCGGCCAGAATTTCCAGCGCCACCAGATGGCCGTTGATGGCCAGGAACAGCAAGGTCACCAGCATCAGCATGAACTGACCAAGCACCGGCACGGAAACGCCATTGCTCGGATCGACCATGGAGGCGAAGCCCAGGCCCATCTGCATGGCAATGATCTGCCCGGCAACGGTGAACAGATGAAAGAACAGCTGCAGGATGAAGCCGAACATGGCGCCGATCAGCACCTGCTCGAGGATCAGCAACAGGCTGCGCAGGCTCAGCGCGTCGACCTGCGGCATCGGCGGCAAGCTCGGCACCAGCAAGACGCTGATGGCCAGCGCCAGGTACAGGCGCACACGGGTCGGCACCAGCTGGGTGCCGATGATCGGCATCACCATCAACATCGCGGCAATACGGAACAACGGCAGTAGGAACTGACCGACCCAGCCGCTGATCTGCTCGTTGCTCAACTCCAGCATCGCGCCCCGCCCCTCAACCGATGAGGTACGGAATGTTCTGGATCAGCGTCTGGGTGTACTCCATCAGCTGGCTCACAAGCCACGGGCCGGCCCAGATCAGCGTGCACAGCATCACCATCAGGCGTGGCAGAAAGCTCAACGTCTGTTCGTTGATCTGTGTGGCGGCCTGGAACATGGCCACGATCAGACCGACCAACAGGCTCGGCACCACCGCTAAGCCGACGATCAGCACGATCAGCCAGAGCGCTTCGCGAAACAGGTCAACCGCCACCTCGGGAGTCATCGGGAGCCTCGCTATATCGTGCCGAAACTGGCGGCCAGAGTACCCATGATCAGCGCCCAGCCGTCAACCAGGACAAACAGCATGATCTTGAACGGCAGGGAGATGATCAGGGGCGAGAGCATCATCATGCCCATCGCCATGAGGATACTGGCAACCACCATGTCGATGATCAGAAACGGGATGAAGATCATGAAGCCGATCTGGAACGCGGTTTTCAGCTCGGAGGTGACGAACGCAGGCACCAGGATGGTCAGCGGCACGTCCTCGACGCCTGCCAAGTCGGTACGCTTGGACAGCCGCACGAACAGCGCCAGGTCGCTCTCACGGGTCTGCGCCAGCATGAAGTCGCGGATGGGTAGCTCGGCGCGCTTCAGTGCCTCCTGAGCGACGATCTCCTCGTTGAGATAGGGCTGCAGGGCATCGCTGTTAATCCGGTCGAATATCGGCGCCATGATGAACAGGGTCAGAAACAGTGCCAGGCCGACCAGGATCTGGTTCGACGGCGTCTGCTGCAGGCCCAGCGCCTGACGCAGGATGGAGAAGACGATGATGATCCGGGTGAAGCTGGTCATCAGCATGACGAACGCCGGGATGAAACTCAGCGCCGTCATGATCAGCAGTATCTGCAGGCTGACCGAGTATTCCTGCTGGCCTTCCGCGTCCGTCGACAGGGTGATGGCCGGAATCGACAGCGGGCTGTTGCCCTGCTGAATCAGCGAGGTGGCGCCGGGCGGATCTTCGGCGAACGCCAGTGAGGCGGCCAGGCTCAGCACCAGCACCAGCAACAAGCGCAGCATCAGGATTTGTCCTTCTGATCCTTGCCCAGCAGCTCCATCAGGCGCTGGGCGAACTCCGGCGTGGCCGGCTCGGCGTCGGGCAGGTGTACCGGCTCCCCGAGCACATGCAACGGCGTGATACGCCCGGCCGAAAGGCCGAGCAGAATCTGCTCGTTGCCCACCTGCACCAGCACCAGTCGGTCACGCGGCCCCAGCGGTTGCGTGGCCAGCAGCTTGATCACCTGCCCGCCGCGCGGTGCCAGTTGCTGCACGCGGCGTAGCAACCAGGCCAGGACGAAGATCAGGCCGATGACCAGCAGCAGCCCCAGCAGCAATTGGCCGAGTTGGCCGGCGATGTCGCTGCCCGCCATCGGAGTGGCAGCCTTGCCGGCGGGTTCGGCGGCCAGTGCGAGACCGGGCAGGGCCAACAGCAGTGCAAGAAGTCGAGTCATGGTCAGCGCAGTTTCTTGATACGTTCGCTGGGGCTGATCACGTCGGTAAGACGGATGCCGAACTTCTCGTTGACCACCACTACCTCACCGTGGGCGATCAGCGTGCCGTTGACCAGCACATCGAGCGGCTCGCCAGCCAGACGGTCGAGCTCGATCACCGAGCCCTGGTTCAGCTGCAGCAGATTACGGATGGTGATGTCGGTATTGCCCACTTCCATGGAAATGGAGACCGGAATATCCAGAATCACGTCCAGATTAGGGCCATCCAGGTTGGCAGGCAGATTGTTGCTGGGCGGCGGCGCACTGCCAAATTCCTCCATCGGCGCACGCGGGGCTGCCGGCTGTGCCGGTGCCTGTGCCTGTGCCTGTGCGGCCAGCATCGCATCGATATCGTCCTGTCCTGCATCGCCCGCCTCGGCCAGCGCGGCGGCCCACTCATCGGCCAGCGCCTGTTCCTCGGGGGTGGTGTTTTCTTCGTCTGCCATCGTCTTTCCTCGCCTGGCTTCAGCTATTCGTTTACATCGGGTCTGCCGACCCCACTGAGTTCCAGCGCCTCAGCGCTGGCGTTCGATTGGCTCCAGCACCTGCAGGGCCAGATTGCCCTTGTGTGCACCCAGCTTGACCTTGAACGTCGGCACGCCGTTGGCACGCATCACCACATTCTCCGGCAGCTCCACCGGGATCACGTCACCCGGCTGCATGTGCAGGATGTCGCGCAGCTTCAACTGACGGCGCGCCACCGTGGCAGCCAGCGGTACGCTGACGTCGAGAATGTCTTCGCGCAGGGCCTTGATCCAGCGCTCGTCCTGATCATCGACATCGGACTGGAAGCCGGCATCGAGCATCTCGCGGATCGGCTCGATCATCGAGTACGGCATGGTGATGTGCAGATCGCCGCCGCCACCATCCAGCTCGATATGGAAGGTCGACACCACGATCACTTCGCTGGGGCTGACGATGTTGGCCAGCGCCGGATTGACCTCGGAGTTGACGTACTCGAAATTGATGTCCATCACCGCATGCCAGGCCTCGCGCAGGTCGACAAAGGCCTGGTCGAGCACCATGCGCACCACACGCAACTCGGTGGGGGTGAACTCGCGACCTTCGATCTTGGCATGACGACCGTCACCGCCAAAGAAGTTGTCCACCAGCTTGAACACCAGCTTGGCGTCGAGGATGAACAGCCCGGTACCGCGCAAGGGTTTCATCTTCACCAGGTTGAGGCTGGTGGGCACATACAGCGAATGCACGTATTCGCCGAACTTCATCACCTGAACGCCACCGACGGCGACATCGGCCGAGCGACGCAGCAGGTTGAACATGCTGATGCGCGTGTAACGGGCGAAACGCTCGTTGATCATCTCCAGGGTCGGCATCCGCCCACGGACGATGCGGTCCTGGCTGGTCAGGTCATATTGCTTGACGCTACCCGGCTCTGCGGCGTCCTCGGTTTCCACCAGGCCGTCGTCGACGCCATGCAACAGCGCATCGATCTCGTCCTGGGAAAGCAGGTCTTGCACGGCCATCTTCGGCTCCCGCTACTGCAACACGAAATTGGTGAACAGCACCTGCTCGACCACGGTGCTGCCGGTTTCCTTCTGCGCCAGCTCCTGCACGCTGGCCAATGCCTGCTGCAGGAGCATCTCCTTGCCCAGCGGCGTCTGCAGAGCGCCGAAATCCTGACTGGACAAGAGCATCACCAGACGGTTGCGCAACACAGGCATATGTACCTTTAGCTTCTCCATCCCTGCAGCGTCACGACTCATCAGGGCCATGCTCACCTGCAGATAGCGGGCGCGATTCTGGTAATTGAAATTGACCACGAAGGCAGGCATCAGCTCCTGGTACAGGGCCGGCTGTCGAACCGGGGCAGCCGCAACGGTTTGCGCCGGAGTGGCCTCTCCCTGCTTGTCGCCCTTGCTGAGAACGAACCAGGTGCCGCCAACGGAAAGGCCCACGGCCAGAAGCAGTCCCACCACCATCAGGATGATGAGTTTGAGCTTGCCCTTGCCGCCAGGTTGTCCATCGGCAGCCGATGCCGCATCGTTCTTAGCCATGCCAATAATCCGTCACTACCCAGGTTCTTTCCGCATTCAAAGGGTTAGGAGCAAGTGTTATGCCAGCATATGAGCAGGCTTGTCTAACTCTGGGCTGCGGATTTAACAGCGCCAGCCGCTTGCTGTCACCCAAAATGCATTCGCCCGAGCACCTTTCGGCAACCCGGGCGAATGCAAGTCTAGCGGAGTGGTACTAATAGCCGGACATTGGCTGATGCGATGCTGCGCTATCCGGTGCTCCGGCGAAGCCCGCTCAGGCGTAGTAGTCCACCAGACCACGCCCCGCGGTCAGTCGCTCGCTGCGCACCTCCTGATGAGCCGCGGGCGACAACTCATCGCCTGCGAGCAGACCATCGTTCGAACCGGAGCCACTGCGGCCACCTTCGCCCTGCCCCTGCCAGCCACGATTGAGCGACTGATCGGAAACGTTGGCGTCGGCCAGGTTCATGCCTTGCTGGGCAAACAGCTCCCGTAGACGGTGCATCTGCCCCTCCAGCGCATCGCGTACGCTGGCGTTGGGGCTGGCGAACGTCACCTGGGCCTGGTCCTGAGACAGATTCACGCGTACCTCGAGGCGCCCCAGCTCAGCCGGGTCGAGCTGAATTTCAGCCGATTTGAGGTTCTGGCTGGACAGCCACATGACGCGATCCACCACCGCCTCACTCCAGCCGCCCTGCTGCATCGCCACCGGTTGCCCCGGAACCAGCGGCAGGCGCTGCGCGCCACCGGCCTGATGGTTGAGCGCCTGGGTCAACGCATTGAGCTTGCTGACGAACTGATCAGGGCGATTGGACTGAACGCTGTCCTTGAGACTCTCGAGAGCATCCTTGGCCAGGCTTTCCAATGGCTGGTCCTGCGTTGCCTCACTGCTCTCACCCTCCTCCTCGCCCTTGCCCATCGCTGCCATGGCCGCGGCAAAGTCGGTACTGGTGGCGACCTTGGCGCTCTTGGCCGCTGCATCTTGCGGAGACTGGGCCTTGGCCTCATCCGTCGATTGCTTGAGCAGCGCCAACGGGTCGAGTGCGTCCTCGTCCAGCACTGCCGTGGCCTCTTCAGCAGCCCCGGTAATCACCAGAGCAGGCATCTCGGGCGACTCCTCAGTTACCGGATTCTCCCCCTGAACCTGAATACCGCTCAAGGCCATGGCCAGCAAGGGATCAAGTTCCTCTTCAGCCACCTCCTGGTTCGGCAAGGAATTGCCGGAAGCGGCAACTGCAGGCTGCTCGGCGGCAGGCGGGGCGGCACCAGGCTCCCCCGGAGCCGACGCGGACTTTTGTGTCTGGCTGGATTTGTCGGTACTACCTGCGCGCTCGCCAGGCTTGGCCTGACGCTCCTTGGCATATACCTCGGCGAAGCTGGAAGCACCGTTCTTGCCGGGTTCCGGGGCTTTGGCCGGCTGCTTCGCTTTGCTCTTCGCCTCAGGCGTGGCCTGCAGGCGAATATCGGGCAACGCGGACATGGTCGCTCTCCGTCTGATGGGTCGTGACGGGATCAGAGCAAAGGACGGGCCAACTCGTGAAAAGCGCTCAGACGCGATAGCGTTGACGCTCGGACTTGAACAGGATGCGCACGATGGCGAACTCGCGCTCGATCTGTTCTATCAGTGCCGGTGCCTGCTCCAGCGCCTCGCGGCGTCCCGCGTCTTCAAGCTCCTTGCACAGACTGGCCAACAGCACCGCGCCCATGTTGCTGCAACTGCCCTTGAAGCTGTGTGCAGCCAGGCGCAAGCCTTGCGCGTCGCCTTCGGCCAGAGCCCGATGGAGCAAACGCACACGTTCCTCGGAGTCGGCAACGAAGGTATCGAGCAGGATGGGGTATTCGTCTTCCATGACGTCCTGCAGGGACGCCAGGACGGCATCATCGAGATGGATATCGGACACCGGGTCACTCCCTGAGCATCAAGGTTCGGATTATGCCTCAGTAGACCAGCAAAACTCCACGCTGACGCCCCGGCCATCGGGGCTGCAGGCAAAACCGTCGCTCAGTTCACGGACCAGCGCCAGCCCGCGCCCGCAGAGCGCATCATCCTTCGTTGCCGTGGTCCTGGCAGGATCGAATCCGGGCCCGCTGTCCTCCACCTCGACGACCAGGCGACCGCCATTTCCCTCCGGCAACATCCGCAGGTGAAAGCGCACGTAGCCATCATGCAACGACGCCAGGCGCAACCGCCGCTCGCGGTAGTACTCGGCAAAACCACCGGCATCCCGCTTTAGCGAGGAGTCCAACCCCATCAGGCCGTGCTCCAGCGCGTTGGAATAGAGCTCGGAAAGCACCGTATACAACTCGCCACCGCGCGGGCGTAACGCCTGCACGTCCAGCAGCAACTGCAGCAGGAACGGCAGAGGATTGAAATGCCGCAGGCTCAGCGCACGAAACTCGAAACTGGCCGACCAGTCCATCACGCTGCTCTGCCCGCTGTCGGCAAAGGCCAGTGGCCGGGAGTGCTCGTCCTCGGCGAGTCCGACCTGGACCAGGCTGACATCGTCCTGCTGCTCGCCGCGGAAGGCCACCAGGGCCTGCTGGACTTCCTCGAACAGTGCCTGCGGCTGACGATTGGCCTCCAGTAGCGCGAGCAGACGCTGCTCGCCGAACGACTGACCATGCTGGTCACTGGTTTCGAACACGCCGTCAGTGAGCAGAAAAATTCGATCGCCCGGCGCCAGCGGGTAAATCTCGCAGCGATCACTGAACCCCTCAGGCTCGAGAATACCCAGCGGCAGATGACGTGATACCAGTGGCTGACGTGGACGCCCATCGGCATGCAGCAGATACCCATCCGGCAACCCGCCATTCCATACCTCAAGCAGACCGCGCTTGCTGCTGATGTTGAGCAGGGTGGCGCAGCAGAACACGCCAACCGGCAGGATGCGCTTGAGCTTGGCGTTGATCTCGCGAAGGATCTCGGCCAGCGTGTGGCCCTTGGCTGTCATGCCGTAGAACAACTCGGCCAGCGGCATGGCGCCAATGGCTGCGGGCAGCCCATGTCCGGTGAAGTCGCCGAGCATCACATGCATGCCGCCGGATGGCTTGTAGGCTGCCAGCAGCAGATCGCCATTGAACAGCGCATAGGGCGATTGCATGTAACGGATGTTCGGCGCATCCAGACAGCCGGAATGCGCCACCTTGTCGAATACCGCCTTGGCCACGTGCTGCTCGCGCAGCAGGTGCTCGTTGTGCCGGGCGATCAGGTCCCGCTGCTGCAGCACCGTGCCATGCAGGCGGCGTAGTCGATCCATCGCGCCGATCTTGGCTTCGAGTATCACCCGGTTGTAGGGCTTGGCGAGAAAGTCGTCGCCACCCGCTTCCAGGCACCGCACCAGCGCTTCGTTTTCGCTCAGCGAGGTGAGAAAGATGATCGGCACCAACGCCTCACCGGCCTGCGCCTTGATCCGGCGCGCCGCCTCGAAGCCGTCCATCACCGGCATCAGTGCATCCATCAGGACCAGATGCGGACGCTCCTGCTCGAACAGGGCGACCGCCTCCAGGCCATTGCGGGCGGTGAGCACGCGATGCCCCTGACGGCTGACGATGGTGGACAGCAGCATGCGATCGGCTGCGTTGTCCTCGGCGATCAGGATCGCAAGACGATCAGGCATCAGCTGATCTGAAACAGCTGCTCGAAGTTGGAGATGGCGAGAATCTTGCGCACATCACCGCTGCAGTTGACCAGACTGATCTGCGCCGAATCACCGCCAGCGTGATCACGCAGGAGCAGCAACATGCCCAGCGCCGAGCTGTCCAGGTAGGTGGTGTCGCTCAGATCGACCCGATAGCGCTTGGGTGTCACGTTGACGCGCTCGTAGGCGTCACGAAATTCCTGGTGGGAGGCGAAGTCGAAGCGCCCTCGAATCACGATGGTCAGCTCTTGCCCGTCCGCCGACGGTTGCGAGGTGATGGGCATGTCTACTCCTTTGCAGAGACTTTGCCGGATGGGTCGATTGACGACTGCAGATGTAGCATTTGGCAGATGACGAAACAACTTTCAGGTGCGCCTGAAAACTGCCGGGCCGGGGCAATCAAGTAAATCCGCGGGGGAAGCAGCGCGTTCGCAGGTTTTCAGAAGAGCGTGGCTCGCTGCACTGGCGTGGCGCTGCACGGGCCCAAGCCGATCAGGACTCGCCGCGATCGATCAGACGCTGCGCCAGCTCATCGAGCAGTTTCTGCTCGCGCTTGTCCTCGGCCAGGCGGGCTTCATCGATATAACGCTGAACCAGTTTGCGCAGCCCCTCGAGGCGAGCGTAACGCTGCTGCCACACGGCGCGCACCTTTTCCAGGTTGGCACGATGCCATTCCAGACTCTGCTGCTGCTGGCCAACCGCCGTTTCCAGCTGTGACAGGAAACGCTGGTAGTTCATTAGCCACTGGCCGGAAACGCCCTTGCTGCCCTCGCTGATCCACTGCTGCTGATAGTCGCCACGAAAACGCTCCAGCTCCCCCAGTTTGGCCTCGGCCTGCCCTACCAGCCCCTGGCAGTGGCCAAGCTGACGCGCAGCCTCGCGTTCGGCCTTCTGCGCCATTTCGACAACCGGCTGCAAGCGTCTGGCGCGGCTGAGACTCATTGCGCCACGGCCTCAACAACAGGGAAAAGAACCTTTTCCAGCACCATCATTGCCCCAGCACGGCGGCCAATTGCTCACGGCTTTGCGGCATACCCACGCTTTCATCGAGCGCCTGGCGCAGATACTGAGCCATGGCTGGCTGACGTGCGATGGCCAGATCGGTGTCCGCGTCGCCCCCCGGTACATAGGCGCCGACACTGATCAGGTCGCGACTCTGCTGGTAGCGTGACCACAACTGCTTGAAACGCTGCGCCTGCCTGAGTTGCTCCGGTGGCACCACCTGCGGCATGACCCGGCTGATCGAGGACTCGATATCGATCGCCGGATAGTGCCCCTCCTCCGCCAGGCGCCGGGACAGAACGAAGTGACCATCGAGCACCCCGCGCGCGGCATCGGCGATGGGGTCCTGCTGGTCATCGCCCTCGCTCAGCACGGTATAGAAAGCGGTGATCGAGCCACCACCGGCCTCGGCGTTACCGGCACGCTCGACCAGCTTGGGCAACTTGGCGAAGACTGAAGGCGGATAGCCCTTGGTAGCCGGCGGCTCACCAATGGCCAGGGCGATTTCGCGCTGCGCCTGGGCATAACGCGTCAGCGAATCCATCAGCAACAGGACGTTCTTGCCCTTGTCACGGAAATATTCGGCGATGCGGGTGCAGTACTGCGCCGCGCGCAACCGCATCAGCGGCGCGTCATCGGCCGGCGAGGCGACGACGACGGAGCGTTTGAGGCCTTCTTCCCCGAGAATCTCGTCGATGAACTCCTTGACCTCGCGTCCCCGCTCCCCGATCAAGCCGACGACGATGATCTCGGCCTCGGTAAAGCGCGTCATCATGCCCAGCAACACCGACTTGCCGACACCGGTACCGGCAAACAGCCCCAGGCGCTGGCCGCGCCCGACGGTAAGCAAGCCGTTGATCGAACGAATACCGACATCCAGAGGCTGACTGATGGGGTCACGGTTGAGCGGGTTGATGGTGGGGCCGTCCATCGGCACCCAATCCTCGGCTTTCATCCTGCCCTTGCCGTCCAGCGCGCGGCCGGCGCCATCGAGCACGCGGCCGAGCATCGACATGCCCATGGGCAGACGCCCGGCATCCGGCAGCGGTACCACGCGCGCGCCCGGCGCGATGCCGGCCAGACTGCCCACGGGCATGAGGTAGATCTTGCCCGCGGAAAAGCCCATCACCTCGGCCTCGACCTGGACCGGGTGGTAACTGTCGTCATTGATCACCAGGCAGCGGCTGCCAACGGCTGCACGCAGACCTTCGGCCTCAAGGGTGAGACCGACCATACGCAGAAGACGCCCCTCGAGTACGGGCTGGCTGGGAAGGCTGATCGCATCGCTGTAGCCCCCCAGACGCCGGGCGAAGCTCACGCGGTCAAGACGCATCGCCGCCATCCAGGTCCAGGCTGATGTCCGCCTCCGGCAGCTGAGTGCTCTGCGCCCGCTGCTGCTCGAACAGTTGCTTGAGCGCCTGCGCCATGCGCGTCTCGACGCTGGCGTCGATCCGGCTGTGCTCCGACTCGATGCGGCAACCACCAGGCAACAGACTGTCGTCTTCGAGAATGCGCCAGCTCTCCTCATGACGCTCGCGCAATGCCCTGATGGTTTCGAAGTCCTGCGGATTGACCTGAATACGCACGTTGTCCGCGCCCATGGGCAGGAGCTTGAGCGCCTCGCGCAGTACCTGGCGAATCTGGCTGGAGTCGATCTGCAGCTCGCGCTGAATCACCTCGCGGACCATATGGCTGACCAGGCGCACCATGGCCACTTCCATCTGCTGATCCTGCTCGGCAATCGGATCGAACAGCTGCGTCATGAGCTTTTCCAGGCTGTCGATCTTGAGCGCCAGGGCGGCGTCGGCCTCCTGCCTGGCCTTGATCTGGCCGGCATGAAAGCCGTCCTTCTCACCGGTGGCAAAACCTTCGTTGTAGGCATCCTGGCGGATGGCTTCGAGCTCATCGAGCGTCAGCGGTTTGACATCCTCGATGGCGATCTCTTCGACCTGCCCGGCGTCCTGATCTTCGGCCTCGACAGGAGCAGGCTCTTCGGCCGGAACATCGTCTTCGACCGGCTCTTCAACCTGTGCGTCGAAGCTGGGCAGTGCCCAGCGATCGACGGTGCCCAGATCCTTGGCGCGAATCAGTTCGCTCTCAGGCTCCTTGGCTGCCATGGCTTAAACCATCTCCTCGCCGCCCTTGCCACCGAGCACGATCTCTCCGGCCTCGGCCATGCGCCGGGCGATGGTAAGAATTTCCTTCTGCGCGGCCTCGACGTCGCTGACGCGCACCGGGCCCTTGGCTTCCAGATCGTCGCGCAGCAACTCGGCCGCGCGTTTGGACATGTTCTTGAACACCTTTTCCTTGATCGCGTCGTCGGCGCCCTTGAGCGCCAGCACCAGCACTTCGGAGGAAACTTCGCGCATCAGCGCCTGGATGCCACGGTCGTCGACATCGGCCAGGTTGTCGAAGACGAACATCAGATCCTCGATCTGCGCCGACAGGTCTTCGTCCACTTCGCGAATCGAATCCATCAGCTGTCCTTCCACCGAACTGTCGAGGAAGTTCATGATGTCCGCCGCACGTTTGACGCCACCCATGGTGGCACGCGTGGTGTTGGCACTGCCGGAGAACTGCTTCTCGAGAATCTGGTTGAGTTCCTTGAGCGCAGACGGCTGCACGGTGTTCAGCGAAGACACGCGCAGGATGATGTCCAGGCGCACCTTGTGATCGAAGTGGCTGAGCACCTCGCCAGCCTGGTCCGGGTCCAGATAGGCGACGACGATGGCCTGGATCTGCGGGTGTTCGTAGCGAATCACGTCGGCAACGGCGCGCGGCTCCATCCACTTCAGGCTGTCCAGACCACTGGTGCTGCCACCGAGCAGGATGCGGTCGATCAGGTTGCCCGCCTTGTCCTCGCCCAGCGCCTGGGTAAGCATCTTGCGGATGTAGCCATCGGCACCGACGCCAAGGCTGGTCTGGTCGCCGACGATATCGACGAACTCGGCCATCACCTGCTCGACCTGCTCGCGATGAATGTTGCGCATGCCGGCCATCGCAACGCCGACACGCTGCACTTCCTTCGGCCCCAGATGGCGCAGCACCTGCGCGGCATCGGTCTCACCCAGCGACAGCAGCAGAATCGCGGCCTTGTCGACCTTGGTCAGTTTGGTAGCGGTACGATTGTCACTCATCGGCGTTGATCCACTCTTTGACGACCTGGGCTACGCGGCCAGGATCTTCCGCCACCAGACTCTTGATAGCGCTCAGCTGCGCATCATACCCCTCACTGGGGCTCGGCAGCAGTATGCTCTGCGGCCCGCCGAGGCTGACGCGGTCTTCGGACAGCTCGCCATCCAGACCGGCCATCTCGCCAAGTTCCACGTCGCCGGCTTCAGCCAGTTCCTTGCCCTTGCCGCCGCCGGTGATGTTGTTGAGCACCGGACGCAGCACACCGAACACCAGCACCAGGATGAACAGGACGCCAAGCACCTGTTTGACGATGTCCCAGAACCAGGGCTGGGTGTAGAACGGAATATCGGGAATTTCCTCGCCCAGAGAGGCGGTGAAGGCGGTGTTGATCACACTGACGCTGTCCCCACGGCTGGCATCGAAGCCCACCGAGTCCTGTACCAGGCGGGTAAAGCGCGCCAGGTCGTCGGCGGTCCACGGCACCCGGGTGGTTTCGCCGGTAGCCGGATCGACACGCACCTGATCGTCGACCACCACCGCAACCGACAGGCGACGCAGACGCCCCTGCTGCTGACGGGTATAACTGATGGAACGGTCCAGTTCGAAGTTGCGGGTGGACTGTTCACGCTTGTCCGCCGGGTAAGGCGCCAGCATCGGCAGGCCCGTGGCCGGGTCCATGATCTGCTGACCGTTGGCGTCCACCAGCGGCTGCCCCGCCGCTACCGGGCCGGCCGGACCTGCTGCACCACCGGTCTGCTCGGGCGCACTGGCCGGCCCCGGCGGCTGGTTGGACAGCGCACCCGGTACGCCCTGCGGTGGCAGGCTGCTCTGACGCTGCTCGTTGACCTGCTGCTCGCTGCGCAGTGCCGGCTGGTCCGGGTTGAACATTTCGGAAGTGGACTCGACCGAGCTGAAGTCCACGTCAGCCGACACTTCGGCCTTGTAGCGGCCGCTACCCAGCACCGGCTGCAGGATATTGTGCACACGCTGGGTGAACAGGCTTTCCATACGCCGGGTGTAGTCGAACTGCTTGCCCGCCATGGTCAGCTCGGAGAGCTCCTGCTGATCCGAGAGCAGGTTGCCCTTCTGATCCACCACGGTGACCTGGCCCTTGTCCAGTTCGGGCACGCTGGTGGCCACCAGATTGACAATGGCCATAACCTGGCTCGGCTCAAGCGCGCGTCCCGGATAGAGCTCGACCAGTACCGAGGCGGACGGTTTGCGCTCGTCACGCACGAAGACCGAAGCCTTGGGCATGGCCAGGTGCACCCGTGCCGCCTTGACGTTGTTGAGGCTGGAAACCGTACGCGCCAGCTCGCCCTCGAGACCACGGCGATAACGGGTTGCTTCCATGAACTGGCTGGTGCCCAGACCCTGTTCACGGTCGAGAATTTCGAAACCGACGCTGGTGTCGGTGGGTGCCACGCCAGTGGCTGCCAGACGCATGCGCGCACGCGCCAGATCATCAGCCTTGACCAGCAGCGCGCCGGAGTTGGGTTCGATGGTGTAGTCGATACCGGAGGCGGTCAGCGTCTCGACCACCTGGGTCGCATCCATACCGTTGAGGCTGCCGTAGAGCGGACGGTAATCCGGCTGCTGCGACCACAGCACCACGGCAAAGCCGATCGCCACACTGGCCGCCAGACCGACCAGCAGGCCGAGTTGACGCAACACCGACATCTCGGCGAGGTTTTCCAGGAAACCAAGACCCAGCAGGGGCTTCTTCGGCTCGTCTGCTTCGGCCTTGGCCGGTACGTTTGCTACTGCTGCTTCAGCCATGAATCAACCCTCAGACCGGCATCTGCATGATGTCTTGATAAGCCTGGACCAGCTTGTTACGCACCTGGGTCATGGCTTGAAAGGATACGCTGGCCTTCTGCGAGGCGATCATCACGTCAGTCAGATCGACCCCGCTCTGCCCCATCTCGAAGGCAGTCGCGAGCTTGTTGGAAACCTGCTGGGTCTCGTTGACCTTGTTCACCGCCTGCCCGAGCATTTCCGAGAAGCTCGGTGCCCCTGGCACTGGCTCGCTGACAGCCGGCTTCTGGCGGGCCATGGCCTCGGCCTGCATGGCTCGCATTTCCAGCATCAAGCGATTGAATTCAACACCCTGGCTCATGACTTCCTCCACTGCCCGCTTTTTGACGCTAGCGGCGCTATGCAGAGGTATTTGCAACAAGGGTGCCAGAATGACGAAGAGAAGAGAACGCGGACGAGAAAACGACCACCCTGAACCGCGAGCAGGAGGCAGCCGGCAGGTTCAGGGTGGACTCCATATACCAAACCGGCAGAACGCGTGCAGCACGGGCAACGCCGCACCTACCCGGCTGCGGCATTCCTGCGTCAGGACTCAGCTGGCGTAGAGGTACGCCTCGACATCCATGCCTGCATCACGCATCTGCGCCAGCTTGTACCGCAGGGTGCGCGGGCTGATCCCCAGGCGCTCGGCAGCCTCCTTGCGACGGCCACGCTCAGCGCGCAAGGTATCGATGATCACCTGGAATTCGCGGCGACGAAGATCCTCGCCCAAAGCACCGGAATCCACCGCACCTGAAGACTCGAGCGGTTGTGGCAATGGCGAGGCTACACTCGGTACGACCGCCAGCCTCGGCGCGGCGCTTTGCACCGTTTGCCCAATCGGCGCATGCAGGCAGAGATCCTGCGCCTGGATCACGCCACCCTGCTGCAAAATCAATGCGCGCTGAATGGCGTTGTCCAGTTCGCGCACGTTGCCCGGCCACTGATGCTGCGCCAGGCACTGCGCGGCCGATTCTGACAAGCGCACCGGAGCCTGATTCATTTTTTTGACGTGCTTGGCCAGCAGGCGCTCGGCCAACGGCAGAATATCGGCAGGCCGCTCACGCAGCGGACGCCAGGCCAGCGGGAAAACCGACAGACGATAGTAAAGGTCTTCGCGGAAACGCCCGGCAGCGACTTCGCTGGCCAGATCACGGTTACTGGTGGCCAGCACGCGGATGTCCAGACTGATCGGCTTGCGTGCGCCTACCCGCTCGACCTCACGCTCCTGCAGCACGCGCAACAGCTTGGCCTGCAAACCCAGCGGCATTTCGGAAATTTCATCGAGCAGAATGGTGCCGCCGTCGGCCAGCTCGAACTTGCCGGGCTGCGCGGTGACTGCACCGGTAAACGCACCCTTCTCGTGGCCGAACAACGTGGCCTCGAGCATGTTGTCGGGAATCGCCGCGCAGTTGATGGCGATGAAGGGGCCGGATGCGCGCGGCGATTGCTGATGGATATAGCGCGCCAGCACCTCCTTGCCCGTACCGGATTCGCCCGTGATCATCACCGTCGAATCACTCTGCGCGACGCGCGACGCCAGCTCCAGCAGTTGCACGCTGGCCGGCTCGAGCGCCACGGGGCCGTCACGATCACCCGCCGTCATCTTGCCGAGGGCGTGCCTGGCCACCAGCTCCAGCAGCGTGCGCGGCTCGAACGGTTTGACCAGATAGTCGGCCGCGCCCTGGCGAATGGCATCCACCGCGCGTTCCACAGCGCCGAAGGCGGTCATCAGCAGTACCGGCAGTTGCGGATAACGGGCGCGAATCTGCGCCAGCAGCTGATGTCCATCCATGCCCGGCATATTGACATCGCTGACGACCAGCCCGAACGGCTCTTCGGTCAGGGCAACGAGTGCCGCCTCGGCACAATCGACGGCCCGATAATCATGCCCGCCCAGGCACAGGGTATCGGCCAGGGCTTCGCGCAATGCGCGATCGTCTTCAACCAGCAGGACTTTGGCAGCCATGGGTTACTCCTGATTCGAGTGAGTCGCTGCGTCGAGCAGCGGCAGAGAAACGATGGCGCAGGTACCACGACCTGCACGTGATTGCAGCAGCAGCTGGCCCTGATGGGCGCGCGCCACTGCCTTGACCACCGCCAGACCGAGGCCGGTTCCGGTGGTCTTGGTGGTAAAGAAGGGTTCGCCCAGACGCGCCAGGGTTTCCTGACTCATCCCCGGCCCGTTATCGCTGACACACAGGCGCAGCTGGCTGTCGCGGCGATACAGATGAATCTTCAGATGCGCATCACGACCAGCCGCCTGAATGGCATTGTCGATCAGGTTGAGCACGGTGCCGACCAGCGTGTCACGATTGCACAGCAACTCGCCATCGCGTACATCGCACTGCCAGCGCACGCTCATCCCGCCCACATGCGCGTCGGCAGCGGCACGCAGCGCATCGAATAGGGCCGATGGTGACAAGCGATCAGGCAGCGGCAGCTCGCCACGGGCGAAGATCAGCATGTCGCGCACCTGGTTCTCCAGTTCGTGCAGCCGCTCCTTCAAACGCCCGGCGAAACGCTGCTGCTGTTCGGCGGGCAGCACCTGTTCATTGAGGTGACTGGCGTAAAGCAGCGCAGCGGACAGTGGCGTACGGATCTGATGCGCGAGCGAAGCCACCATTCGCCCCAGCGCCGAAAGACGTTCGTGACGAGACAACTGATCCTGCAGGCGACGGGTTTCCGTCAGATCAGTCAAAAGCACAAGCTGCCCCGGCTCACCATGCAGGGAACGTGTGGCGATGGACAGACGACGGCCATCGCGCATGGAGATTTCATGCCCATCGTCTTCGCGCGGGGCGAAGTTGCGGGCAATCACCTGGCGCCAGAGCATGCCCACCAATGGCTGACCGAGCAGTGCCCGCGCCACCGGGTTGGCTTCACGCACGACGCCCTGGCCGTCGATGACGATCACACCGCCAGGCAGCAAGTCCAGCAGGCTTTGCAGGCGATGCGCCAGGCGCTCCTTCTCTGCCAGCTCCTGCATACGCTGAGCACTGACCAGCGCCAACTGCCCCTTCAGCTCATTGACCCGAGCCTCGAGCAGGCTGTAGGACTCGCTGAGCTGGTTGGACATCTGGTTGAACAGGGCAAAGGCCTGCTCCAGTCCTGCGCGGCTGGCTTGTTCGAGCGGCGCCGAAACGCTCGGCTCGGCTGACTCGGTAGGACGGCGGTTGGCTTCCATCTGTTTCTCTCATACGACGCACCGTCAGAAGACGGTCGGATACAAGAGCTTTAGCAATCCCCGTGCCTACTTTTTTATCCTTATTTTTCAATGACTTGAAAAAACAAAGCCGGAGCTTGCGTCAAAGCTCCGGCTTTTTCCTATTGCTGGCCTGCGGCTGAGGGATCAATCCTCGTCCTGACCATCCTCGTCTCGGCGGCTCATGCCGTACTTGCGCATCTTCTCGACCAACGTGGTACGGCGGATACGCAGGCGCTCGGCAGCACGCGCCACCACACCACCGGCATCATCCAGCGCCTGCTGAATGAGGCCCTGCTCCAGATTACCGAGGTAGTCCTTCAGGTCCAGACCTTCCGGGGGCAGCATGGCCGGCGTATCGAGCCCCGGCAGGCCGGCCATGATCGCCGCGCGCTCTTCCATCTCGTCACGCAGGTTGGCCGCGAGTTGCTCGTCTTCGTCATCGACATGGCGGAATTTCTTCGGCAGCTCACCCACTCCGATCACGCCATAGGGGTGCATGATCGCCATGCGTTCCACCAGGTTGGCCAGCTCACGCACGTTGCCCGCCCAGTCATGGCGACACAGCGACATGATGGCAGCCGAGTTGAAGCGAATGGAACCGCGCTTCTCGTGTTCCATGCGCGAGATCAGCTCGTTCATCAACAGCGGAATGTCTTCGATGCGCTCACGCAGCGGCGCCATCTCGATGGGGAACACGTTGAGGCGGTAGTACAGATCCTCGCGGAAGCTGCCGTCCTCGATCATCTTCTCCAGGTTCTTGTGCGTCGCGGCGATGATGCGTACATCGGCGGTCTGAGTCTTGTTGCTGCCCACGCGCTCGAAGGTGCGCTCCTGCAGCACACGCAGCAGCTTGACCTGCATCGGCAACGGCATGTCGCCGATCTCGTCGAGGAACAGCGTGCCGCCATTGGCCAGCTCGAAGCGCCCTGCCCGACTGGTGATGGCGCCAGTGAAGGCACCTTTTTCATGGCCGAACAGCTCGCTTTCCAGCAACTCGGCCGGGATGGCGCCGCAATTGACCGGCACGAACGGTGCTTCACGGCGTTTTGAGTGATAGTGCAGATTGCGCGCGACCACTTCCTTGCCGGTTCCGGACTCACCGAGAATCAGGACGCTGGCCTCGGTATCGGCCACCTGCTGCATCATCTGCCGTACCTGCTGGATGGCACGACTGGTGCCGACCAGGCTACGGAACAGATTGGGCTCACGCTGCCGGCCACGATCACGGGCCTGGTCGTACATCTCGCGATAGACCTGGGCACGATGCAGGGAATCGAGCAGCTTGTTGTAGCTGAGCGGCGTCTCCAGGCTGGCCAGCACACGCCTGCGCAGGTCCTCGGGCCACTCACTGATGGACGACTCCCCCACCGTCAGCAATGGCAGAAACTCATCCCAGCCTGCGATCTGCTTGGTCAGCTCCAGCGCGCCGCCCTTGGCTTCGACATCACCCAGCAGAACGCTGAGCACTTCCCGGCTGGAACCTAGCTCCGCCACCGCATTACGCCAATCCTGGCTCGTGCAAGCCAGGTGCTCCTCCCCGAGAAAATTCAGAATGATCGCCAGCTCATGGCGACGCGCAGCATTGTCATCGATCAACAGGATTTTGGTTTCACGCCACATCTTGTGCTTGTCTGACCCGAGAAGTGAGGAGGATCGCACGCCGATTCCTCGGCGCACACCGGCAACTTGCCACTAGTAAAGTCAAAAAATTGAAGACAGTCAATTTTATGACGTAACTTTTTAGCACTTTGATAGTGTCAGCCACGCAATTGCCGACTGAATTGGCAATCGCTACGGACAGGACAGGAGAAAAAGAGAGAGAATTAGCTAGAGGGGAACCGAGCCGAACCTGCCGGTTAAACTCGGTAAAAGCAGAGATTAGCCGAAAAGCTGATAGACCTTCGCCCCCTGACGGGAGTGGTTGAGCTGCACCAGTTCATTGGCCAAGCGCTGCTGTTCGGACTGACAAACGGTTACCAGCTCACGGTAAAGCCCCAGGAGTTGCTCCAGACCGTCACGCAGATCGTCTCCGTCACTTTCGACCATGGCTGCCTCGACAGCCAGGCGGCACTGCAGGTCAAGCTCACCAATCGCGGCCCAGTCCTGCCGTGCCAGCGCATCGCGCAAGGCCGTACCGGTCGCCTGCAAATGCTGGACAGATGAACTCATTCGTTTCTCCTCCGATGCTCGCCCATTATTGAGCGATGGCATCCCAACCCTGTTTGACGTTACGCAGCAGCACAGACACTTCCTCAAGAAGTTCCGGCTCGTTGCTCACATTGGCCTCGGTCAAACGGGCAATCATGTATTCGTACAGACTATCGAGGTTGGCCGCCAGTTCGCCACCTTGCTGGTGGTCAAGACTCTCGCGCAGTCCCGAGATGATGGCAATACTCTTGCCGATCAATTCACCTTTCAGAGCAGTCTGACCACGCTCCATGGCGCCACGCGCCTGAGCAATACGAGACAAACCACCCTCCATCAACATTTGAATGAGCCGATGAGGGCTGGCCTCTGCAGCCTGCGCCTGGTTGTTGACGGTCTGATACTGCTTGAGGGCCGCCATTGCGTTCATAATCGCTCTCACTCTACCAATGGGCTGATACTTTGAATATCGGCTCTATGGGGCAAAGCTTTAGCGCTTTATGTTGCGAAAGCAGCCTGCCAGATCAGCCTGCGGAAGCGGGTTCGACTTCGGGACCGATGGCATCCCAGGCGCTTTTGATATCGCCCAGTAGCGACTGAACCTCATCCAGATTACGCGGCGTATCATCCAGGGCGACGCCTGCCAGGCGGCGGGTCATATAGTCGTACAACGCATCGAGATTCTCGGCGATCTCGCCACCCAGTTCCTTGTCCAGAGCGGCCTGCAGTACCCCCAAGATGGTGATGGTGCTGCCCACAGCAATACCGCGGATCTCGGTGTCCCCCTCAGCCTGCGCGTGCTTGGCAAGCATTACACGCTGTAGTGCGCCCTCAAGCAGCAGCTGTACGGTGCGATAAGGCGATACTTCCTGGCTGGTCTTGACCTGCTTGTAGGCATCGATAGGGTTCTTGCTCATGAATTACTTGTCCTTTCTGACAAAGCCCGGCAGGTTGGCCAGCATATTGCTCAGGCTTTCACTGGTGCGAGAAAGCTGTCCCACCAGAGAATCCATTGCGTTGTACTGAGCATAAAGACGGTCTTGCAGGCTGGTGATACGTTTATCGAGTGACTCACGTTGCTTGTCGATATCCTTCAACGTGCCTCGCAAGGCGCTGTCTCGCTGTTTCAGCACCCCCTCACTGGCCACGTAATCCGAAACGAAACCAGAGAGGCGTCCCATCAGGCCATCATTACCGGTAAGGTAGGCACCGACCTGCTCAAAGTTTTCATCCAGCGCCTTGGTCAGCTTGGCGTCATCGATGGCCAGTTTTCCATCCTTGCCAGTGGTGATGCCCAGGTCGGCCAGCGCACGTACGCCAGCATCACTGTCTCCGGTCATCTTGACGATTTCATTGCGCAGCCCCGCCAGCACGCTGCGCACCGTGGAGTCGCCGACCAGGGGGCCAGCCACGGGCTTGGATCCCTCTACTTCGACGACCGCCGTTAGCTGGGCCGCAGACGAGACCAGGGCGTTGTAGGCATCGACAAACTTCTGCAGGTTGGTCTTGACGCTCGACTTGTCGACGCCAACAGTAAGATTGATGGTCTTGCCATCGGTAAGGTCGGTAGCGCTTTGCACTGCCACAAGATCCAGTGTCACACCTTCGAGGGCATCCTCGATCTTGTTGCTGTCGCGCACCAGTTGCAGCCCGTCGATGGTCAGCTTGGCCGATTTGGCCTGAGTGATCACCCCGCCAGCTCCACTGTCCGAATTCGGCTTGAGGAAAGCGCCCTCGTTGTCAGGATCTTCAACAGGAACGAAAGCCTGACTCGTCAGAAGATTGCTTCCGGTGGTTTCGCCATCTTCGCTTGCAACGACCTTGATATCGTTACCTGCGCCGGTCTTGGTCGAACTCAGCACCAGGCGCGAGCCGGAGTCATCGGTGATGATGGTCGCACTGATCCCGCTGCTCTTACCGGCCTCGTTGATCGCATCACGCATACCGGCCAGCGTGTTGTTGGCGGCGGTGATATCGACACTGATGCTGCTGCTACCCGCAGAGATTTCCAGCGTACCGCTGTTGAACGTGGCGGCGGTACCACCCGAGACGGATTGCAGGGCCACCTTGCTGCTGGTGGCCAACTGCTGAACCTGAATGCTGTAGCTGCCGGCAGGCGCAGTGCTGCTGGCGGTAGCCTTGAGCACACTGCTGTTGGAAGTGCTCGCGGTGCGAGACTCGAACAGCGCGGGCTTGTTGAGCGCATCGAGGGCGGTCTTAAACGAGTTCATCGCCCCGGTGAGCGTACCGATCGCGGAAATACGAGTGGTGGTCTGCTTTTCCAGGCGGTCGAGCTGGTTGGTCTTGGGTGCTCGCTCAGCATTGACCAACGCCGTGACGATCTCGTCGATCTTGATGCCCGAACCGATTCCCGTGATACCCGCCATTATCTCGTACCTCGTCAAAAATTCGACTGCACCCTGTAGATAGCAGGATAACAGTCAAAACTCATGCCAAGACAATGGAGCTATGCCTCGGCCTTGAACAACAGACTGCGCACTTCCGACAGATTCTCTGCCAGCTTGAGCGCCTCCTCTGATGGAATCTGTCGGATCACGTCGCCTGAACCGGCATCCGTCACCTTGACCACAACCCGCCCGGAACCGTCGTCCACCGCAAAATTGATACTGCGACGAACAGACTGGACAAATTCCTGAATGGTGGCCACTGCATCTTCGACCTGAGCCCGATTCACATTCTGAACCGGAGCGGCCGAGCGAGCAGTGGACTGCCCATTGGCCGACTGGGCCGAGGCGATCTCCGTCAGGCTCTGCTTTTGCCGTGAATCCACAACCGTGGAGACACCGCCGTCACGAGCCCGTGCGAGATTAACTGGGGACTTTATCGAACCAATGTCCATAAATAACTCCTCAGAATGAGGTAACGGGGAGAAGAGCTGAGCCCTTCTCCCCGTAGTCTAGCGCCTTTGAACTTAGCCCAGCAGGCTGAGAACAGACTGCGGCAGCTGGTTGGCCTGGGCCAGGATCGCGGTACCGGCCTGCTGCAGGATCTGATTCTTGGTCAGTTCCGA
The DNA here is from genome assembly GCF_025837155.1 of Pseudomonas sp. Z8(2022). NCBI lineage: Bacteria > Pseudomonadati > Pseudomonadota > Gammaproteobacteria > Pseudomonadales > Pseudomonadaceae > Pseudomonas > Pseudomonas sp. Z8(2022). The sequence continues at coordinate 1,666,367 of NZ_CP107549.1, read as the reverse complement.
GGTTTCGGCAGCAAAGTCAGTGTCGCGAATCCGGCTGCGAGCTGCGGAGGAGTTCTCGGCAATGTTCTGCAGGTTCGAGATGGTGTTCTCAAAGCGGTTCTGCACCGCACCAAGCTGAGCGCGCTGAGCATCGATGTTCGCAATCGCGCCGTTGATGATACCCAGGGCATCCTGCGCACCTGTTGCAGTGCTGATATCGATGTCCTTAACGCTGTCCAGAGCACTGAAGCCTTCCTCGAAACCATCACCCACATCAGTAATCTGGAAGGCGCTGGAAGCTTCGAGCTGAACCTGGCCGTCGGCACGCGCACCGTTATCGGCGTCGATATTCGCAGGCGTAGCTCCAATATACTCGCTACCGTCGAAGTTCTTGGCCTGCAGAGTTGCCAGGGTGCCGGAAGCCGAAGAACCACCAATTGCGAAGTCGCTGATCTCGATCTTCTCACCACGGTCGCTGACCAGCTCCAGCTTGTCACCTTTGGAGAAGGCGGAAATACCGGTTTTGCCGCTTTCCTTGTTGATGGCATCTGCCAGCGCAGACAGGTCAGAGCTGTCAGCCACAACAGCCGAAATTACCGAACTGCTATCGCCAGCACCAGCCAGCTTGAAGGACACGGTGCCTGAGCTGGCCAACCCGGCCAGCTCCGCTACGGTACGGGCATTAGCCGTCACGCCGGTTTCATCGCTCTTCGAGTTGATCGCTGCTGCGATGTCACGAGCCGAAGAGTTTGCACCATAGTTGACGGTTACCGAACCGCTCGGCGCGTTGGTTGTGAACTGCGAAGTGATGTTGAAGCTGCCAGCGCCGCTACCGTACGCCGACTCGCTGCCGGCGCCAGTGGCAGCGAACTGGGCGGCAGCTGCGCCAGAAGAGGTAATGCGGTTGATACCAATACGATCAGTGGCAGCCGAGCCGATGGAGACACTGATGGTCTCGTAGGCATTGGCACCAACCTGGAAGGCCTGCGAGCCAAAGCTGCCGTCAAGGATCTTGCGACCACCAAAGCTGGTGGTGTCGGAAATACGGTTCAATTCCTGCTGCAGCTGAGACACTTCAGCCTGCAGAGCAGCGCGTTCGGTAGCGCCGTTGGAACCGTTGGAAGCCTGCAGAGCCAAGTCACGCATACGCTGCAGGATACCAGTGGACTGCTGCAGAGCACCTTCAGCGGTCTGCGCCAGGGAAATGCCATCGTTGGCGTTGCGGGTAGCCACACCCAGGCCGTTGATCTGGCTGGTCAGTCGGTTGGAAATCTGCAGGCCAGCGGCGTCGTCTTTCGCGCTGTTGATGCGGAAGCCGGTGGACAGACGCTGGAGGGAAGTATCCAGGCCTTTGGACGAAGCACCCAGATTGCGCTGGGTATTTAGGGACGCGACGTTAGTGTTGACTGTAAGGGCCATGGTATTTCCTCCGGATGACCTTTTGAACCGTTTGTCTGAGCTTGCGAGCTCGGGCCGGCATGCTCAGACGCCCAGAGAGTTCGCATTCGATTTCTTTATCGGCGCTTGCCTGGAGAGCTTTAGGGTTTTTGGCAGATTTTTCTTGCTCTTCGTTATTTCCAAGCAAAAACAAAGCACTTCATGGCCCCTAGCTCAAAACGCCATTTTTTCGACACTATCTATCCTTGCCCGCGGGAGAGATTTGCTCGCTGCTCACCGCTAAAACACGAAGCCGCCAATAAATATCGGCGGCTTCGTGTTTTCTTGAATGGTGCGCTGAATCAACTCGGCGACCAAGCCTCTCGCCAGGCCACCAGATTGTTCCCTTCGAGCATCCAGTCGCTCAGCACTTTCGCTCGCAGTTCGTCGCCCATGCGCGCAGAAGCATCCAGATCGTTGATGTGCATACGGATCGCGTCCACCCAGTCCTTGAAGCGATTTTTCACTCGCGTCACCGGCAAATTGCCCTGGTAAGGGCGCAGATCACTGCAGACTACAGGGAAGCCGCAAGCGCCGTACTCCAGCAGGCGCAGGTTGCTCTTGCACTCGTTGAACAGGTTCTGCTCGATCGGTGCCAATGCCAGATCCAGATCCAGGCGAGCGAGTGCGGCTGGATACAGGTCGATTTGGACACCTTCGTGCACTTCATGGACGTATGGACGGATCGCCTCAGGACACATACCGAAGAATACCCACTCCACTTCCGCAGCCAGTTCCTTGACCACATCAGCGATCAACTCTAGGTCACCGGTATGGCTGACACCGCCGGCCCAGCCGACGCGTGGCTTGCGGCCACGCCTGCGCTGGCTGCTTAGGTCTTTCCACCACTCGACTGGCAAGCGATTCTCGATCACCCGGATATCACCGTGCAGGCCTGCAAGGGCCTCGGCCAGGGGCTCGGTCGATACGACGAAACGGTCAACGAAGTTCAGCCCCTTGCGCAGGGACTTGAGAATGTCCTTGGGCATGTGCTCACGGTGCATGTTTTTCATCGGCAAGTTGGGCAGATAGTCGTCCAGTTCATAGACGGTAAAGGCCCGCGAGAACCGCTGAATCCGCCGCATCGCCTCCAGACGCTCGTCGCCAATCTGTCGCTGCAACACGATTATGTCGGGGTCGTAGCGCTCCAGATCAACCACCTGCAACAAACCTTCAGAGAGCATGCCATCGACCAGGCCGTCACGGCGCATGGCCCGAAGAGGCCTGATGACCCGATAGTTGCCGCAGCCCCAAGGATCGGCCGGATGCGCCAGCACCACCGGAAGCGGGCGCCAGGTCAAGGGACGCCAGGTCAGATTGACGTCCGTTTCCAGCTCAAAGCCCTTGCCGTTGAGCGACAGGTTGCGGTTATAGGCAGGATCTCTTGCCAGCGCCGGCAACCACTTCTCGTACATCGCATCCTGCTCGCCGATAAAACGCTGGCGCTTGCTCTCGACGGCCTTGGGATCGATGCGCTTCTGGCTGACACTGCCTTCGTGCATCACCACGGCATGCGGAGTCCAGACGATCAGATGACCGGCCTCGCGCACCTTGAGACAGAGATCGACGTCGTTGTAGGAAACCTGGAAGCCCTCCTCCAGGCCACCGACGTCCTCGTAGATTGACTTGCGGATCATCAGGCACGCAGCCGTGACCGCGCTGTAGTTCTGGTCGACCTGCAAACGCTGCATGTAGCCGGGCGCCTCCATCGGCTCACCAATGAACGGGTGATCCGCAGGACCACGCAGGCCCAGCACCACACCAGCATGCTGAATCCTGCCGTCCGGGTAGAGCAGCTTGGCGCCGACAATGCCGACTTCCGGACGCAGAGCGTGGTTGAGCAACTCATCCAGCCAGCGCTCGCTGATGATCGCAGTGTCGTTGTTTAGCAACACCAGGTACTCGCCACGCGCCTCGCGCGCCGCCATGTTGTTTATCGCCGAGTAGTTGAAGGGTTGCGGGTAGCGCAAAATTCTGACCTTGTCATCGGCCATGGCCTCTACGCCCGCAAACCATGCCAGCGCCTCAGCAGTCTCGCTGTTGTTATCGACGATCAGCAATTCATAATTCGTGTAGGCCGTCTTTTCCAACAGGCTTTCCACACAGCGTTGCAATACCGGCAGCTGATCCTTGGTCGGAATAATAATCGAGACCAGAGGACGGTCTTGGTGACCGTAATTGATACGATGGAGCCCCGGAGGACATGGAAGCAGTCTGGCATCTGCATACCCTCGCCGCGCCAGATGAGCCAGCAACGCCTCCCGCTCATGAGCGTTTTCTACCAGGACGGGCGCTGCGGTAATAACGAGAGGCTCGTCAACGTGCCCAAGCCCCGCCATCCCCCCCTGCTCTATCAGGCGGAGCAGCAGGTCAAACTCCAGGGCCGCCGAGAACGCGGGGTCGAAGCCTCCAGCCTCAAGTACGACTTCGCGCCTAAAGAGCCAGTGACGAGCCATGGCGGTGGGGAAACTGAGCAGCATGTCCAAGTTGAAGCCTGGGCGAAACAGGGCCCCGAAGTTTCCTTCTAGGTTACGTTGCAACTCATCACCGTATACGGCTCTGCATTCTTGCGCATTCAGCAACTCCAAGGCAGCCATCATAAGACCGCTGGGGGTAAATTCCTCGCCAGCTCTAGCCAGCATCATCCAGTCGAAATCTCCCCTTCTAACGACCTCATTGAGAGCATCGACATAGTCGCTAGACTTAACGGAAATGAAATGGAGCTTGTCCTCCTGGCAAGTTCGAGGAACTTGCGCAACAGAAAGCACAACAATCTTCAAAGAAGCATAAAGCCCGCGATCAAGCCCCAAACTTTTAACCGTCTGCATCAGCCCCGACGTATCACCCTCTATGTCGAGCAATACAATACCGAATCGCGGTCCGCCCTGGTGATAAGCCAGATGCTCATTTATCAGCCGCCCCTGAACGACTGTAGGCAACCGCTCCTGCAACCAGTCCTCAAGTGAGAACTCCGCAGCGATACTGGGGCTACCAGACTGATTCAGAAATCGCTGGGCTGAACGTGCATACTCCTCCAGCAGCACGGGGTCAGTTGCAGACAGGGCAAAGCCATCGACTCGATCGATAAAGACACTTAGAGCATCCGCCTCGGCGTGCTCTTTGTAGATATCAAAGTAATCATCGATGCTTCGGGCGCTCGCAACTCCTTCGAAGAAGGAGCCCAGCTTGGAGGGCGACAACATCCAGTCGATCGGCTTGGAGTAATGGGATATTAACCAGTCCAGCAGCACCGTCTTTTCTTCGCGACCACCATTGATCTGGCCAATCAGTTGCCCCTCGTGCGCGCGGGCATCGTAGACCCATGGCAACACGTTACGCCCCACGCCGACAACGGTTTTCTGCCACAAAGCTGCCTGGACGATGAGCGAAGATGTCTCCCCGACCACAACGTCGCAGAAAGGTAACAAGTATTGGGACTGAGCATGGATTCCTTCCTTATTGAGGTCGGCAATGAAGTTCCGGTAACGCCGCTGCAGGTAGTTTATCTGCGCAGGGGTCAAAGCCTGAGTATCCGGATGAAACGTTACCAGCAGCGCCTCATCCGGAGGCATAAGATCGAGAAGCCGCGCCACCTCACCGAAAACACTTTGCCCGCTCAGCAGAATCGGACCAGGAGCCGGGAAACACCAAAGCTTCCTGAACCTCTTTCGATATTGATCTAGTCGGGCTAAGCCAGCCCGCTCGTACACAGCGCGAAAGCTCGCGTCCAAGCGCCCCCGCAACTGCTCCAGACGCTCTGGTCGGTATTCATGCGCAAGCAGTATCTTCCGCTCGAGTTGATTTACAACCCGCCCAACACCGAAGCCAACAGGATCGAACTTCCACGTCTCGGGATAAGGTTTGCGCGAGAAGGCCGAGTACTCAAAGCACAACCACTGGGTATCTGGAAAAAGCGCCGACAACACCTGATTCCGGTACCCCGAGATAATTACATCGGGACTGAAACCCGCCAACTTGCGACCGACCAGCTCAGTAAAGTACCGAACTTGATCGACGGACAATTCCTCGCGAAAAGCCTCCCAGGAAAAGTCACCTGATACGCCTTTGAGTATCTCCACTACGGAAAGCTCAATGTAGCGGATAGGATACTGCCCGGAGGTGATCAGACTGTTAGTATCGGAACAGACAATCACCGACTCGTAACGATCAAATGCCTTGCTCAGCGTTCTATCGATGCCTGCATACCAGCGAGCCCAAGGCAATAGATACTCGGGCTTTTCAAACTCGTGAAAAGGCTCCATCCAAAACAGAACGTTCATTTGTTCATCTCAGGTTAAAAATGGGGCAGACACACGCCTCGAGGGTAACCCTTCAATCGTCGTACCTCCATCCGGATTCCGGTCAAGTGACAAGACTGCAGGGGCGCGCAGATTCAACGCAACTGGTTGAACAGATTAAGCCCCGCGATCTTCACATAACTTTGCTGCGCAGCGTCGAGGATGATGGTCTGGAATGACAGGCGCGACAATGCTTCGGCGTAATCCAGTTCGCGCAGTTCGGCCTGCACGGACTTGTTCACCAGGGTCACGTCCTCGTTGTCGACACTGGTTGTGTCGATCAGGTTGAGGCGCGCGCCGATTTCGGTCTGCACTTCGAGCACGCTACCCATGCCGTTGTCGAGGTTCTTCAGGGCGATGGCGATTTCATCACGAATGGCCAGGTTGCCGACCGTGGAGGTAGGCGAAGACTCCAGCGCCTGACGCAGCCGCGAGATGGTGTTGAGGATGCTGCGTTGTTCCTGAAATTGCGGTTTCACGCCAAACTCGTCGCCACCAGCGGCGGCAGCCGGGCCGGAAAGGGTGAATTCGGCGCCATAGACGGTGAAGTTGGCCGGATACGGGCCAGTGACGGTTCCGGTCGTCAGCACCGGGCTGTTGGGGCCTACCGGCTGCGCATATACCTCATAGTTGCTGTCATCGGTAAAACGCAGCACCACACCCGAAGTCGGGAACTGGCTGTCGAATACCGCCTGGTTGACGGTATTGCCGCCAGCCACCACGGCAGCAGAGCCATTGGTGGAGGCGCGGGTCACGGCAAACTCGGTGGGCGCCGATTGCAGGGTGAAACTGTGGGTACCGATACCGGGCGAACCTGCAGTTGCGGGTGGCTGGATATCGGCGAGCAGATTGTCCAGATCCAGCGCGTTGTCACCCTCTTTCAGCACCACGTCGAGCTGAAAACGCATGCCGCGGAAGTTGATGACGTTACCACCATTGATCAGCGGGTCGATCTTGCCGCCCCCGGGTATCTCGGAGGTGACATCCGCGCCGCTGGCATCATAGATACGAAACTCGGTACCGCTGACGAAGGCCAGCGAATAGGGTTCACCGTTACGGAAGTCGGCATTGAAGGCTCGGTTGTCCTCGACCAGACCCGGCGAGATGAATACCCGCTGATCGGCGCTGGGCACCGCGGGAATGTTGGTCGCCGGCAAGGGTGGCGACGGCAGTGCCGGATTGTTGACTCCATTACCGTTGGCCACACGATTGGCGTTGGTGACATCCTCGAACAGGCTCTTGCCGTTGTCGTTGATCGCCACATTGGTGGAGCTGGCTACCTGCAACGTCCGCTGTCCTTCGTCGCCGAAGTACGAGTAGGTACCGTCCGGGTTGCGCACAAACGGCTCGTTCTTGCCCAGAAAACCGGAAAACAGGTACTCGCCACGGGCATTGCGGCTGTTCATCAGGTTGAGCAGCTCGGCCTCACGCTCGGAAAGCTCCTTGGCAATGGAGTTGCGGTCCTCAGCCGAGAGCGAGCCGCCGCCCGCGCGTACCGCCAGCTCGCGCACGCGCTGCAGCACGTTGTTGACTGAATTGAGCGTAGTCTCTTCCTGGGTCAGGCTGTTCTTTGCGGCAGTCAGGTTGTCGCTGTACTGCTTGAGCACCGCCTGTTGCTGTTCAAGCTGCAACAGGCGCACCGAGGCCACCGGATCATCCGCCGGAGTCAGGATACGGTTGCCAGTGCTGATCTGCTCCTGGGTGCGAATCAGGTTCGAATAATTGCGTCCCAGACCGGAAACGCCGTTATTGAACGCCTGAATGGATGAGATGCGCATGACCATGGGGCTTGCCTCTTGCAAGGCCTGTCATCTTTACAGGCCGCGCTTCCCGAACTCGGCGAAGCGACTATCAGAATGTATTGATCAGAGTATCGAACAGGTTACGCGCAACTTGAATGATCTGCGCGGATGCCTGGTAGTACTGCTCGAACTGGATCAGTTTGGCTGCTTCTTCATCGAGATTGACCCCGGAAACCGAATCCCGGTTATCGGTGGCCTGCTTGAGAATCGCGCCGGTCGCCTCGCCGTCCACGCGCGCCTGGCTGGTGAGCGTACCGACCCGTTCCACCAGATCGCCGTATGAGTCGGAAAAGCTCGAACCCGTGGTATCGGGCGCCGCCGGGTTGATCCCGATCACCGCCTTGTTCTGCAGGTTGACCAGATTCAGCGCGTTACGGTTATCCGACACACCATTGGTATTGAACGAAACCGAGAAGTTATCACCGGCCGACGGCCGACCGCTGATAGTCACCTGATAGTCAAATGCAGCGGGAACCCCAGGCGGGTTGGCCGGCACGCTGATGGTCAGTGCGTTGTCCTGTCCCGGAACGATATTGCCGGTGTCGATAACGTTGCCGTTGATATCGACCACCTCATAGCTCTGCGTCGCACCGCCGCCAGCGCCCATCACGATGCGCAGCGGCGGCGCGTTGCGCAGACTGGTTTCCAGATCCGCCTGTGCAGCCGGGTCGTATATATCGATTTCGGTCAGCAGCTTCGGCTGAGTGATCTTCCCGGTACCGATATTGGCCGGGCTGGTTTCGGCCTTGAGCGGCGCAGCGAAGGCCAGCTCCTCGGGGTTTCTCATTTCCGTGCGGACATCACGGCCGGCGTTACGGGTCGGCATTACCAGAAAGCGGTCACCTGCCGCGAAGGTGCCACTGGCGATGCCAAGGGAGAAACCGTCCACTTCGGGCGCGGGCACCGTGGTGATATCGAAGGTCGCCGGGGTCGGTGGGAACATCGTGCCGTCGGACGACCGCCGAATCACGTATTCGGTGGCGCTGGTGAACTGCACCTCGTAGTCACTGGTGGTCAGGCGCGTGGTATCGGTGAGCGTGACGTTGAGGTTGGCATTCGGATCGCTGTTGCCGACCCGCGCCAGGCTGCGTTGACTGAGCAGCGCAGGATCATTGATCGAACGGAACAGCTCGTTGCCGAACTGGCCATTGAGATCAAGGCCCTGTCCCAGTTGCCGGTTGATCTGGTCGGTGATCGACAGTGCCAGACGCCCCACTGCGTTGAGCGAAGTATCCAGCACGTCCTCGCGGTAACGCAGCAGGCCGCCCATTTCACCACCGGTGATCAGCGAGGTGACGTTCTGCCGCGAATTGCCGCTGACGAACATCACCTCATGGCGCAAGGGGTCGGCCTGCCCCGGCACCACTTCGAGCCGGGCGGCCTGCTTGCCGACCACCAGAGGCTGGCCAGAGCCGATGAACAGGTTGTAGCTGCTGTCGTCCTGCGGAACCACGGTCACACCGACGAACTCGGAAAGCTTGCGCACCGCTTCTTCACGAGCGTCGAGCAGATCGTTCGGCGCCTGACCGTTGGAAGCAGCCACGGCAATCGCGTCGTTGTAACCGGCGATGGCGGTAGCCAGCTGATTGACCTGATCGGTTACCGCCGACAGCTGCTTGTTGATGAACGAGCTCTGCTCGCTCAGGCGGTCGTAGACGGTATTGAAACGCTTGGCCAGCCCTTCGGCCTCCGACAGCGCCAACTGGCGAGCCGGAACGTTGGCCGGGTCTTCGGCCGCGGTTTGCAGGGCCGAGAACAGTTTCTGCAAGCCCGGGGTGATGCCGGTGTTGCTGCCGGCAAGCAGGGAGTCGAGCTGGTTGATCTGGCTCAGGTAGGCCATGGTATCGCTGTTCAACGCCGTACTGCTGCGCACCTGAGTATTGAGGAACTCGTTGTAGATGCGGCGCACGTCGGTCAGGGTCGTACCCGAACCGATATAGCCGGCACCACTGAACTGCGGCGTACGCGTGGCCTGAATTGTCTCCTGGCGGGAGAATCCGGGCGTGTTGACGTTGACGATGTTGTGACCGGTGACAGCCAGCGACGTCTTGTTCGCAGCAAGTCCGGAGAGGCCGATATTGAGTAGGTCAGCCATGATTCAACCTCAAGTCCTTGTAGTGGCGCTATCGGCAGCAGCGATTGCCTGATAGGTCTGCATCTTGCGAGCGATCTGCGAGATCTTGCGCGCGTAATGCGGGTCGGTGGCATAACCGGCCTGCTGCAGCTCCTTGACGAAACGCTCGGGGTTCTCGGTAGAACTCAACGCCTTGTCGTAGCGACCGTTGTTCTGCAGGAAGCTGACGTAATCGTCGAAGCTCTGTGCGTAGGAGTCATAGGCGCGGAAACTGGCCGCTTCCTTGACCGCCTTGCCGCCCTTGTATTCGGTCGTCAGCACACGGGCCGACTCGCCCTGCCAGCCCCGATGGGACTTAATGCCGAACAGGTTATGACTGCTCTGGCCATCGCCGGTACGAATGATCGACTTGCCCCAGCCGGTCTCCAGTGCGGCCTGGGCTACCAGGTAGCGCGGATCGACACCGATCTTCTCGGCAGCGGCTTCCGCCATCGGCAGCATGGTGGCGACGAACTCCTGCGGCGAACTGAAGGCAGCCTTGCCCGGCGCCAGCGGCGGTTGGGCGATACGCCGGCCGGTCAACGCATCGCTGTTGCCGAGACTGAGGCGCTGCTCCCTGGGCGCGGCACTGGCCTGTGCCGGAATCCAGTCATTGCCTGCCAGCGCCTTACCCTCGCCCTCTCCGCTCGACGGTACGATGCCCGCCAGCAGGCGATCAGCCAGCTTGCCAGGCACAGCCAGACGGCGACGATTGAGCAGCGCCACGTCATCACGGAAACCTTCGCTGCTGGCAACCTTGTCGGCCTTGGCCTCGTTCGTCGCTGCAAGCGGTTGCTCGATCTGTGCAAAGGGATTGGGACGACTCGATGGCTGCTTGAGCTTCGACATCTGCCGCACCAGCACATCGGCCAGGCCGATGCCACGCCCTTCCTTGGAAAGCGTCACCGCCAGCTGCTGGTCGTGCATGTCCTGGTAGGTCTTGCTTTCGTTGCTGTTCATGAAGTTGCCCTCGCCGAACGCAGCGTTGGCCGAACGCATGGCCTTGAGCATTTCGTTCATGAACAGCGACTCGAACTCCTGAGCAACCTTGCGGATGTTCTGCTCGGTGTCGCCACCTACCTTGAACTGGTTGAGACGGTTAAGGTCGGTGAAAGCGCCGCTGTCGATCGGGCTTTTGCCGTTGCCGAGCAGACCGGCTGAAAGTCGGGAATCCATGTCGGCAATTCTCCTCAGATCACGATCAGGTCGGCCTGCAGAGCGCCGGCTTGCTTGAGCGCCTCCAGGATGGCCATCAGGTCGGAAGGCGCCGCGCCCACCTGGTTTACCGCGCGCACGATCTCGTCGAGGCTAGTGCCGGGGCCGAACTTGAACATCGGCTTGGCCTCCTCCTCGGCGCCGACGCGCGAACGCGGCACAACGGCAGTCTGCCCGCCGGAAAACGCCTCAGGCTGGCTGACGATGGGGTCTTCGGTGATGGTCACTGTCAGGCTGCCATGAGTGACGGCTGCCGGCTGCACCTTGACGTCCTGACCGATGACGATGGTGCCGGTACGCGAGTTGATGATGACCTTGGCCACCGCCTTGCCGGCCTCGACCTGCAGGTTTTCCAGAATCGACAGATAGTCGACGCGCTGGTTGGGGTCGAGCGGCGCACTGACGCGAATCGAGCCGCCATCGATGGCCTGCGCGACCCCAGGGCCAAGCAGATCGTTGATCTGGTCGACGATGTTCTTCGCCGTGGTGAAGTCGGGGCGATTGAGGTTCAGGGTCAGGTAGTTGCCCTGATCGAAACCGCTCGGCACCGGGCGTTCCACGGTGGCACCACCGGGAATGCGGCCCGCCGACGGCACATTGACGGTGATGCGCGAGCCGTCGGCGCCACTGGCGTCGAAACCACCAACCACCAGATTGCCCTGGGCGATGGCGTAGACATTGCCGTCGATGCCCTTGAGCGGCGTCATCAGCAGACTGCCGCCGCGCAGACTCTTGGCGTTACCGATGGAGGAAATGGTGATGTCGATGGTCTGGCCCGGCTTGGCGAACGGTGGCAGGTCGGCATGCACCGACACCGCGGCGACGTTCTTCAACTGCACGTTGCCGCCTGGCGGCACCTTGATGCCGAACTGCGCCAGCATGTTGTTGAAGGTCTGCACGGTGAACGGCGTCTGGGTGGTCTGGTCACCGCTACCGTTGAGACCGACCACGAGGCCGTAACCGATCAGCTGGTTGCTGCGCACGCCTTGGATCGAAGCCAGATCCTTCAGGCGCTCGGCCTGAGTCGGCAGGCTCAGCAGCAGGCCGGCGAGCATGGTCGCCAGCAGCACCCAGTCGTTGGCGCCGCGATGGCGGTAGCCGCGATGAGCGACGGCGAACTGTCGGCGGCATGCCCCGGAACAGGCCGAGTCACGGCCATTGGTCCGCGCCCCACGTCTGGTCGCCGACGTGACGGCAAAGGCCTTGCGCGCCGAGCCGCTGGTCGTCACCCGCGCGTACCAGTTGCTCAGCTGCCCGAGCAGGAAGGACGGAGCATGATTCATCCAGGCTTTCATCTGCGACACCCCGAGATCAGAACGGCCACATCGGGCTGAGGAAGAAGCGGCTCAACCAGCCTGGCTGGCTGGCATCGGCAAAGGCGCCGGTACCCGAATAGGTGATGCGCGCATCGGCAATACGGGTGGAGGCCACGGTGTTGTCGGTGGCGATATCGTCCGCACGAACCAGGCCCGAGATACGCACCAGTTCGTCACCGGTATTGAGAGTCATCCACTTCTCGCCACGCACGGCGAGAATCCCGTTGGGCAGTACTTCAGCGACGGTCACGGTAATCGAGCCGGACAGGCTGTTGCTCTGCCCTGCCTGGCCGGAGCCGCTCGCCGCGCGTTCGGCATCCCAGCTCGCTTCCAGACTCAGGTTGGGATTACCCATACCCAGGGCGCCGACGCTGCGCAGCGGGTTGTCAGGGCTCACCGCCATACCGAACAGATTCGGCGCGCCGAGGCTTGCGCTGCTGTCTTTCTGAATATTGCTGTTGGCGTTCTTACTGGCCTGAGTCCGTTCATTAAGGGTGATGGTGATGATGTCGCCTACACGAAACGCCTTGCGGTCGTCATACAGGCCATTTTCGAAACCGGCCTGGTAGATCGAGCCGTTGTTCTGCGCAGCCGGCAGCGGCGTGCGCGGCAATACGGGCGCGTAATAGGGATCGTCCGGCTTGGCTGTCGGCGCCACGCAACCGCTGCTGAGCAGCAGGCCAGCCAACAGGGGGAAACAGAGAATTTGCCGGTTCATAACCACTACCTCGCGGCGTTCACAACAGAGTCAAAAAATCAGAGGTTCTGCGTCACGAATGACAGCATCTGATCGGCGGTGGAAATCACCTTGGAGTTCATTTCATAAGCGCGCTGGGTGGTGATCATGTTCACCAGCTCCTCCACCACGCTGACGTTGGAGTTTTCCAGCGTGTTCTGCAGGGTGGTGCCCAGACCGTTGAGGCCTGGATTGCCGACCTGCGGCGCGCCGCTGGCACCGGTCTCCAGGAACAGGTTATTGCCGATGGCTTCGAGCCCGGCCGGGTTGACGAAGTCGGCCAGCTGGATGTTGCCGATGATCTGCGGCTGCGGGTTGCCGGCGGTAGTCACCGACACGGTACCGTCCTCACCAACGGTAAAGGTGCGCACCTCGGCGGGCAGGACGATCGCCGGCTCCAGAGCAAAACCCTGGGATGTGACGATCTGGCCGTCGGAGTTCAGGTGAAAACTGCCGTCGCGGGTGTAGGAAACCGTGCCGTCCGGCTGCAGGATCTGGAAGAAGCCACGGCCATTGACGGCCATGTCCAGCGGCTGCTCGGTGGTCTGCAGGCTGCCGGCGGTGTGGATCTTCTGAGTGCCGACCACGCGCACACCGGTACCCAGCTGCAGACCGGAGGGCAGCTGACTGTCCTGACTGGACTGACCGCCGGGCTGGCGACGGATCTGGTACAACAGGTCCTCGAACTCGGCACGGTCGCGTTTGAAGCCGGTGGTAGCGACGTTGGCCAGGTTGTTGGAAATGGTGGTCAGGTTCATGTCCTGAGCGGACAAACCGGTCTTGCTGACCCAAAGTGCCGGAAGCATATCGATTCTCCTCGGGCGCCGGTTTTACGGCGCCGCGTACTGGTAATTAGCTAATCTGCAAAACCCGCGCCATGGCCGATGAATTGTCTTCGGCGGTGCGCATCATCTTTACCGACAGCTCGAACTGACGGGACAGGGAGAGAATCGCGGTCATCTCCTCGACGGCATTGACGTTGCTCGCTTCAAGAAAGCCGGAGGTGATCTGAACCGTGGCATCAGCCTCGATCTCAGGCTGACCCTTGACCCGAATCAGGCCATCGGTCCCCTTCTCCATGCTTTTCGGATCGGGGTTGACCAGCTTGATGCGGTCGACCTCGGCCAGCACATTGGGGTTTTCGCCAAGGGCGCGGATGCTGATGGTGCCGTCCTGCCCGATCTCCACCTTTTGCTCAGGCGGCACGGCAATCGGCCCGGCATTGCCCATCACCGGCAAACCGTTGCCGGTGCGCAGGATTCCCAGGGCGTCGATATTCAGGCTGGCGGTACGCACGTAGGCCTCGCTGCCGTCCGGAGCCTGCACGGCAATCCAGCCCTTGCCACCGATGGCGACATCCAGGTCACGTCCGGTTTCCTGCAGCGAACCCGAGCGAAAATCAGTGGCCGGACGTTCGCTCATGGCAAATACGCGGGCCGGATAGGTTTCCCCGAACAGCGGCATGGAACGCGCCTGCTCGAAGTCCCGGCGAAAGCCCGAGGTGGAAACGTTTGCCAGGTTGTTGGCGTGTGCGCGCAGAGCCAGCGTGTTGTTCTGCGCTCCCGTCATGGAGACGTACAGCATCTTGTCCATGGTCATTCTCCGAGTGGGCGACGTGCCCTTGGCTCTTTGCATGCTCTACAGCAAACGCCGTGCCACTCTCGAAAAAAACAAACAAGCCACTGATTTTTAAGACGTTTATATGGAAACAAGGCAGCCGCCCCGAGGACGGACGGCGAGGTTTTGCCGCTCCCGAAACGGCAAAGCGGCAAGCCTGGCTTGCCGCTTCGTTCAGTCAGCCCTCATCAACGCAGGTTGATGATGGTCTGGGTAATGGCGCTTTCGGTTTCGATGGTCTTGGCGTTGGCCTGGTAGTTGCGCTGCGCCACGATCAGGTTCACCAGCTGATCAGACAGCTCGACGTTGGAATCCTCCAGCGCGCCCGCCTGCAGAGCCCCCAGGGTGCTGCTGCGCGGCGTACCGATCACCGGTTCGCCGGACGCGAACGATTGCGCCCAGGCGGTCTTGCCCACTGGCGTCAATCCCTGAACGTTGGCGAAGTTGGCCAGCAGCACCTGCCCCTGCACCTTGGACTGACCGTTTGTGTAGCGGGCGAAGATCACCCCGGTATCGTCGATTTCGATACCCGCAAGCTGCCCGGTGGTATAGCCATCCTGGCTGACGGCATTGACCCCGAAGGACGCCGCGTACTGGGTCGAACCCCGCATATCGAAAGTGAAGGAATCGCTGTCAGCACCGTTAGGCACCATGGTCCCCGGGTTGAGGGGATCTATCTCGGCCGGCACCCAATCGGTATCCGCCAGAACGAAGATGCCGTTGGGTGTGCCGCCGGGAATGGCCGGAGCGTCCAGCGCCGGGTTGGCCGGCACACTGGCCAGCGGCGTGATTGCCGGCGTGGCCAACTGCCCGGCAGCATCGTAGTTCACCGCATAGCTGAACGGCTGGGTACTGGATGGATCACGCGGATTCACGCCATCGATCAGCACATGCATGACCCAACCGTTGTTGGCCGGCGCTTCGTTCTTGACGAAGTACTGAGTCATCACGTGGGCATTGCCCTGCGCGTCGTAGATATTGGTAGAGGTCGACCAGTTGAAGGACTTCGAGTCGCTCGGGTCGAAGGTCGGAGCCGCCATGGTTCCGGCATTGGCAGGACGGACGGCATTGGAGTTCAGGTTGGTCCGCTGCGTGACCGTAGTCGTCGCCCGAGGCTCCTGCTGACCCGCACTGATACGCAGATCGTCCTGCACCGGCAGGATATTGCCGGTTTCATCGGCGGCATAACCCTGCAGGCGGTAGCCGAAGTTGTTGACGATGTAGCCATCACGATCCGTGCCGAAGTAACCGGCACGGGTATAGCCGATCTCGCCGTTGTTGCTGGTCATGAAGAAGCCATTGCCGTTGATGGCCAGATCCAGAGCGTTGTTGGTGTAGTTGATGTTGCCCTGGTTGAACAACTGCGAAACATCGGCCAGCAGCACACCGCTGCCCTGCGCGTTCTTGCCCGTACCCAGTACGGAGGCGGCGTAGACGTCGGCGAACTCGGCACGCGACTGCTTGAAGCCTGCGGTACCGGCGTTGGCGATATTGTTGCCGGTGACGTTGAGGTCGCCGGTCGCGGCACGCAGACCGCTAAGACCAATATTGAACGACATGGAAAACTCCTTTGCCGGAACTGCCGGCGGCAATAGTTATTGGCCGATGACCTGCACTTGAGAAAGAGGAACGCTGCCCAGGCCGGCAAGATTGAGCATCAGCTCATTGCCACCCAGCGTGACGCTGTCGACGTTGGCCGGCAGCAGGGTGTAAAGTCCCTTGGTTTCACTACCGTAAGTGGCCTGCGCCTCGAACTTGTAGGTCCCCGGCGGAGCGACATTGCCGTCAGCATCCTTGCCATCCCAGATGAAGCTGACGTTGCCGGCGGCCTGCTCACCGAGGTTGATGCGCGTTACCAGCGCCCCCGAGTTGTCGTAGACATTGACATACACGTTGCTGCTGCTGACCGGCAGTATGGTGCTCGCCTTGAAACTCTCGCTGGTGTCGACCACCGCCTTCTCGCTCGGCACGATCACCTTGCGCCCGACCAGCGAAGAAGCCTGCAGGGCCTGCGAGGACTGATAGGTCGAGAGCAGCGTTCCCATGCTGGCGTTGAGCTTCTCGACCCCCTCCACCTGACTGAACTGGGCCAACTGGGCGATGAACTCGCCGTTACCCTGCGGCTCCAGCGGGTTCTGGTTGTTCAACTGTGCAACCAGCAGATTGAGGAACTCGTTCTTGCCCAGATCCTTGCTCTGCTTGGTGTCCTGCTTGATCTGGTACTGATCCAGTACCGAACTCGCGCCGCTTACTGTGCTCATCCCTAGTCTCCTCGATACGTTACTGACCCAGGGTCAGCACACGCTGCAGCATCTGTTTGGCGGTATTCATCATTTCCACGTTGGTCTGGAAGGCGCGACTGGCAGAGATCATGTCGGCCATTTCCTCGACCACGTTGACGTTCGGGTAGTAGACGTAGCCATCGGCGTTGGCCATCGGATGATCCGGCTCGTAGCGCGGCATCAGGCTGCTCTGATCCTCGATCACGCCCAGCACCTGGACACCACGTCCGGCCTCGTCCTGTTCGGCGAACAGCGAACCACGATCGCCGCCCTGCGCCTGCTGGAACACGGTGGCGAAGACCGGGTGGCGGGCGCGGTAGGTCTGATCCAGGCTCGAAGACACGGTCTCGGCGTTGGCGATGTTGCTGGAAATGGTGTTCAGGCGAGTGCTCTGGGCGCTCATGCCGGTTCCGGCGATATTGAAAACACTGGCAAGGGACATGGTCGCGCTCCTTATTCGCCGCGCAGGGCCGCGGTCAGCCCTTTGAACTTGTTGTTGAGAAAGGTGAAGCTGGCCTGGAACTGCACGGCATTCTCGGCGTAGTTCGACTGCTCGATCTGCAGGTCGACGGTGTTCTGATCCATCGAGGCATGGAACGGGGTGCGGTAAGGCAGTTCGGCGTCGCCGGTGTTCACGCCTTCGGCAGGGATATGACGGCTGTCGGTACGGTTCAGAGAAACACTGCCACGCTGCATGCGGTTGCTCTGTTCGGCCAGTACGCTGGCGAAATCCAGATCGCGCGCCTTGTAGTTCGGGGTATCCGCGTTGGCGATGTTGTTTGCCAGGATCTCGGCGCGCTGAGAGCGGAAACCGAGTGCCTGTTCGTGGATGCCAAGTGCTTTGCCGAAGTTGATGCTCATGTTCCGAACCTTTGCCGCTAAGGCCATGTGGTCACTGTTGCGAGCTATTCAGCAAAGGCCATGCCAAGTTATTTAGTTCAACAAATTCAATAACTTGTATAAAAAATCAGGCGTATGAAGCGGCAAAGCGGCAAGGGCTTTCCGCCTGCTGGCAAGCAAGCGGCAAAGCCTGGTGTGGAGATTGCCGCCCGCCTGGATCACCAAGGGCGGCTGGGGGGGGTATTCAAACCCCGGAAAAGCAAACGGGAGACCTATGGTCTCCCGTTTGCGAAACAGACACTTCTCGTGTCTACTTGGCTTTGTAAATGATCCCCGGACTGCACTGCACCATCTGATACTTGTCCGGTAGGCCATTGAGCGCCTCGGAGGCACCAAGGAACAGGTAACCACCCGGTTTCAGCGTCGCGTGGATACGCGTGAGGATGTCCTTCTTCACCTCTGCAGAGAAGTAGATCAGCACGTTTCGGCAGAACACGATGTCGAACTTGCCCAACACCGCATAGCTGTCCAGCAGGTTGAGCGGACGGAACTCGACGCGGCTCTTGATCGGCGCCTTGACCTGCCAGCGCCCCGGCCCCTTGGGATCGAAGTAGCGCTGCAGTCGCTCCTGCGAAAGACCGCGTCCCATGGCCAGGCTGTCGTATTCACCGGACTTGCAGTTGGCCAGCATCGAAGGCGAAAGATCGGTGGCGACGATCTGGACCCCGGCCTTGAGCTGACCGAGGTTGGTACGCTCGAACTCATCGATGGCCATCGACAGCGAGTATGGCTCCTGCCCGGACGAGCAGGCGGCCGACCAGATACGCAGGCGCTGCCCCGGGTAGGCCTTGATCAACTCCGGCAGCACACGGCTCTTGAGCACCTCGAAGGGATAGGTGTCGCGAAACCACAAGGTCTCATTGGTGGTCATGGCATCCACCACCTGCTCGCGCAGCCCGCCGCGCGGCTGGCTCTGCATGCGCTGCACCAGCTCGCCCAGGGTCTTGATGCCGTTCTGTTCCATTAGCTTGTTCAGACGGCTGGAGACCAGATACTGCTTGTTGCTGCCAAGCAGAATACCGCAGGCCTTTTCCAGGAAAGTCCGGAACTGCTCGAAATCCAAGTTACCTGAAGACACTAGGGCCGCCTCACCTACCATAACGTTCGCCGAAGGTCGCTCCTTCAGCCCCCATCCGATTCGCGAATGCGATCGACTACACGCGCCGCCAGATCATCTGGCTTGAATTTGGCCAGGAAGTCGTCAGCACCGACCTTCTTCACCATCGCCTGGTTGAACACACCAGAAAGCGAAGTATGCAGGAGGATATACAGCTTCTGCATGCGCGGATCGCTACGAATCTCCGTTGTCAGTGTATATCCGTCCATCTCGGGCATCTCGATGTCGGAGATCAGCATCAGCAATTCCTTGTCGGGATAACGTCCCTCGTCCGCCATGCTCTTGAGGTAATTGAGTGCCTCCCGCCCATCGTTCAACGCGGTAACCTCGACACCGACCGTTTGCAGGCAACGCACGACCTGTTTGCGCGCCACCGAAGAGTCATCGACGATCAGCACATGCTTGGTTACCGCCTGACTCTGCACCTGATCATCGATGACCCCTTCGGAGATCACTTCGGAGGTCGGCGCAACCTCGGCGAGAATCTTCTCGACATCGATGATCTCGACCAGCTGCTGGTCGAGCCGCGTGACGGCGGTCAGGTAGTGATCGCGCCCGGTTCCCTTGGGTGGCGGATGGATCTCCTCCCAGTTCATGTTGACGATACGTTCCACCGAACGCACCAGAAAGCCCTGAACCTTGGTGTTGTATTCGGTAATGATGACGAAACTGGACTTCAGATCTTTAAGCGCTGCCCGCCCGGTGGCGATGGACAGGTCAAGGATAGGAATGGTGCCACCACGAATGTTGGCCACGCCCCGCACCACCTGGCTGGATTTGGGCATGATGGTGAGATTGGGGCACTGCAGCACCTCCTTCACCTTGAATACGTTGATCCCATAAAGCTGTGGGCCTTCCAGGCGGAACAACAGCAACTCCAAACGGTTCTGCCCTACCAGCTGCGTGCGCTGGTTAACCGAATCCATCAACCCGGCCATGCCCGGACTCCTTATCGTTTTGGTAACGCCTGCCTCCAGCAGCCTAGCAGGCGGCACGGGGCTTGCTTTGCATTGATCATGAAGCCAAGAACGTCATCATTCCGTCAGCTAATGGCAAAGTGCCTCGTCTCTTTGCCCGTTGTACTCGCTTTGCCCATCCTCGGCTACAACACTACTGCGGCTGCGACTTTCACCAGCACCGAACAGCTTATCGGCGCCACCGAGTCCTTTCTTGAGCAGGTAACCACTGAATATCTACAGCGTAGCGAAATTCAGGGCCGCCATGAAATTCGTGTCAATCGGCTCGACCCCAGGTTGCGTCTGCCTCTGTGCGATCGACCACTGACCACAACGCTGGAGAGCCCGGCGCAGCCGCTGGGCCGTGTGACCACGAGAGTACGCTGCGACGGCACTGCCCCCTGGACCGTGTTCGTGCCGGCTGAAGTACGCCTGTACCGGCAGGTCGTCGTGGTGACCCGTCCCCTCAAGCGCATGAGCGTGATCAAGGCGGCAGATCTGAGCATGATGGAACGCGACATCGGGACGCTCGGTCAAAACTTCCTGACGGACCCCGCGCAGGCGATCGGCAAGAAATTGACGCGCCAGCTGGGCGGTGATCAGGTTCTGGCTCCCAGCCATCTGCAGGTCGCAGAGGTCATACGGCGCGGTGATCAGGTCGTCATCAGTGCTCGCGGCACCACTGTGAGCGTACGCATGCCTGGCGAGGCCCTGACGAACGGCGCCCCCGGCGAGCAGATCAATGTTCGCAACCTGCGTTCGCAGCGGGTGGTTCGTGCACGCGTCGTCGGCCCAGGCCAGGTGGAAGTTTCCATGTAGGCATGTTTCTTGTAGCGCAAAGGTCAGGCGATTCCCTACACTGTTGAATGACGCGATGAAATTAATCCTAAAGTTTTGCCGGCCGCGGCCGAAAAGCATGGCAAGCGTCCACCATATCGTCCGAGGTTCTGCATCATGGTCATCGACTTCAACCGGCTGAACAATGCCAATACACCCGCCAGTGCGGGGCGTACCGGCGCAACTCAAGCTGGCAATCGCAGTGAGTCGGCACAGCCGAGCAAGGCGCCTGTCACCGGTACCGATGAACAAACCAACGCCAAGAGCGGAGAACCCGTGCAACTGAGCCGCGAGGCAAAGCAGTTGCAGGCAATCAGCGAGAAGCTGCGTGCTCAGCCTATCGTCAACAAGGAGCGCGTGGCCCAGCTGAAACAGGCCATCGCCGACGGCAGCTATCAGGTCGACAGCAAACGCGTCGCCCAGAAACTGCTCGATTTCGAATCCCAGCGCTAGTCCCAGGGCTGCGCTGGGGGTGTTGGACGCCCGATCCCCAAGAGCCCGCCATGCACGATACAGCCCTGCTTGATCTGTTCATCGCCGATATCGGCACCGCCGAGCAATTGCTTGAGCTGATCGATAACGAATTCCAGGCACTCACCGAGCGTGACCTGCCCCGCCTGGATACCCTGCTCAACGAGAAGCAGCCGCTGCTCGCCCTGCTCCAGCAGCATGGCAGCGACCGCAGCCGCCTGCTGCAAAGCGCCGGCCTGAGCGCCGATCAAGAAGGGCTCAGCGCACTCGCAGGCAAATCGTCCGTAGGTGATCAGCTGCTCGCTCGCAGCGGAGAACTGTCCGCCCTGCTGCAGCGTTGCCAGGAGGCCAATCTGCGCAATGGCCGCTTGATCCGCGCCAATCAGGCCTCAGTTCGCAGCGTTCTCGGCATTCTGCGCGGCGGCGAAACGCCCGGTCTCTATGACAGCCGTGGTACGGCCGCTAGAATCGCCCAGCAAAGGCCTCTCAGCCAGGCGTGACCACCGCAATACAAAAAAAGCACAGGGACATACCGGCATTCTGCCAGTATGCTGGTGCCGTGTAGTCCATGACTCGGAGAGTTACGAACTGTGTCCAGCGCGTTCAACGACGAGAGCGGTCCTCAACCGCCCAAGGTGCTCAAGACATCCGTCGAGATCATTGCGACCCTGCGTCAGTTGCAGCAAAACCATGACCCCCTGATTATCCAGTTCAAGGACCGTGGCCAGCGCTTTCAAAGCTATCTTGTCGAAATCGATAAGGACCGCGCCCGCATAGCGCTGGATGAGATCATCCCAACCGATGGCGAACGTTTTCTGAAGCAGGGTGAAGCCTTCGATGTCGAGGCTTACCGCGATGGTGTTCGAGTGGCCTGGAGCTGTGGGCACGACGCACAGATCGGCGAACTCGATGGGGCGCCGTGCTACTGGACCCCTCTGCCCACCGAAGTGATCTATCACCAGCGGCGCAGCGCTTATCGCGCCCAGCTGAAACTGGGTGATCTGATCAAGGTGGTTCTCAGTGGCGACAAGCTGCGTGAGCCGTTGTCAGGCCATCTGCTGGATATCTCGGCCAGCGGCTGCAAGCTGCGCTTTGCCGGCAATATCACCCAGCAGTTTAGCAGCGGCCAGGTACACGAACGCCTCACAGCCTATCTGCCCTTCGGCGATCTGACCTGCGCCGTGGAAATCCGCCATGTGCATTACGAGGAAAAGGTCGACATGACCTTCGTCGGCACACGCTTCCACCGCATCAATGGTCTGGAACAACGCCAGGTCGAGCGTTTCGTCTATCAGCTGCAGCGTGAGGCTCGCCGCACCGAGAGCGACGACCCCTTGTAGGCCCAGCTGCAGGCGCCCTACTGAGCGCCCTGCCCCTTTTCCTGATCATCTTCAGCTGCGGCAGCAGCCGGCTCCTGCATCTGTTCCTGCACGGTCTGCTCATCCACCCGTGGATCGAGTGCCGCGACCAGCGGCGAGCTGGCCACGTTGCCGGGCATCGCCACGTGCTGTACCGGAGCGTTGTCGACCTGGTGGCGATTGGTCACCACCTCGGGGCGGATCCGCCAGATCAGGATCAACGCGCAGAAACAGAAAAATACGTAAAGCATGTTGGGCCCATAGAAACGCATCAACACGCCCGCCAGCAGCGGCCCGACGCAGGCACCGACACCGAAGATGACCAGCAGCATCGCCGTCAGCGACACCCGGCGCTCCGGCTCGACGTGGTCATTGGCCAGCGCCACGGCAAGCGGATAGAGACTGAACTGCATCACGCTGACCAGAAAGCCGATACCGAACAGCAAGCCGATGAACACCTCGGGCAGGGCAGCCAGCGGCGCCGCACTCAACAGCAGCAGCACTGCACAGCCGCGAATCAGCCGCACCCGGTCACGCCGATCCGACAACCAGCCCAACGGCCACTGCACCAGCAGCCCGGCCAGAATGCAGCAGCCCATGAACAGACCCACCTGCTCGGTAGAGAGCCCCATGCGCGTAGCGTAAAGCGGCGCCAGGCCGTAGAACGAGCCGATCAGCAGACCGGCCACGGAGATCGTGGTCAGCGACAGCGGCACCCGTCCGAGGAAGAAGCGCATCTCCAGCGGCGCCGGGTGCAGGGGGGCCGGGTGCACCCGTCGGGTCAGCGCCACCGGCACCAGGCACAGGGCAAAGCACAGAGCCACCAGCATCAGCAGTTCCAGTCCCAGCGTCGGGTGCAGGACCAGGGCAAGCTGACCCAGGATCAGGCCCAGGTAGGACGCCGCCATATAGCCGCTGAACACCAGGCCACGCTGCTTGGCTTCGGCCTGCTCGTTCAGCCAGCTTTCGATCACCATGTACTGGCACATCATGCCAAGGCCAACCAGCAGACGCAGAAACAGCCAGAACGGCAGCCATTCCACCAGGCCGTGCCCCAGCACTGCCGCCGTCACCACCCCGGCGCACGCGACATACGCACGAATGTGCCCGACCCGCGCGATCAGCCGATGTCCCAGCTTGCCGCCGACCACAAGACCCAGGTAGTTGGCCGCCATCAATGCACCTACCCACAGACCGTCCACCGTATTGGCCAGACGCAGCGCCAGGTAGGTACTGAGCAGACCGGAGCCGAGCAACATCAGCAAAGTGGCGAAATACAGCGAGCGGAATGACTTCCAGATCAGGCGCATTGGCGGGTAAAGCTCCTTGTACTGGGTAACAATGATTCAGGACTGGCCAGTCGGCACGGGACGCTTGCAAAGCGCTGTTCCATCCCGGAAGCGGATTAACTCATGGTATTTGGCGATAAGGCCTTCGATGAATTGCGCAGCAGACAGTTCGATGTCGGTCCGCAATGTCTCAGACGCCGATGGCCACCCATAAGGTACAGAGTAGCGCCAACTGCTCGACTTGATTGGTTGGATGACGTCCCAGGCCTCGATTCCGGCCTTCGACGCCCACAGTGAATGCCGATTCGTTAATGCGCCATCCAGGCCGGCAAAGCTTACCGAGATGCGACACGGGCTTGCGCCCTGTCGCCCATATGCGCGCTCGCTGGCTCGAAGCCAGGCGAGGCTGTGCTAGAGTCGCGCGCTATTTTTCGGCAAGCCTTCCGCAGGCCATGCAGAAATGCCTCTCGATCCAGGCCCGACGCGACCTGCAACGTGCCCAGCAACCAGAGAACCACGCGATGTCCCAAGCCATGCACCCTGTCCTGCAGTTCCTCAACCGTACCAGCCTGGTGACGCAGATCATCATCGGCCTGCTCGCAGGTATCGCGCTCGCCGTTGCAGCCCCGCAGGCGGCACTGTCCGTTGCGTTCATCGGCAACGTGTTCGTCTCTGCACTCAAGGCGGTCGCTCCGGTGCTGGTGTTCATTCTGGTGATGTCGTCCATCGCCAATCATCAGCACGGCCAGCAGACTCATATCCGCCCGATTCTGCTGATGTATCTGATCGGCACCTTCAGCGCCGCGCTGGTCGCGGTCGTGGCCAGTTTCGCCTTTCCGTCATCGCTGGTACTGAGCAGCCAGGTTGCCGAGCTCACGCCGCCTGGGGGTATCGGTGAGGTCCTGAAGACGCTGCTGATGAACGTGGTCGACAACCCGGTCAATGCGCTGCTGCGCGGCAACTTCATCGGCATCCTGGCCTGGGCCATCGGCCTCGGTTTCGCCTTCCGCCACGCTGGCGCCGGCAGCAAGCAACTGCTGGGTGATCTGGCCAACGGCGTGACCGCCGTCGTCAAGCTGGTGATTCGCCTGGCGCCCCTGGGCATCTTCGGCCTGGTCGCCGCGACTCTGGCCGAGTCCGGTTTCGACGCATTGCTCGGTTACCTGCACCTGCTGGTGGTACTGGTCGGCTGCATGTTGCTGGTCGCGCTGATCATCAACCCGGCACTGGTCTACTGGAAGATCCGCCGCAACCCCTACCCCCTGGTGTTCACCTGCCTGCGTGAAAGCGGCATCACCGCCTTCTTCACCCGCAGCTCGGCCGCCAACATCCCGGTCAACCTGCAGCTGTGCCAGCGCCTGGGCCTGCACGAGGAAACCTACTCGGTATCCATCCCGCTGGGCGCCACCATCAACATGGCCGGCGCTGCGATCACCATCATCGTCCTGACCATGGCCGCGGTGCATACCCTGGGCATCGCCGTTGATCTGCCCACCGCCCTGCTGCTGAGCGTCCTGGCTTCGATCAGTGCATGTGGCGCCTCGGGCGTGGCGGGCGGCTCGCTGCTGCTGATTCCGCTGGCCTGCAGCCTGTTCGGTATCCCCAACGAAGTGGCCATGCAGATCGTCGCCATCGGCTTCATCATCGGCATCGTCCAGGACTCGGCGGAAACCGCGCTCAACTCCTCCACCGATGCCCTGTTCACTGCAGCTGCCTGCATGGCGGAAGAACGGCATCAGGCCTGATGCCAGCGTACAGAAGGCTTGCGCGTACAAGCCTTCTGTCCTTCTGACGGTGTCATCTCCCCTAACAAGCTCGGCCTGCTGCCGACGAACACGGACCGGCTTATTCGCCTGACGGTCGCCTGCCTGCTGCCAGAGCGACGATCCTAGCGCGCGCAACCGGGCCTGGGTGTGGAGCTGCGCAACTTCAGCATGGCCGCGCGCCATGGCGACTACCTAGAAACGAAAAGGCCGGCTGCAAGAGCCGGCTTTTTCGTTGATAGAATCGTGGCGTCCCCTGCTGGAATCGAACCAGCATCTAGCCCTTAGGAGGGGCTTATTCTATCCGTTGAACTAAGGGGACACGGCCGTATTGGCAACGGCCGGGGCGCATCTTAGCGGCGGCGCGCGCATTTGTCATGCTGCCACCGCTCACTTCCTAACGCTGCCACCCCTGGGACACGACCCTGGCAGCCACTGCAGCACGCGCAGGCTGCAGACCGCCGCGCAAGCGTTCCAGTGCCATGCGGTCGGCAATCGCGGTGGTGGTCGCGCCTTCGCGCTCGGCACGCTGGAAGATCTCCGTCAGGGTCGGGCCGATGCCTTCGATATGCGCCTTTAGCTCAGCCGCAGTACCGCCGGTACGCTCGTAGCAGACATCAATGATGCCGCCGGCGTTGATCGCATAGTCCGGTGCGTACAGGCATTCCCGACGGCGCAGCAGCTCGGCCAGGCTGGCATCGGCCAGCTGGTTGTTGGCCGCGCCGGCGATGATCGGCGCGCGCAGCGCTTCGAGACTCTGCAGATTGATGATGGCGCCCAAGGCGCACGGTGCGAACACGTCCACATCGAGACGGTAGATCTCGTGCTGGCTGACTGCGACGGCTCCCAGCTGACTGACCGCACGCTGTACATTGGCCTCGACGATATCCGTCACCCATAGCTGGGCGCCGGCCTCCTTGAGCAGTTTGGCCAGGCCGAAACCAACCTGACCGACGCCTTGGATGGCCACCCGCACGCCTTCAAGATCGTTCCGCCCAAGGCGATGCGCCACGGCCGCCTGGATACCGATGAAGACGCCATAGGCGGTCGAGGGCGACGGATCGCCGTCACGGCTACCACCATCGAACGCCTCACGTTGCCCGGCGCCAGCCACATGACGGGTGCGCTCGGCCATGATGCGCATCTCGGCTACGCCGGTACCGGAATCCGCCGCAGTGACATAGCGCCCACCCAGGCTGTCGACAAAATCGCCCATGGCCTGGAACAAGGCCTCGCTCTTGCCGGTGTGCGGGTCGCCAATGATCACCGCCTTGCCGCCACCCAGTGGCAAACGCGCCAGCGCCGATTTGTAGGTCATGCCGCGCGACAGGCGCAGCACATCGCGCAGCGCCTCCTCGTCCGTGGCGTAGTTCCACATGCGGCAACCACCCAGCGCCGGGCCGAGGGTGCTGTCGTGAATGGCGATGATGGCTTTCAGGCCACTGGCCTTGTCGTGGCCATAGACCACCTGTTCATGCTGATCGAAGTCGACGTGAGTGAAAACAGACATCGGGTTTACCTCGGATATAAAAAGCCGCCCCCCTCCTGCACGGAGAGGGTGGCAAAGGGATGGGGTTGAGACTCAGGCAGCCGGCTCGAATAGCTGCACCGCGGCAATTTCGCTGACGGTCAGACGCGCCTTGAGCTGATCCGCCTGCTCACGCGCCTTGGCCAGCGCCGCTTCCTTGACGTGACCGTAGCCGCGGATCTGCTCAGGAATCTCGGCCAGCGCCACCGCGGTGCGGTAGTTGCCGTCATTCAGCTCGGCGAGCAGATAGGCCACGTTGGCCTCGTACTCCTCGATCAGCTCGCGCTCCAGACGGCGCTCGGCGCTGTGGCCGAACGGATCGAGCACGCTGCCGCGCAGGAACTTGAAGCGCGCCAGCACACCGAAGGCCTTGAGCATCCATGGGCCGAAGCTGCGCTTGCGCGGCTCCCCCGTCACTGCATCCGGCTTGCTCAGCCAGCTCGGAGCCAGGTGGAACTGCAGGCGGTAGTCGCCTTCGAACTGGGCTTCGAGCTGCTTGCGGAAGGTCTCGTCGCTGTACAGCCGCGCCACCTCGTACTCGTCCTTGTAGGCCAGGAGCTTGAAGTAGTAGCGCGCCACGGCCTTGCTCAGGCGCTGCTCGGTATCGCTGTCGGCCTTGCGCACACGCTCGACCAGCTCCCGATAGCGCTCGGCATAGGCCGCATTCTGGTAGGCGGTCAGGCGCTGCATGCGATCGGCGACGATCTCCTCGAGTGTGCTGCAGTGCGGCGCTTCGACCACCTTGGGTGCGGCGACTTTCTCCACTGCGGCCAGGTCATGCGCAGCGCGACGGCCCCAGAGGAAGGCCTGCTGATTGAGTTCGACGGCCACACCATTGAGTTCGATGGCCTTGTTGATCGCCTCGGCCGAGACCGGCACCAGTCCTTTCTGGTAGGCATAGCCGAGCATGAACAGGTTGGTGGCGATGCTGTCCCCGAGCAGCCGTGTTGCCAGGCGCGTGGCGTCGACGAAGCGGGTCTTGCCCTCGCCTACCGCCTCGCTGATCGCCGCACGCATGGCCGCGCCAGGCACCTGGGCGTCCGGGTTGCGGGTGAACTCGGCTGTGGCCGCTTCATGACTGTTGACCACCGCATGGGCGATCTTGTCGTTGAGCTTGGCCAGCGCCTCTTCACTGGACGACACCACCAGATCGCAGCCCAGCAGCAGGTCGGTTTCCCCGGCGGCGATGCGCACCGCGTAGATGTCGCTCTGCCGCGCGGCGATGCGGATATGGGTGATCACCGGGCCGAACTTCTGCGCCAGACCCGCCTGATCGAGCACGGTGCAACCCTTGCCTTCGATATGCGCGGCCATGCCCAGCAGTGCGCCGACTGTGGTCACGCCACTGCCGCCAACGCCCGGCAGAAGGATGTTCCATGGGCGGTTCAGGGCCGGTTGCTTCGGCTCCGGCACGGCGATGAACAAGGCTCCCAGGCCCACGGCCTCGGGCTTGCGCAGGCTGCCGCCATGCACGGTGACGAAGCTCGGGCAGAAACCTTCAAGGCAACTAAAGTCCTTGTTGCAGGCACTCTGGTCGATCTCGCGCTTGCGCCCCAGTTCGGTTTCCAGCGGCAGTACCGAAAGGCAGTTGGATTTCACGCTGCAGTCGCCACAGCCCTCGCACACCGCCGGGTTGATGAAGGCGCGCTTGGCCGGATCGACCATCTTGCCGCGCTTGCGCCGGCGGCGCTTCTCGGTGGCGCAGGTCTGGTCGTAGAGGATCACCGAGACGCCCTTGAACTCGCGCAACTCGCGCTGCACGGCATCCAGCTCGCGACGATGGTGGAAGGTGACGATGGGCGCGAAGGTGGCGCGGGTCGGGTACTTGTCCGGCTCGTCCGAGACCAGGGCGATGCGTTTCACGCCCTCTGCGTACACCTGCTGACTGAGCTGGTCGATGCGCAGCTCGCCGTCGATGGGCTGGCCGCCGGTCATGGCCACCGCGTCGTTGTAGAGAATCTTGTAGGTGATGTTGACCCCGGCGGCCACGGCCGCGCGCAGAGCCAGATGGCCGGAGTGGAAGTAGGTACCGTCGCCGAGGTTCTGGAACACGTGCGGCGTGTCGGTGAACGGCGCCTGGCCGATCCAGGTGGCACCCTCGCCGCCCATCTGGGTGAAGGTGTCGGTTCTGCGATCCATCCACTGGGTCATGTAATGACAGCCGATACCGCCGAGGGCGCGGCTGCCCTCCGGCACCTTGGTCGAGCTGTTGTGCGGGCAACCGGAGCAGAAATGCGGGGTGCGCACCGTGTTGTGCTTGGGCGCGGCCAGGGCCTTTTCCTTGGCATCGAGGAAGGCCAGGCGCTCCTCGATGGTCGGGCTGCTGTAGATCGGCGCCAGACGCTTGGCGATCACCCGGGCGATCATCGCCGGGGTCAGCTCGCCGAGGTTGGGCAGCAACGAATTGCCCTGCTCATCGAACTCGCCGACCACCCGTGGGCGCTTGCCTACCGGCCAGTTGTACAGCTGCCCGGTCAGTTGATCCTCGATGATGCTGCGCTTTTCTTCCACCACCAGGATTTCATCCAGGCCCTCGGCGAACTGGTGCACCGACACCGGTTCCAGCGGCCAGCTCATGCCGACCTTGAGCACGCGCAGGCCGACCTTGGCGCACAGCGCCTCGTCCAGTCCGAGATCATCCAGCGCCTGGCGCACGTCGAGGTAGGACTTGCCGGTGGTGATGATTCCCAAGCGCGGGTTGGGCGAATCAAGCTTGACCTGATTGAGGTTGTTGGCCAAGGCGAAGGCGCGCGCGGCGTAGATCTTGTAGACGTTGAGGCGCTTTTCCTGGGCCAGGGGCGGGTCGGGCCAGCGGATGTGCACGCCGTCTTCCGGCAACTGGAAATTCTCGGGAATCTTCACCTGGATACGCAGCGGGTCGACATCCACCACAGCCGAGGAGTCGACATTCTCGGCGATGGTCTTCAACGCTACCCAGCAACCGCTGTAGCGCGACAGTTCCCAGCCGATGATGCCGTAGTCCAGAACTTCCTGAACGTTGGCCGGGTTGAGCACCGGAATCGAAGCGGCGATGAAGGCGTGCTCGCTCTGGTGGGCGATGGTCGAGGACTTGCAGCCATGGTCGTCGCCGGCCAGCAGCAGCACGCCACCGTACTTGGACACACCGGCCGAGTTGCCATGCTTGAACACGTCGCCGCTGCGGTCGACGCCCGGGCCCTTGCCGTACCACATGGCGAACACGCCGTCGTAGCGGGCGCCGGGGAACAGATTGGCCTGCTGGCTGCCCCACACCGCGGTGGCGCCCAGCTCCTCGTTGACGCCAGGCTGAAAGTGGATGTGGTTTTCCTTCAGGTACTCGCGTGCGTCCCAAAGGCTCTTGTCCAGGCCGCCCAAGGGCGAGCCGCGATAGCCGGAAATGAAGCAGGCGGTATTGAGTCCGAAGGCAGCGTCACGCTGCTTCTGCAGCATGGGCAGGCGGGTCAGCGCCTGGGTGCCGGTCAGGTACAGGTGACCCGTGGCGAGGCGGTATTTGTCATCCAGGCGGATTTCGGCCAGAGACATGGAGCGCTCCTTTTATTCTTATGGCGAGCACGGGGAGCGCGACGGTAAACGCGCTCCGTTGAATCCTGTCCGCAGGATCACTGCGACGGATTTGCCTAAAGCATGACCGGAGGGTTCCGCTTTTTTCTTTCTATTTTCGAGAATCGAGGACAATACTTCGCATGATCATTCCAACAATCACAAGAAAATGGAAAAAGTCATGCAGGACAAGCTCAGCCCTATTGACCGGCGGATTCTCCGCCTGCTGCAACACGATGCCGACCTTTCCGCCGCCGAGGTAGCGGAGAAGGTCGAGCTGTCGCAGTCGCCCTGCTGGCGACGCATCAATCGCATGCAGGAAGAAGGGCTGATCGAACGCAAGGTCGCCCTGCTCAATCACAAGCGGCTGGGCTTCGGCATCACGGTATTCGTCGACATCAAGCTGTCGGCTCACGGTCGTGGCAATCTGGACGAGTTCGAGCAGGCAGTGGTCGGCTACCCGCAGGTGCTGGAGTGCTACAGCATGGCCGGCGGCTCGGACTATCTGCTCAAGGTAGTGGCCAAGGACATTGCCGACTACGAACGCTTCCTGCGTGACCAGCTGCTGCAGCGCCCGCACGTGCATGAAGCGCATTCGCACATCGCCATGAGCGAGGTCAAACGCACCACCGAGCTACCGCTGGATTAGTCCCTGGCCTAACGCCTGGCCTTGCGGGCACGCAGAGCCGCCATCAGCGAAGGGCCGAGGGCGGTGAGCGCCGAGCCGAGCACAACGACCACGGCCCCTGCATAGGCGATCCAGTTGACCTGCTCGGGCAGCACGTGGTCCGGCCACCAGGTCGATGCCAGGGCCACCGAGACGAAGGTCACCAGCGGCGTAAGCGCCAGAGTCGCACTGACGCGCGAGGCCTCCCAGTGGGCCAGCGCCTCGGCGAAGGCACCGTAGGCGACCAGGGTATTCAGACAGCAGGCCAGCAACAGCCAGCCTTGCAACGGGCTCAGCTGCGACACCTGCAGGGGGTGCGCCCAGGGCGTCAGCAGCAGTGCACAGGCCAGGTAGATGACCATCATCACCTGCACCGACGTCCAGGTGGTCAGCAGCTGTTTCTGCGCCAGGCCATAGAAGGTCCAGACGAAGGCCGCGGCCAGTACGGTCAGCACGCCGGTGGTGTAGGCCGTGAGCGAGGTCAGCAGCTCACCCAGGCGCTGATTGAAGAACAGGCCGAAGCCCAGCAGCATCACCAACAGCCCAATCGCCTGGCCCAGACTGAAACGCTCGCGAAAGACGAACAGGCTGCTGATCAGCAGCAGGATCGGTGCCACCTGGATCACCAGTTGTGTGGTGCCGGGGCTGAGCAGATTGAGCCCGACCAGATACAGCACGTAGTTGGCCGTCAGTCCGCCGATGGCCAGCGCCAGCAGCCATCCGCCCCTGCGCCCGAGCGGGCGAAAACGCGGCAAGCGTCGGGTAGCCGCAAGATAGGCGAACAGCAGGGAACCGGCCACGGCCAGGCGATACCAGGTGACCGTTACCGGGTCCATTACCTGAAGGACTTCTTTCAGCTTGATTGGCAGGATGCCCCAGAGCACGGAGGTGGTCAGGGCAAGCAGCAGGCCGTACATCCAACGGCCGGAGGAAATATGCATGGGAACCTCAGGCAGGCGGTCGACAGGACATGCCGTCCGCAGCCGACCATTCTAGGAGAGGCCATGCCATCGACACAGCGACAGTTCAGTCTGGCAGATGGGCAGAACTGTACTGCTCAGCGCCAGGAAAGCGTCATCCAGCCGGCGTCAAAAACCAATAAAACCCGTTAAAAGACGCAAATATGTCGGCAAAATCGACCACTAGTCGCATTGCCAGGCGCACCGATTGGCTGACAGTAGACTCAGCTTATCCAGCCCCCCGCAGATGGAGCTTTTCATGTTCAGCCAACGCACGGCCGACCCTCAGCCAGGCACGCACTACCGCAGTTCACGGTTGAGCGCTGTCAATGGTCAGTACTTCTTCGCCACCCGTGAAGGCACGCTGGAAGGCCCCTTCCTCTCCCGCCACGATGCCGAGCAAAGCATCGTGCGCTACATAGAACGCATGGCCATGGCGGCCAAGCTGCTGCGTCACAGCAGCGAGCACATCGACAATCTGCATCGTCGCGAAGCGATCAGGCACAACCAGGAACCCTGACATGCACGTCCCGGCGACTGCGCTGAAAGTCGCTCGGTGGCAAGCCGCGCCCCGCCCCTCTCATCGACCGATGGGAGGGACGCAAGCCGCGGCTACCGGCAGTCAGGCCAGCTCGGCGCGCATCTGCCGGGCAGCCGCAACCATGTTCACCAGCGCTGCCTCGGTCTCCGGCCAGCCACGGGTTTTCAGGCCGCAATCGGGGTTGACCCAGAGTCGCTCGAGCGGAATCCGCCGCGCCGCCTTGCGCAACAGCCCGATGATCTCGGCGCGGTCAGGCACACGAGGCGAGTGAATGTCGTAGACGCCAGGGCCGATCTCGTTGGGATAAGCGAAGCGCTCGAAGGCCTCCAGCAACTCCATGTCCGAACGTGAAGTCTCGATGGTGATCACGTCGGCATCCATCGCCGCGATGGACTCGATCACGTCGTTGAACTCGCTGTAGCACATATGAGTGTGGATCTGGGTTTCGTCACGCACACCGCTGGCAGCCAGGCGGAAGGCCTCGGTGGCCCAGTCCAGATAGTGCTGCCAGGCAGCCTGACGCAGCGGTAGCCCCTCGCGGAATGCTGCCTCGTCGATCTGGATGATCCTGATGCCCGCCGCCTCCAGATCCACCACCTCGTCGCGAATCGCCAGCGCCAGCTGTTTTGCCTGCACTTCGCGGGGTACATCCTCGCGCGGGAACGACCACATCAGCATGGTCACCGGGCCAGTCAGCATGCCCTTCATCACCTTGTCGGTCAGACTCTGGGCATAGCGGATCCACTCCACGGTCATCGCCTGCGGGCGGCTCAGATCGCCGATGATCACCGCCGGTTTGACGCAACGCGAACCATAGCTCTGTACCCAGCCGAAACGGGTGAAGGCATAACCGTCGAACTGCTCGGCGAAGTACTCGACCATGTCGTTGCGCTCGGCCTCGCCGTGTACCAGCACATCCAGGCCGAGACGCTCCTGCACCTGCACGGCTTCACGGATTTCGCCGTGCATGGCCTCAAGGTAATCGGCAGCGCTCAGCCTGCCCTGCCTGAACGCCTGTCGCGCCTTGCGGATGGACGAAGTCTGCGGAAAAGAGCCGATGGTGGTGGTCGGCAGCAGCGGTAACTGCAGGCGCTCGCGCTGCTTACCGATACGCTCGGCAAATGCTGACTGACGCTGCGCATGACGCGGGCGAATCGCCGCCAGACGCGCCTGCACCTCTGGCTTGTGAATGCGCGTCGAGGCCGCACGTGCGGCCTGTACCGCACGGCTCGCTTCCAGCGCCGCTTGCACAGCCGCGTCTTCCGGCGCCTGCAGCGCCTTGCCGAGCACCGCCACCTCCTCGCATTTCTGTACGGCGAAGGCGAGCCAGCTCTGCAGTTCGGCATCGAGCCGATCTTCACGCGCTAGGTCGACCGGGCTATGCAGCAGCGAACAGGACGGTGCCACCCAGAGCCGCTCGCCCAACCGTTCGTGAGCGTGACGCAGCACCTCCAGGGCCTTGTCCAGATCGCAGCGCCAGACATTGCGGCCGTTTACCACGCCCAGCGACAACACCTTGTAGGCAGGCAGACGATCGAGAATGGTCGGGTACTGCTCCGGGGCTCGCACCAGATCGATATGCAGGCCGTCCACCGGCAGGTTGGCGGCCAGGCCGAGGTTGTCCTCCAGACCGCCGAAATAGGTGGCGATCAACTTCTTGCAGGGTTCGCGCTGGATCAGGTTGTAGGCGCGCTCGAAGGCATTCTTCCAGTCCTGCGGCAGATCCAGCACCAGAATCGGCTCGTCGATCTGCACCCACTCCACACCTTGTGCGGCCAGGCGCTGGAGAATCTCGCCATACACCGGCAACAGCCGCTCGAGCAGGTCCAGCCTGTCGAAATCAGCGCCTTTGGCCTTGCCCAGCCATAAATAGGTCAGCGGGCCGATCAGCACCGGTTTGACCTGATGGCCCAGGGCATGCGCCTCGTCTACCTCCTCGAACAACTGCTCCCAGCTCAGGGCGAACTGCTGGTCGATGCTGAATTCCGGTACCAGGTAGTGGTAGTTGGTGTCGAACCACTTGGTCAGCTCCTGCGCATGAGTGCCGCCGCAACAGCTTTCTTTGACGCCGCGGGCCATGGCGAACAACGTTTCCAGCGTAGGCTTGCCCGCTGCCGGCCGGAAGCGATCGGGAATCACGCCCAAGGTCAGCGAATGGCCGAGCACCTGATCGTACCAGGCGAAATCGCCCACCGGCAGCAGGTCGATACCGGCCTCCTTCTGCAGTTGCCAGTGCTCGGCACGCAGCCGTTGGCCGACCGCACGCAGGCCGGCTACATCCAGCTCGCCTTGCCAGTGCGCCTCAAGGGCTTTTTTCAGTTCACGGTCGCGACCGATGCGCGGGAAACCGAGGGAATGGGACAGGGCCATGACTTAACGCTCCACAATCAATCGAGATGGCGCCATTCTCGGGATCGGACGAGCGTGAGACAAACTCAAGATTTTCGTCTTGATCTACAGATTTACTCATGTAGGCTGTATGAAGAATTTTCATCCAGCTCCGAAAACGGATGAGTGAATCCTTCGCAGAGACCCGCCATGCTCGAGCTACGCCACCTGAAAACCCTGCATGCCCTGCGCGAAACCGACAGCCTGGTCGAGGCAGCCGAACGCCTGCATCTGACCCAATCGGCCCTTTCGCACCAGTTCAAGGAGCTGGAGGAGCGCCTCGGCCTGCAGCTGTTCGTGCGCAAGACCAAGCCAGTGCGCTTCACCAGCGCCGGCCTGCGCCTGCTACAACTGGCCGATGCCGCCCTGCCTCTGCTGCGCGGTGCCGAACGCGACCTGGCGCGCCTGGCCGGCGGCACAGCCGGCCGCCTGCACATGGCCATCGAGTGTCACAGCTGCTTCCAGTGGCTGATGCCCACCATCGACCAGTTCCGTGACGCCTGGCCGGAAGTGGAGCTGGACCTGGCGTCGGGTTTTTCCTTCGCTCCGCTGCCGGCTCTGGCTCGTGGCGATCTGGATTTGGTAGTGACTTCAGACCCCGTCGAACTGGCAGGCATCACCTACGTGCCGCTGTTCACCTATGAGGCCCAGCTGGCGGTCGCCAATCAGCATCGTCTGGCCACCAGGACATCTATCCAGCCCGAAGACCTGGCCACAGAAACCCTGATCACCTACCCCGTCGAGCGAGATCGCCTGGACATATTCACCCGCTTCCTCGAACCGGCCGACGTCGAGCCGGCGCAGATACGTACCTCCGAGCTGACGGTGATGATGATGCAGCTGGTCGCCAGCGGTCGCGGCGTCTGCTGCCTGCCCAACTGGGCGCTGCACGAATACAGCTCGCGCGGCTACGTCAGCGCCAAACGCCTGGGCGAGAAAGGCCTGTACTGCACGCTATACGCGGCAATCCGCAGCGACATGCTCGATGCTCCCTTCATGCGCGACTTTCTGCTGACCGCCAAGGACACCTCCTTCGCCAGCCTCGAAGGCGTCAGCGTGGCGCGCTAAGCGCCGTTCATCGGCAGCCGACAGCCAGGACGGTCATCGGCTGTCGCATACTTGCCCCGAGCACGGGCCTCCTCATCCACATCCCGCCATCTGCAGCTATCGCCAGCAGCTGCTAACGAGGCACCCCGCAATTGCCTTGTTACAACTCCCGACTTGCCGCACTGTGACCGACGGTCATAGCATGACCACCGGTCACAACATTTCATGGAAAGCCCATGCGCTATCAGGATCAACTCTTTCAGCAACGCGAAAGCGCCCTGCTCGAAGCCGCACGCCAGCTATTCCAGAATCAATCCTGGGATCGCGTCACCATTGCCGAGGTGGCGCGTCATGCGGGTATCGGCAAGGGCACGGTGTACAAACACTTCACCAGCAAGGAAGCGCTCTATG
Organism: Pseudomonas sp. Z8(2022); assembly: GCF_025837155.1. Classification (NCBI taxonomy): domain Bacteria; kingdom Pseudomonadati; phylum Pseudomonadota; class Gammaproteobacteria; order Pseudomonadales; family Pseudomonadaceae; genus Pseudomonas; species Pseudomonas sp. Z8(2022). The sequence continues at coordinate 1,629,800 of NZ_CP107549.1, read as the reverse complement.
CGCGTCTGGTGCTGGACTGCTCACGCCGGCATCTGGCCGAGCTGCAGGAAATCGCCCGCAGCGCGCCCGCGCAAGAGGCCATGCGCCGAGTGATTCGCCGCTCCTTCGAACTGCTGCAGGCCGACCCGCTGCAGGCGCAACTTTGCCTGCTGTGTGACCGTCCCGCCTTTCAGGAGCGCCTGGAACCTCAATACCGCGAGCAGTTCATCGAGCTGGAAGGTCTGTACATGAGTCTGTTCAGCGATCTTCTGCAGGGCAGCTTTCGCGACCTGAAGCTCTCCGCTCGGCACTGCCAGCATCTGCTGTGGGGCGTGGAGGCCTGCGTCAACGGCGTCATGACGCGCATCGCTTCCGGCGGTTTCGCCCACTGGGCCGAGTACATCGAGCTGGACGCGTACTTCGACCGCGTCACCGACTTCATCATCGCCGGCCTGCAGGGCCAGGCCACCGCGCTGCTGGCAGCGCCCGCCAACCACGAGTAAGCCATCGCCATGTTCGCGCAACTCAGCAAACGTCCCTGGATCATCGCCGTCGTCATCGCCATCGTGCTGCTGCTATGGCTGCTCAGCGGAGACCGCTTCGTCGCTCGCGACGAGGTGCAGGCCGAGCCCGACAAACCGGTCACCAGTACCGAACTGGCTCGGGTGGAAGTGACATGGCTGGAAGCCCAGCCCATGCAGCGCCAGCATGTCGTGCAGGGACAGATCGAGGCCTGGCGCCGGGTGGAGCTACGCGCCCAGGTCAGCGGCAGCGTACAGAATCTGGATCAGGACAAGGGCAACCGCGTCACCGCCGATCAGCTGCTGCTCAGCCTCTCGCCGGATGACCGCCCGGCCCAGGTCGCACGCAGCGAGGCCGATGTCCGGCAACGGCAAAGCGATGTCACTGCAGCCAAACGCCTGCGCGAGCGCAGCCTGGTCTCGGCCAACGAACTGATGCGCCTGGAAAGCGAGCTGGCCAAGGCCCGCGCCGAGCTCGACAGCGCCCGCCTGCAGCAGCGCAACACCAGGATCGAGGCGCCGTTCGCCGGCATCTACGACCAGCGCATGGTCGAACTGGGCGACTTCGTCCAGCCCGGCCAGAGCCTGCTGACCCTGGTGGATATCGACCGCCTCAAGGTCAGCGCGCAGATCGCCCAGCAGCAGGTCACCCAGCTCGAGCTGGGCCAGCCGGTAAGGGTGGAGCTGCTCGACGGCCGCACGCTGCAAGGCGAGCTGCACTTCATCGCCGCGGCGGCCGACCCCGGCTCGCGCAGCTTCCGCATCGAGGTCAAGGTGGACAACCCGGACGGCCTGCGCCTGGCCGGCGCCAGCGCGACGCTGCATATCCAGACCGGCGAGGCCATGGCCCATCGTCTGTCCCCTGCCCTGCTCAGCCTGGACGAAAGCGGCCGCCATGGCGTCAAGTGGGTCAACGACGCGCAGCGCGTGGAGTTCACGCCAGTCGAGCTGATCAGCGTCGACAACCAGGGCGCCTGGGTCAGCGGGCTGCCGCCGAAGGTGGCGCTGATCACCCTCGGCCAGGGCTTCGTCCAGCCCGGCCAGCAGGTGGCGACGCAACTCGCGGCCGAGGGCAGTTGAAATGCACACACTGATCGCCGCCGCGCTCGACCGCAGCCGCACCACCCTGCTGATCCTGCTGTTCCTGCTCTGTGGCGGGCTGGTGGCCTACGTCGCCATGCCCAAGGAGTCCAACCCCGACGTCACCATCCCGATCATCTACGTCTCGGTGACCCTCGAAGGCATCAGCCCGGAAGACGGCGAGCGCCTGCTGGTGCGCCCCCTGGAGCAGGAGTTGCGCAGCCTGGAGGGCGTCAAGGAAATGCGCTCGGTGTCCAGCGAAGGCCACGCCTCGGTGACCCTGGAATTCGACGCCGGCTTCGACGCCAAGGTGGCGCTGGCCGACGTGCGCGAGAAGGTCGACACCGCCCGCAGCAAACTGCCTGCCGAGGCTGACGAGCCGACCGTGAGCGAAGTCAACGTGGCGCTGTTCCCGGTGTTGTCGGTGGGGCTGTCCGGGCCGATCGCCGAGACCGAGCTGGTGTACATCGCCCGGCGCCTGAAGGAGAACCTCGAAGGCATCGCCGAGGTGCTGTCGGTGACCATCGGCGGCGACCGCGAGGACCTGCTGGAAATCGTCGTCGACCCGCAGGTGCTGGACAGCTACGGCATCGACTACAACGAGCTGTTCAACCTGGTCAGCCGCAACAACCGCCTGGTCGCTGCCGGCAGCCTGGATACCGGCGCCGGGCGCATGAGCATGAAGGTGCCAGGCGTCATCGAGGACCTCGAAGACGTCATGCGCATGCCGATCAAGGTGGTGGCGGGCAGCGTGGTCACCTTCGCCGACGTCGCCACCATCCGCCGCACCTTCAAGGACCCGACCGGCTTCGCCCGCATCAACGGTCAGCCGGCCATCGTGCTGGAAGTGGCCAAGCGCAGCGGCGCCAACATCATCGAGACCATCGACCAGGTCAAGGCGCTGATGGAGCAGGCCAAACCCCTGCTGCCGCCAGGCGTGGAAGTCAGCTACATCATGGACCAGTCGCAGGAAGTGCAGAACATGCTCGGCGACCTGCTGAACAACGTGCTGACCGCCATCGTCCTGGTGCTGATCCTGGTGGTGGCGAGCATGGGCATGCGCTCGGCACTGCTGGTCGGCCTGACCATTCCCGGTGCGTTCCTCAGCGGCATCCTGCTGATCTGGATGCTCGGTTTCACCCTCAACATCGTCGTATTGTTCAGCCTGATTCTGGTGGCCGGCATGCTGGTCGACGGCGCCATCGTCGTTTCCGAACTGGCCGACCGTTACCTGCAGCAGGGCCAGACGCCACGCCAGGCCTGGGCCAATGCCGCGACACGGATGGCCTGGCCGGTGATCGCCTCCACCGCCACCACCCTGGTGGTGTTCCTGCCGCTGCTGTTCTGGCCCGGCGTGGTCGGCCAGTTCATGAAGTACCTGCCGGCCACCGTGATCGTCTGCCTGCTGGCTTCCCTGGCCATGGCCCTGGTGTTTCTGCCGGTGCTCGGCGCCGTCAGCGGCGGCCAGGCGCGGCCACAAGCCGCGCCCACCAGCGCCGTCGGCAACGCCTACCGCAAGCTGCTGGAAACGCTGCTCAAGCGCCCAGGCCTGACCCTGCTCGGCATGCTCGCGCTGATCGCCCTGATCTACGTCGGCTACGGGCGCTTCAACCATGGCGTGGAATTCTTTCCCGACGTCGAGCCGGAAAGCGCACAGATCTGGCTGCGCGCACGCGGCGACCTGTCGGTGCAGGAGAAAGACGCCCTGCTCAAGCAGGTCGAGAAGCAGGTACTGGGCATGCGTGAGGTCAAGGCGCTGTATGCACGCTCCCTGGCGCAGCCGGAAGGCCAGCTCGGCGCCGACGTGATCGGCACCCTGCAGTTCCAGTTCGTCGACTGGCATCAGCGGCGCCCGGCCAGGGAAATCCTCGCCGAGATGAGCCGGCGCACCGCCAGCATCCCCGGCGTGGTGCTGGAATTTCGCAAACAGGAACAGGGTCCCACCGACGGCAAACCGGTGAAGCTACAGATCAGCTCGCTGGACCCGGCGCAGAGCGAACAGTGGGTCGAACGCATTCGCGATGAAATGCACAGGCTCGGCGGCTTCGCCGACATCGAGGACGACCGCGCCCTGCCCGGCATCGAATGGCGGATCAAGGTGGATCGCGAAGCGGCCGCCCGCTTCGGCGCGGATGTGCTCAGCGTCGGCAACGCGGTGCAGATGATCACCAACGGCCTGAAACTGGCCACCTACCGCCCCGAAGACGCCACCGACGAAGTCGACATCCGCGTACGCCTGCCCGGCAACTGGCGCTCGCTCGACCAGCTCGGCCGCCTCACCCTCAACACCCCGGTCGGCCAGGTGCCGCTGAGCAACTTCGTCGACCTGCAGCCGGCGCCCAAGGTCGGCACCCTGCCCCGCGTCGACGGCGATCGCACCATCACCCTGCAAGCCGACCTGGCCGAAGGCGCGCGCCTGGACGAACGCCTCAAGGCCCTGCGCGAAGCGCTCGGCGAGGTGCCGGCCGAGGTCAAGGTGAAATTCGCCGGCGAAGACGCCGACCAGCGCGAAGCGGCCACCTTCCTGATGACCGCCTTCGTCGTCGCCATCTTCCTCATGGCGATCATCCTGGTGACCCAGTTCAACAGCCTCTACCAGGCGGCGCTGGTGCTATCGGCCATCGTCCTCTCCACTGCCGGGGTATTGATGGGCCTGCTGATCAACGGCCAGTCGTTCGGCATCGTCATGGTCGGCATGGGCCTGATCGCCCTGGCCGGCATCGTGGTGAACAACAACATCATCCTGATCGACACCTACAACCAGCTGCGCCGCCAGGGCCTTGAGTCGTACGAAGCGGCGCTGGAGACCGGCAGCCTACGCCTGCGTCCGGTACTGCTGACGGCGGTGACCACCATCCTCGGCCTGATGCCGATGGTGCTCAGCATCAACGTCGACCTGGTGACACCGAGCCTCGGCTTCGGCGCGCCCTCGACCCAGTGGTGGACCCAGCTGTCCAGCGCCATCGCCGGCGGCCTGGCCTTCGCCACGGTGCTGACCCTGCTGCTGACACCCTGCATGCTGGTACTGGGCGCGCGCTTCGAACGCCGCCCGCCGCCACTGGAAACCTACGATACCGATCTGCTCGACCTGCCCGAGCACCTGATCGCCGCCAAGCCCGACAAAGCACCTGTGCAACACCCGCAGTAGGCGCGAGCAGGCAGCCGAAAGGGCCGGAAGAAAGAAACCGGCAAGGACGCCTTTGCTGAAGCCTCTGCCCACCGTCAGAAACGACAAAGCCCTCGAGAGAGGGCTTTGTCGTTTTCCCTGCGCGGACGGCGCGCAGAGAGCAATCGGGATACCGAGCTAACGAAGTGTATGGGGTCGGCGTCCTGCCTGTTGGCCACTTCGTTAGCCCGGTGACCGGAGAGTAGTCCAGGCAATGGCATTGTGCCAAGCCTCAATTACGCGGCATGACTCACAGACTTGAGCAGCGCCCCGCCCCTTCCGACGAAGCCTCGCGAGAACGCACCCTCATTACAGCGGCAGCAAGTTGTCGCCATCAGTCTCGGTGCCATGCAGATTCCGCGACGGCTTCGATGCACAACTTCCGAGCAAAATCTCATCCACGTGCAACACAACTAGGCACGCTGAGTAATGTTTTTATGGCGCCATAAAAATAACACTTAAAATGACAACTATTTTTTGGCGCCTAAAAAATATCAAACTATAACTATTTGATTTTATTGATAAAAAAACTAAGAAAAGTTTGGCTATAGAAACAATAACTTTTGGTTCACGTTTTGCTTGAAAAGCCAAAAAAGCCAACTTAGTATCCGCGCCACTTCAAGTAACAGCCCCGGATTGCAGTAAGCATTATGCAATAACAGCGGCGTACTTAATGAACACGGATATTGGTCGGCTCCCAAACGACCAGCTCAACTATATAAAAGAGGGACCTATGAGAATCACCATCTTTGGATTGGGTTATGTCGGTGCCGTTTGTGCCGGTTGCTTGTCGGCTCGTGGCCACGAGGTCATTGGGGTCGATGTATCGCAAACCAAAATCGACCTGATCAACCAGGGTAAATCCCCCATCGTCGAACCCGGTCTCGCCGAACTGCTCGCAGCCGGCGTCGAATCCGGCCGGCTGCGTGGCACAACCGATGTAGCGGCTGCAGTCCTGGCCAGCGATCTGTCCTTCATTGCCGTGGGCACGCCCAGCAAGCGCAATGGCGACCTCGACCTCGGTTACATGGAGTCGGTATGCAAGCAGATCGGTACCGCCCTGCGCGACAAGCAGGAGCGCCACACCGTAGTCGTGCGCAGTACCGTTCTGCCAGGCACGGTGAAGAATGTGGTTATCCCGCTGATCGAAGCGGCCTCGGGCAAGAAGGCCGGTGTCGATTTCGGCGTGGCGACCAACCCGGAGTTTCTGCGTGAAAGTACGGCAATCAAGGATTACGACTTCCCGGCCATGACCGTGATCGGTGAACTGGACGAGCAGTCCGGCGACCTGCTGCAGGAGTTGTACAGCGAACTGGACGCGCCGATCATCCGCAAGTCCATCGAAGTAGCGGAGATGATCAAGTACACCTGCAACGTCTGGCATGCGGCCAAGGTCACCTTCGCCAACGAGATCGGCAATATCGCCAAGGCCGTCGGCGTCGACGGTCGCGAAGTGATGGATGTGGTCTGCCAGGACAACAAGCTGAACCTGTCCAAGTACTACATGAAGCCCGGCTTCGCCTTCGGCGGTTCGTGCCTGCCAAAGGACGTGCGCGCCCTCTCCTACCGCGCCGGCAGCCTCGACGTCGAGGCGCCCCTGATCAGCTCGCTGATGCGCAGCAATGCAAACCAGGTGAAAAAAGCCTTCGACATCATCCAGGGCTATGACAAGCGTCGCATCGGCCTGCTGGGCCTGAGTTTCAAGGCCGGCACCGACGACCTGCGTGAAAGCCCGCTGGTTGAACTGGCCGAAATGCTGATCGGCAAAGGCTACGAGCTGCGCATTTTCGACAGCAACGTCGAGTACGCTCGTGTTTTCGGTGCCAACAAGGAATACATCGAGTCGAAGATTCCCCACGTTTCCTCTCTGCTGTGCAAGGACCTCGACGAGGTGGTCGCGCAATCTGACGTACTGATCATCGGCAACGGCGAGAAACGCTTTGCCGAGGTCATGGAGAGCGTTGGCAACGACAAACAGATCCTCGACCTGGTTGGGTTCATGGCCCATCCCACCCAGGCCAATCGCGAAGGTATCTGCTGGTAGCAGACAGCTAACAAAAACAGAGGCGGCACCGGTCGAGTGCCGCTTGATTGGTCACGGCGTGTCGCCAGTTCACTGCCCATACGATCCGAATCGATGTTTACAAGGAGTGACAGCATGATTCCTCTGATTTTGTCCGGCGGCAGCGGCTCCAGACTCTGGCCGCTCTCGCGCAAGCTGTATCCAAAGCAGTTCCTCGCCCTCACCGGCAACGAAACGCTGTTTCAGCAGACGCTCGGCCGCCTGGCTATCGAGGGCATCAGCAAGCCCATCGTGGTCTGCAACGAGGAGCACCGCTTCATCGTCAGCGAGCAACTCGCCGCCATCGGCAGCGAGGCGCAGACCATTCTGCTGGAGCCGTTCGGCCGCAATACCGCGCCGGCCGTGGCCATCGCCGCCATGCACCTGCTCGCCGCCGGGCGTGACGAGCTGCTTCTGGTGCTGCCGGCTGATCACGTGATCGAAGACCTGCCGGCGTTCCACAGCGCACTGAGCAAGGCACGCAAGGCAGCGGAACAGGGCGAAATGGTCCTGTTCGGCATTCCCGCCGAGCGGGCCGAAACCGGTTACGGCTACATCAGGACCGGCACACGTGCCGGGTTGCCTGATGGCGTTGTTTCGGTGGAGAGGTTCGTCGAGAAACCCGATCTGGCCACCGCCAAAGCGTTCGTCGCGCAAGGTGACTACGTCTGGAACAGCGGCATGTTCCTGTTCCGCAGCAGCCGTTACCTGGAAGAGCTGCAGCGTCATGACCCGGACATCTACGACACCTGCCAACTGGCGCTCAGCCGCAGCAAGAGCGACATGCAGTTCATCCGTATCGACCCCAGCGCCTTCGAGTGCTGCCCGGACAATTCCATCGACTACGCCGTGATGGAAAAGACCGACCGCGCCTGTGTGGTGCCACTCGAAGCCGGCTGGAACGACGTCGGCTCCTGGTCCGCGCTGTGGGACGTTCAGGAGAAGGACGACAACGGCAACTGCCGCTCCGGCGACGTGGTGATCCACGACAGTCAGGACTGCCTGGCCCACAGCCAGAACAAGCTGGTGACCCTGGTCGGTCTCAAGGACGTGGTCGTGGTGGAAACCAAGGATGCGGTGATGGTCGCCCACAAGGATCGGGTGCAGGACGTCAAGCATCTGGTCAACACCCTCGCCGGCGACGGGCGCTCCGAAGCGCAGAACCACTGTCAGGTCTATCGCCCCTGGGGCAGCTACGACTCCATCGACAGCGGCAATCGCTTTCAGGTCAAACGCATCGTGGTCAAGCCGGGCGCCAGCCTGTCGCTGCAAAAGCATCACCACCGTGCCGAACACTGGATCGTGGTTTCCGGTACTGCGCGGGTGACCTGTGACGACAAGACTTTCCTGCTCTGGGAAAACCAGTCGACCTACATCCCCATCGCCGCCGTTCACCGTCTGGCCAACCCCGGCAAGATCCCCCTGGAAATCATCGAAGTCCAGTCCGGGAGCTATCTGGGAGAGGACGACATCGAGCGCTTCGAGGATGTCTACGGGCGCACCGACGCCACAGTCATCTAGCGACTCCCGATGTAACAACCTCTGACGTTCGTATACGGCTTCACTGGAGGAAGCACGTCACATGCCCAGGTTATTCAATTGGCTCAAGACCTCGCCCGGTTTCGGCAAGCTGTGCGGTTGGCTATGCCTGATCGCCCTGATCGCGCTTGGCTCGGAAATGGTCGACCCGAGCTATCTCGACCCGTCGCACCAGAAGTTCATTTTCCTGATCGGCGCCCTGGGTATGTGGCGTTACGGCAATGCGGCCACTCACTACCTGCGCGGGATGTACTTCCTGCACTGGCGCTTCCCGCGGATGCGCAAGGCCGTCGAACGCATGGGGACCGCAGCGCTGCCCGACCATATGTTCATGGTGGTAACCAGCTTCCGCATCCCGACTCACACCACCTTCAAGGTGTATCAGTCGGTATTTCAGGAAGTGCAGCGAATGCCTGTGCCCTGCACCGTCATCGCCTCGATCGTGGAGAAGGGCGACGAGAACTTCATCAAGGACATCATGCGCCAGGAAGTGCGCGATCGGGACGACATCAAGCTGATCATCGTGCGTGCCCGCGGCACTGGTAAGCGTGATGGACTGGCCCATGCCTTCCGTGCCCTCTCCCGGCAGATGCCGCTGGAGAACTCGGTGGTCGGCGTGGTCGATGGCGACACCATGATGCTGCCCGGCTGCGTCGAGCGCGCCGTCAGCATGTTCGCCTATCTGCCCACCGTCGGTGGCATCACCACCAACGAGTTCTGCGAGGTGGAAGGCAGCAAGCTGATGCAGGAATGGCACACCATGCGCTTTGTCCAGCGGCACATCAACATGTGCTCGATGGCACTCAGCAAGCGGGTGCTGACCATGACCGGTCGCCTGTCGTTCTTCCGCGCCAGCGTGATGACCAACCCGGAATTCATCAAGGACGTGGAAGCCGACTTCCTCGATCACTGGCGCCTGGGACGCTTCCAGTTCCTCACCGGCGACGACAAGTCCTCCTGGTTCAGCCTGATGCGCGCAGGCTGGGACACCTTCTATGTGCCCGACAGCCATACCCTGACGGTGGAGCATCCACCAGACAACAGCTTCCTGCGCGCAACCCGGCAACTGATGTACCGCTGGTATGGCAACTCGCTGCGGCAGAACTTCCGTGCCACCCGCCTACTGGGTCTCGACCGTCTGGGCCTGTTCACCATGTACGTGCTGTACGACCAGCGCGTATCGATGTGGACCTGCCTGATGGGCCTGAGCGCCTCGGTAGTGGCCGGCCTGCTGTTCGGTATCCAGTACCTGCTGCTGTACCTGTTCTGGGTGTTGCTGTCGCGCACCCTGGTAACGCTGTTGTTCTTCTTCACCAAGCACCCGGTACATCCGATGTACCCCTTCGTTCTGTATTACAACCAGATCGTCGGCTCGGTGATGAAGGTTTACACCATGTTCCACATGGATCAGCAAAGCTGGACCCGGCAAAAGACCACGCTCAGCAACGGCAGCGTCAGTTTCGATGCGGCCCTTAATCGATGGACGTCGAAGACGATGTTGTTGTCCTCCATTGCCATCTTCTTCGGGGTCATTTCGGTCCTGCTAGAACTCACGCAACCTTAAGTAAAGGCGCGAATGCTATGACTAGCACCACTGTCTTACCTGTAAATGTTGTTCACGAAGCAATCGATGAGCGCCAGTTCGTCCGCGCCAAGATTCCTGCCCGCATAGCCCTCAATGGCCACGGCCTCAAGGGTGTGGAATGCGAGATCCTGGACATTTCCCTGGGCGGCATCGGCCTGAGCCTCGAGCAGCCGCTGACACTCGGCAGCCTGCTCCACGGCTCGATCAAGCTTAAGCTCAATGCGATCGATCTGAACATCGACACCAAACTGAAGATCGTCTCCCAACGCGGCCATGAAGTAGGTGCCGAGTTCGTCGAACTGGATCGGCAGAAGCGCGACATCCTGCGCTACATCATCTCGGCCTACATGTCCGGCGACATCGCCGACATCAACGGCCTGTTCAACGTGATGCAGCGTGAGAACTACATCAAGGAGCGCAAGACCAAACAGGCCAGCTCGCGCACGCCCACGGAACGCCTGAAGGCGGCGCTGGGCTCGCTGCTGTTTCTCGGCGCCGGCCTGGCGGCACTGAGCCTGATCGTCTACAAGAGTTACCTGCTGTTCTTCCACCTGCCCGCCGCGCAGGCAGTGGTCAGCGCCGAGGCCTACGTACTGAGCATGCCGGAAAACGGCAACCTCAAGTACCTGATAGCGCCCGGACAGACCAGCGTCAGTACCGGCCAGCCACTGGCCAGCGTTTCCACGCAACTGGCCAGCAGCCTCACCAGTCCGTCCGACATCGCCGCCCTGGCGAGCCTCTCCGAGCAGGATGCGGCCGCCCTGCTCGGCCGCGTGACCGTGGAAACGGTGATCGCCAGCCCGTGCAACTGCAGCCTGTACTTCCCGCGCCCCCGTATGGACGGTTTTGCCTACAAGCAGGAGCAGCTGATGCATCTGCTGCCGCAGGACAAGCCGCTGCACGTCAAGGCCAGTGTGCCGTTCGAGCGCATGGACAAGATCGAGCGCGTGCGTGCAGTCGAGATGCGCGTACTGGGCAGCGACGAAATCTACACCGGCGAGATCGTGGGCAGCCGCGTGGACGATCAGCGTCAGATGGTCGAGCTGACCATCAAGCCTGAGCAGGAATTGCCGCGCAGCGCCTATCAGCTGCCCACTGCCGTCGACTTCAAACTCGGCCTGCCACTGCGCTGGACGTTCTGAGGTCGCCATGCCGGTCAGATATCTTCTTTGCACAACCGCCCTGACGCTGGCACTCGCCAGCTCGGCTCACGCGGCACGCAGCCTCGAACAGGTCCGTTATGCGCTGTTTCAGGACAGCCAGGCGGAGGTCGAAGAAGACCTGCGCCATCTGGCGGCGCGTGGCGACCTGGGCGCCACACGCCTGCTCGGCGAGGTACTGGCCAGCCGCAGCCCGGCGAATACCACGCGAGCCATCGACCTGTTCAGGCAGGCGTTTGCCGATGGCCGCGGGGACATCGGCGCGCTGACAGCCCTGGCCCGCCTGGTCGACGGCAAGCCGCGCTGGCGTGAAGCCAACCGCGCCTACATGCACCAGGCACTTGACCGTTTCACGCCCGGGCGAGATTTCGTCGCTGTCGACACACGCCTGGAAGTGTTTCTGGTCTACCCCGAGCTGTTCACACAGAGCGAGGTCACCCGCCTGATCGAGCTTTATGACCGCGCCTGCCTGATCTACTGCCACGCGCCGCTGTACAGAGCGGTGGCGGCAGCTCGCTACGGCGAAAGAAGCGAAGCCGAGAAGTGGTTCCAGCTGGCCGTGGAAAGCGACCCGCGTGCCGTACAGCGCTATTACGAGTTTCTTGGCGAAGAGCGCAACGTCCTGTTTCGCGCCTTCGCCGAGCGCCTGGCGCCACGCATGAGCGCTCTGCCGGTCGACCTGGTGCACCGCATCGCCCAGCAGGTCATGAGCATCCGCAACATCGAGATCAGTACCTTCAACAACAATCGCCCGACAACCCGCGCCCAGACCGATGAAGAAAAACAGGCGCGTGAACTCAAGGCGAAGGCCCATGCCAGCCTGGTCGAACAGCTCGACCGCGAGGTGCTGCAGTGGCTGGACAACGCCATAGACCGCGATTTCGGTCCGGCGATGCTGAGCAAGGCCAGCTTCCTCATGACCGCGCCGGATCGCTACAGCCCCGAGCCGGTACTGGCGCTGATCCAGCGCCTGGAACAACGGCAGGGTGAGAATCTGACCCTGAGCATGGCCGAACGCGAGAACCCGATCACCCCGCAGCGCATCAAGGCACTGCGCGCCAGCCTGCACATGGTCATGTGGCGCACCCTCGACCCGCAGCTGAGCCAACGCCTGATCAGCGAACTGCAGGCCGAGCAGTACCCCGAAGCACAGCTGCTTGAAGGCGACCTTTACAGCCTGGGCGCACTGGACGAAGCCGATCAGGACCGCGCCCTGGAGCTGTACATGGCAGAGGCCCGCCGCGGTTCGGTAAACGCCCTGCTGCGCATCGCCCGACTTTATACCTACGGCCGCGCCATCTGCCGCGATAACGGCAAGGCCTATTCCTTCGCCTACGCCGCCCACGAGCTGGGAGACCAGCGCGCAACCAATCTGATGCACTCACTCAGCTCCCGGCTCACGCCTGAACAGCGCGATATCGCCGCCGCCGAAGGCAACCGTCTTATCGAGGATTCCACACTGTGAGCGCTTCCAACTCCCTTAGCCGCGCAGCCCTGCTGCTCGCCTGCCTGCCGCTCGGTCTGCTGCATGCAGAAGACACCAGCATCGCCTCACCCGAGCTGGAACCGGTCACCTCCCTGCTGACCCACAAGCTGTTTCTGCGTACTGGCTACGGACCGGACGAAACGCGCCTGGGCGAAGATCGTCGCAGCTTCTTCAGCTTGCGCTACGAACCGTCCTATCGCTGGTACTCCCCCGAACAACGCTGGGCGAAGTGGGAAGCCTTCGGTCGTCTGTGGCTCAACTACGACACCGACCCGAATGCCCTGCAGAACGACGAGGGTAACGACGAGAGCCTGTCGAGGCGCCGCCATGCCTACAGCGAAGCGCGCGAGTTCTATGTACGGCGCAACCTGCTGGGCGACGACCCGCGCTTTTCCCTGACTTTCGGTCGCCAGCGCTTCAGTGATCGTTTCGGCATCTGGTGGGACGACAGCATCGAAGCCTTGCGTCTGGACTACAACGACAGCTTCGCCAGCGGCTTCGTCGCCGTCGCCGAAAAATTCTATTACTACAACTCCGACGACAACCGCCTCGACCCGCGTGACAGGAAGATTCGTTACCTGATGGGCGAGTACGCCTGGCGCTGGCATGCCGACCACTGGGTTGGCGTACGCCTGCTGCATGAGGACGACTACTCGGGCAGCTCGCCCGATGACCGCCAGGACTTCGATGGCCTGCGTTATGGCGTGTTCCTGCACGGAGACACCCGTCAGCTGACGTCACTGATCAGCGACTACCACCTGGAAGTCGCCGCCCTCGACGGCAGGATGGAAACCACCCAGCGCAACGGCCTGCGCGACAGCGGCGACAAGACCGGCTGGGCCGTGGTGGCGGATGTCGGCAAGCGCTTCGAAACGCTGCCATGGACACCGCGCGTGGGCATCAGCGCCGGCCTTACCGATCGACCGGACGACAGCGGAAGCGACGGCTTCACGCTCAACCGTATCCAGTCCGACCGGCGCAACGATCCGCTGAGCTACAGCAGCCGCCTGGTCAGCAACCTGGTCAGCGTCAACCTGAGTAACCTGGCCTTCTACGGCATCGTGCTGGAAACCCAGCCCACCGATCGCACCGCGCTGGATCTGCGTGTCAGCGACCTGCGCCTGCGCAATCGCACAGCACAACTGCCCCTGCGCACCACCACCGAAGGCGTGGTTCGCGATACCGGCTCGGCCCACCTGGGCCAGGTGCTGGACATCAACCACTACTGGCGCATGTTCCCGCTGGCGTATGACGGCAAGCGGATACAGCTCAACACCCTGGCCAGCCTGAGCTACTTCAGGGCCGGCAGTGCGCTGGAAATCGGCGACGATTATCAACTGACGCTGGGCATAACCCTGACTTACTGACCGAGAGCAGCGCTAGCATGATCTTCGCATCCAACGTCTTCCTGTTCCTGTTCTTGCCCGTATTCCTGCTCTGTTACTACATAGCCAGGGACCACTGGCGTTCGTACGTGATCGTGCTCGGCAGCTATCTGTTCTACGCCTGGTGGCGTCCGGACTTCCTGCTGCTGTTCGTCGCCATCTCGTACTGGAACTACTGGTTCGGCCTGCGCATCAAGGCGCGGGTCGATGCCGGCGAGAAGAAGATCGCCTTTCGCCTGCTGACCGTCGGCGTGATCGGCAATCTGGCCACCCTCGGCTACTTCAAGTACGCCAACTTCGGTGCCGACGTGCTGGTCGCGATCCTGGAGCCTCTGGGCATCAACACCTTCACCCTGGAACACATCATCCTGCCGCTGGGCATCTCCTTCTATGTGTTCCAGGCGCTGAGCTACATCGTCGACATCTATCGACGCAATGCCGAGCCGACCAATCGCTTCGTCGACTTCGCTGCCTATATCGCCATCTTCCCGCAGCTGATTGCCGGACCGATCCTGCGCTACAGCCTGATCGACAAGCAGTTGAAGAATCGCACCCACTCGCTGGAGCTGTTCTCCCTCGGCGCCTGCCGCTTCATGCTCGGGTTCATCAAGAAAGTGCTGATTGCCGACTCGCTGGCACCGATGAACACCCTGTTCATCGGCGGCGGCAGTGAACTGCAGATGGCCGATGCCTGGTTCGGCCTGCTGATCTCCGCACTGCAGCTGTACTTCGACTTCTCCGGCTACAGCGACATGGCCATCGGCCTGGGCATGATGATGGGCTTTCGCTTCGCCGAAAACTTCAACCAGCCCTATATCGCGCAGAGCATCACCGAGTTCTGGCAGCGCTGGCACATGACCCTGGCCGACTTCCTGCGCGACTATGTGTACATGCCGCTGGTACGCAAGCGCCTGGTCGGCATGCTCGTCGGGCTGGTCGTCACCATGGTGCTCTCGGGGCTCTGGCATGGTCCAAGCTTCGCCTTCATCTTCTGGGGGCTGTTCTTCGGCATCGCCATGGTCATCGAGCGCAAGCTGGGCATCGCCACCAAGGTCAACACGCCCTACAGCTTCTGGCGCAATACCCGCTGCATGTTCGTGCTGGCCTCCTGCATGCCGTTGTTCTTTACCGGCAACCTGCCGCACGCCCTGCAGGTCTACCAGGCGCTGATCGGTCTCAATGGCATCGGCTCGCTGGACCTCTACTGGTTCGGCACCTCCGCCATGACCATGACCTTTACCCTGATCGCTCTGCTGTGGATCGTGATCGCCGGCGGCATCAACATTCGCTATTACGCCGGCACCCGCCAGAACGACTACTTCATGCAGCACGTCAGCGGCTTCAGTGCCTTGCTGCTGTGGGTAGGCTTCCTGCTTACGCTGACACGTCTGGCCGCGAACTCCTTCTCACCCTTCCTGTACTTCCAGTTCTGAGGATGCCCCCATGTTTCCGGTGATGAACTCGGCCAGCAAGATCAACGGGATTCTCTTCTGCGTGATGCTGAGCGCCATGTTTCTCTATTCTCTGCCGACGGTGTTCGCCTTTGCCGGTACGCAGACCCAGGCCATGTCGCTGTTTCTTGACGGCAAGCTGGTGCGCAGGTTCGAGCAGTTCTATGACAAGCGCCTGTTCCTACGCGACCCGTCCGTCGAGCTGTGGGCCAACATCCAGCATCTGATCTTTCGCGAAGGCGCCAGTGGCGTGGTACTGGGACATGACGGCTGGCTGTTCACCAATCAGGAGTACCTGCAGCCCAGGGACCTCGAGAGCAACCTGGAGCGACAGATCGCGCTGATCGACAAGGCACGCGCGCAACTGGCGCAACAGGGCGCGCGGCTGATCGTCCTGCCGGTGCCGATGAAGCTGGACACCTATGCCGCGCACTCCGTCTATGCCCCTTCGGAGCAGATCACCGGGCTGTACCAGCAGTTCAGCGAACGCCTGCGCCAGCAGGGTATCGACACCGTGGATCTGCGTAGCGCCTACCTGAGCGCTGCGGCCGATGAACAGCTGTTTCTGCGTAACGATACCCACTGGAGCCCAAGAGGCGCCGAACTGGCAGCCCAGACCCTGGCCAGGCAGTTTCCCGAGCTGCAGGGCGAGACGCCTTATCTGACCCAGGCGGTCAGCGAAAAAGAAGTCACCGGCGATCTGCTCAACTACCTCAAGTTCGACCCCAGACTGGCGCCCAGCTACTTCGAGCCGGTGCATATCCAGCTCTACGAAACCCTGCAGCAAAGCCACGACGATCTCGGCGACAGCCTGTTCGGCGAAGAGGCCGTGTCGCTGGCGCTGGTAGGCACCAGCTATACCCGCATCGATGACTGGAACTTCGTCGGCTTTCTCAAGGAGGCCCTGCAGCGCGATCTGGTAAGCGTTGCGCTCGAGGCCCGCGGCCCGTTCCAGTCGATGAACGAATTTCTCGCCGGCCCGGCCGCGAAAAGTGGCGAGCTGCAGACCGTGATCTGGGAATTCCCCCTGCGCACCCTGCTCGTCCAGCGCCAGATTCCTTCTCTGGCCAACCCAGAAACAGTCCACCACTGACCGAGGTACCGTCGTATGCCCGCCTTCATTTCCCGCGCACTGATGATATTGCTGACAATCACCAGCGCTGCCGCCCAAGCCCAGGACGGCAACGCCGATCTGTACGACCCCGTGGCGCCGGCCAACTCGGCGTTCGTGCGGGTGCTGAACCTCAGCGAGCGCAATATCGAAGTCACCCTGAGCAGCAAGAGCAAACCCCAGCTGGTCACCAGCGGGCAATTCGGCGGTTATCGCTTCGTTGCACCGGGCAAGCACCGCATCGCCGTGGGCGCCCAGGCGCTGGAACACGAGCTGAAGGCCAACACCGCAAGCACGGTGATCTACCGCGACGGCGAGCTGCGGCTGATCGCCGACCAGTTCGTCAACGAACCACGCAAGGCCCAGATCGCCTTCTACAACCTCACCGACAAGCCAGCCGCGTTGAAGACCACCGATGGCAAGCATGTGGTGGTCGACACCATCACGCGCGACCAGACCGGCAGCCGTATGGTCAATGAGCTGAAGATCGCCTTCGCCGCCTATGCCGACAACGACCAACTGGTCGGTTTCGACGAGATGTTCCTGAAAAAAGGCCGCTCCTACACCTATGCCCTGCTGCCGGCGGCCAGCGGCTACCGCGCGATTACCCTGGCCAACAGCATCGACCCCAGCGAATGAATCCTGAACAGCTGGTCAAACAAGTGAGCGGACGATGACCTCCAAGAGCATGAAGCACTATTTTCTACTGGCCATCGGCAGCCTGATCGCGGCGGGCGTACACAACGCCTACGCTGCAGAACAGAGCGAAAAAACCGGTGAATGCACGGATTTGCAATGCCTGATCTGCCCGCAACTCAGTGCGCCCGAGGAATATGCCGAGGGCAACATGAAGTCGCTCAGGCAGATTGTGCCAGGGCGTGATCGCTGGCTGTTCCGTTCGGAAGTCGACCTGACCAACGAGTTCGGCATTCCGCCGAACATGCAGCCGGAGTTCGCCCGCCTGATGCGTGCGTTCGCCAGCCATGGCACCCATGTCGCGGTAGCGGTACAGCCGACCCGCGGCCTGATGCATCGCGCCCAGCTGCAGCCGGGGCAGATGCATGACTTCGACTATGTACGCGCCAGTACCAACCTGCGCAATTTCCTGCAGCAGATGCGTGACGGCGGTGCCATCGTTCCGGACATCATGCCTCTGGTGGAGCAGCCGCCGAAGGACTTCTTCTTCCGCCGCGACCACCACTGGACCCCGATAGGCGCCGAGGCCACCGCCCGCGTGACCGCCGACACCATTCGCCAGCACCCGGTGTACGCGCAATTGCCGCACAAGGGCTACACCACCGAACAAACCATGACCCTTTACAAGGACGGCACGCTCAACCTCGGCCTGGCGGCAATCTGTGGCAACCACTTCGGTTATCAGTTCGTGCCCGGCTACCAGACCGTTCCGGAAGACAACGATGCCGCCCTGCTGTTCGAAGATCAGCCCGACCCGGAAGTCGTGCTGGTAGGTACCAGTAACTCCGCAGCCCGGGAAGACGAAACCAAGCAGTTCAACTTCGATGGTTTTCTGAAGCAGTACCTGAGCACCGATCTGATCAACTACGCCATGCCCGGCGCAGGCCAGGACGGCTCGCTGCTGGAGTACCTGCTATCGCCCAACTACTCCCCGGACAAGGCGCCCAAGCTGATCATCTGGGAGCTGCCGGCCAACTATCGCCTCGATGGCGACCTGACCTACCGCCAGCTGATTCCGGCCATCAACGGTGGCTGCAAAGCCGGCGAAAGCCTGCTCGAAGGGCATGTCGAACGGCCCAGCCTGGGGCTCAACGATCGTATCGAACTGCTCAGCAACGCCGGTGAGCAGCGCAAGGACCTCAAGGGGCGCGACGCAGTGCTCGACATCCGCATCAGCGACCCCAACATCAAGAGCTTTTACATCATCACCTACTACGACAACGGCACCCGCGACAAGGTGTGGTTCCGCCGCGAAGCCATCGTCACCGGCGGGCAGTACTACCTGGAACTGAGCCGCGCAGCGGAATTTCGCGATGCGAACCTGCTGTCGGTACTGCTCGAACCCACCCAGGCCGTCGAACAGCCATTCCAGGTCGAGACCCGACTATGCCTGTAAGCCCGCGCATGGCTGCCCTGCTGCTCCTGTTATCTGGCTCGCTGAACGCCAACGCGGCGCAGTCGGTGTGGGCAGCGCAGTCAACGAAGGCCGCGAGCCTGGTAGGTGACTATCGTCAGGAGAAGTGCCCCAAGAGTCCTCCTCCCGCCTATACCGGACACTTGCAGCTGGACAGCAAGTACGACCAGAGCGACGCCAGCAAAAGTCGCCTGGTCGTACGGCAAAGCCGCGACACCCAGCGCATCCGCAAACAGGTGCAAAGCTATATCGGCGGTCTGATCAAGGCTGCCCAGGTGTTCCAGCGCACCGGCAAGGCCAGCGAGGCCAACATTGCCCTGGCCTGCCTGGACCAATGGCTCGATGCCTGGGCCAGCCAATCGGCCTTGCTCAGTGACGATGCCAGCAAGACGGGTGTCGCCTCACGCAAATGGGCCCTGGCCGCCATCGCCTCTGCCCTGCTCAAGGTGCAGGCACTGAGCGATGAGCGCTACCAACTGAGCCAGGTACAGAGGCGCTGGTTGCAGGACCTGTCGGCCAAGGTGATTGCCGAGTACGGACCCCGTCGCTATGACACCGGCATCTACTTCAACAACCACGACTACTGGGCCGCCTGGGCGGTGGCCGCCAGCGCCATGCTGCTTGATGACGACAAGGGCCTGGCCTGGGCTGACGTGGCTCTGCGCCGGGCCTTCAGCCAACTCGCCCAGGGCGACGGTGACTACCAGTACCTGCCACTGGAAGTCGCCAGGGGCAGGCTTGCCGCCGACTACAGCCACTACGCCCTGGTTCCTCTGGTATTGCTGGCCGAAGCGGCGGAGTCCAACGGCCGCCCACTCAACGAGCAGGAGCGAACAAAGCTGGCAGAGCTCGCCAACTTCGCCGCCCGCGCCGTACTCGAACCCAGGACCCTGCCGGAACTGACCGAGCGTCAGTCTGCTGTCGGCCCACACAAGATGGTCTGGCTGCTGCCCTTCCTCACCCGCTACCCGCAACATCAGTGGGGCCGGCGCCTGTATGAAGAGCACGGTGAGGATATCAATCACTACAGCCAGGTTGGCGGCGACCTCAAGCCGCTGTATCCCCAGTTCAACTGACTCAGGATGTCGCCATGTCACAGGCACTGACTCTATCTCGTGTAATGCTGCTGATGACCTGTACCGTCAGCCTGGCAGCCCTCGGAGCCCCGGCGGCCCTGCACACGCTCGACCCGCAATGGCAACAGCAGCAACAACAGAACAGCAGCGCGCAGATCATGCAGCGCACCCAGCCGCCACAGCTTGATCTGCAGGGCACGGCCCGACGCGGCAGCGTCAGCCTCGAGCCCATGTACTCCGCACAGGCGGGCAGCTGGCCTTTTGAACCCTTCGTACACAATGGCCTGTTCAGGGCAATCGCCGGCTATCAGGCGCAGCACCCCCGCGCAGTGGTCATTCGTGGTGGCAGCATCACGCTGGAGCAGCTGCGAGCGCAGTTGAACGACGCCAAGGTGCTGGGTCGCCATGAGGATGGCTACCTGCTCAGCTACCCGCTGATGATTGCCGAAGACGCCGCCCTGTTGATCGATGACCAGGTGCTCTACCTGTTCAGCCCCTCCGGCACGGCGCTGATCAATCAAGGCCTGCTGCGCGTGAACAACTCTCGCCTGCAGAGCTGGAGCGATGGCCGTGCCATGGCCACTGACCGCCCTACCCGCCCCTTCATCATGAACTGGGCTGGCAGCCAACTGCTGATCGACAACTCGGAACTGATCAAGATCGGCTACAACGCCAACCTCTCGCGTGGCGTCAGCAGTGCTCTGAGCACACAACAGTCGGCCAGCCTCCCACCCGCGCAGATCCAGATTGAAGACAGCCGCTTCGAGGAGATGGCCAGCGCCCTGGAACTCAACCATAGCCAGGCTCTGGTTCGTAACAATCAGTTCATCGGCCAGCAGCAATACGCCATCGACCTTGGCAACAGCCGTTTTCTGATCGCCGACAACCGCATCGACGGGGTGAAGAACAACAGCGGGATCCGTATCACCGGTGGCAGCAGCGGGCGCATTCAGAACAACATGGTCCTGCATACTGGCAAGAGCGCCATCGAGGTAAGCGCGCAAACGGGCGCACTGCTGATCCAGGGCAACCGTCTGGGCGCATCCGAGGGCTACGGCATGATGCTGCGGAAGATCGGTGACGGCTCAGCGCTGCTGATCCAGGACAACCTCATCGCCAACAGCAAGCTGAGCGCCATCGACGCCGCCGAACTGGGCGGTGCGCTGATTCTCGACAACCGCATCCACGCGACGCCGGAATATGCCATCAGCCTGCGCAACGAGCGGCCAGCAGCGGGCAAACTGGTGATCACCGGCAATACCCTGGAGAACATTGGCAAGGCCATGATCCGGGTGCAGGGCATGCAGGATACGATCCTGGGGGACAACCACTTCAAGGCCACACCGCTGCTGCAAAACCTGCTGATAGGCGATCTGTTGCCGCTGCAAAGCCAGATCCTCGACAGCACGGTTCGGCGTAACTGCCACCTGCAGGTTACCCAGGCTATGGGGACGGCAGGCGATGCCTCCGACGCCCCCACTTGTAACAACTAGCGACTTCGCACACTCGAGGCAGCGCTGGCCACACCACAGGTGAAGGTCAGCGCTGCTCGCCCCTTGAGCTGGCGAATGCCCGTTGCCCCCGCTTCGGTTCGTGAGCGATACGGACGGTGCAGGCAAACCGAGAGTTGTCGCAGACGCACGAAGTAAAGCGCCGGCCTGGCTCAGCCCCAACCATCTGATAGCACAAGAAAAAATTTCAAAATAAGCTTCGCCAAAGCCCATTGAGCTGTTATCATGCGCGCCGCTTGGGAAGATGCCGGAGTGGTCGAACGGGACGGATTCGAAATCCGTTGTGTCAGCAATGGCACCTAGGGTTCAAATCCCTATCTTCCCGCCATATCTCAAGCTTAAGCCCCTGAAATTCCTAGAGTTTCGGGGGCTTTTGCTATCTGCGGCATGCAAGGTGTCGAAGAAGTGTCGAAAGCGGCTAGAGACTGCAGCTAGCTCTGGATCGGTAGCTATATCAGCGAGCCAAAGCCTTATTGCGGCGATCGGCAAACTCAGCCTCTACATCGTCATTGGAACGACCACGACCAGACTCTACCGATGCCCTGGCAGCAGCGACCTTGCGTTGCACGAATTCATCATGCTGTTTGGCCTGTTGACGCTGGCGAATGATGTTATGCATGGGGTCACTCATGATCTGATACGGCTAAGGGGTGATGATGCCGAGAAATCGTTGGTGATCGCTAGCCGGTCCGAATCTGACGACATCCTGCAGGTGATCCGGGGCAAGATGCGCGTAGCGCATGGTCATGGCCAAGGTGGTATGGCCCAGGATTTTCTGCAGCGTGAGGATATTGCCACCGTTCATGACGAAGTGGCTGGCGAAAGTGTGCCGTAGCACATGTGATGACTGGCCAGCAGGCACCGGCAAACGGGACTCGCCCAATGCCTTGTCGAAGCTGTTCAGGCAGTTGCTGAACTGGCCATGCTGCTTGAAGTGCCGGTGTATCTGTTGTTCCAGCTCCAGGGCGATGGGAATTGAGCGGACACGCTTGCCTTTGGTGTTCACGAACGTAACCAGTTGGTTGCGTACTCGGTCGGGCGTCAGTGCCTGAGCTTCACCCCAGCGGGCACCCGTGGCCAAGCAGATGGCGGCGACCATGGCGACATGGGGCGTTCGGCAATAGCGGTGAATGGTGGCGAACAGCGTCTCTATCTGGCTATCGGTCAGGTAGGCCAGTTCCTTCTCCTGCAGACGCAGAGGACGGACGCGAGCCAGCGGGTTGGCGTAGTCGATTTCGCCGAGCTGGTGCAGCACGTTGAACACTGATCGGAGGTAGCCCAGGCGGTTGTTCAAGGTCTTTGGGTTGGCACCGGCTTTGATCGCCTGGGTTCGATACTCGGCATATTCGTTGCCGGTCATCTTGATCGCCACCGGATCGCCAAGCTCTTTGGCCATGGTATCCAGCAAACGACGCCTTGCCTCACCATCGCTCAGGGTGTGGGCATGCAGTGTTGCCCAACGGTCGATCAGCTCAGAGAGCTTGCGACGATCCTTTGGCTTGGGTGCCCACTCCGGCGCATTGATGACCTTGGCCCTGCAAGTGGCTTCGAAGCGCTGGGCTTCACCTTTGGTCTTGAAGGTCTTGCGGAAACGCCGGCCCTTGATGGGTTCAACGTCGACTTTCCAGCGACCGTCAGGCAGTTGCTCGATAGCCATCAGACAGCACGCCCCCAACGCACATGCCGTTCCTCAAGGATGCCCTTGATGTGCTTATACAGCCCGTCTTCATCCATGCCTTTGGCGGCATAGTGGTCGCGGATTACCGGCCAGCACTCCCAATCCTTGAGCCGGTGAAATGCTCGCCTAGCGCCCACTCGCTCCCGTGCCAGCAGGCTGACGAAGTTTCCCAGGAATAGCTCGACGTTTTTGCCGGAGAAGCCCCGAGACGTCTTGTATTGGCGCTTGTACTCAGTTTCGTCCACCAGGGAATCGACCGGCAGATCGACGCGCACATCGTCACGGATCAGCGTCCAGATGGGTTCGAAGTAGCCAGGGCGAGCCAGTAACTTGAACTGGCGCAGGCCATAGCGCCACAGGCCGTCGAGGTGCGGTGCGAAAGCGGCATAGCTGTTGGTTTCAATGGTCTGGCCGGTCTGCAGATCGAACGAGCCGGAGGCGAATTGTTGGATGACTGAGTGGTGGTAACGCAGCTCGACACGCCAGACGTCTTGTTCCGGGTTGTAGTTGTCCGGGTCAGCTTCATCGAAGCTATCGCGACGCCTCCAGACACCTTCCCAATAGTCGAGTTTGTCGATGGAGCGGGCCTGTTCGGTCTTGTTGTAGATACCGAGCTGGACGCCTCCAGCGGAGCCGAACAGGTAGGACTGGCCTTTGCCGTAGGTGGCAGACTCCAGCGTCCACTGGATTTCCTTGATGCCGGAGATATCACGGGCTGCGCGTGCGCGGCAGTGCATCCGGGCGACCAGATCAGCGGGCGGTTGCCAGCCCTGCAGGTCTAGCGCGAGGTGGACAGCGCATTGGTTGCGCTCGACGTTGGTAAGCACGTGGCTGGCGTAGTAGTCCAAGCGTTCCTGCAGGCGCTCGGGGCAGAACTGGTCGATGGCATGCGGTGACACCTCGATTTTCAGGTGTGGGCCGATGTTTTCGATCTTGGCGTTGAAGTTCTTGATCAGCAGGATGATGCCTAGGTCAGCGTTCTGGAGCTTGTACTGGTAGCCAGAGTCCTTGCTGACACGCCCGGAGTGCCAACGCTGGCCAGCGAAATCGACGATGGTGCCGGGCTTGTCGAACAGGCACATGATTTCCGGGCGGATCAGGCCGCGATACAACTGGCGGACGGTATCGACGCTGCAGGCCAGGATTTTGGCTTTCGACAGGTCGACGATTTCAGCAGTACCAGGATCAACGAAAATTCGTCCAAGGCTGTTGTGCTCACCGTTGAGGTCGAGACGGGCGAAATCTTTGATCTTCATGCTTTGGTTTCCTTACTGGCCATTACTTGCCATTTCGAAATCGGTTTATCTGACGTGCTACAGGGACGTCAGCAGGCGCGTTCTGCGCGCCCGCTCGGCCCTCGCAGGCGTTCGCAGAACGCGCACACGACGTCCCGCGTCTGATCACCACAAGAACCTTCCTTTCTCATAGGTGACGACTGATACGGGTGCCTGCTGGGGCTGCTGGGTGGCATATCCGGTGGCGGGCTGGTGCATCGGCTGTTGCTGCATTTGGCCGTACTGCTGTTGTTTACCGCGATCAGCAATAGCCGGGTCGAAGTAGCCGTTTTCAACAATGTTCAGGCAGAACTGAAAATCCGTTTCGACCTTGGTGCCTTGCTGGGTGTAGCACTGACACACGGTCTGCTGTCCGTTGACGATGCCGCTCGGGCGCTTGGCGAAGTGCCGTCGATATATCTCCGGATCAGTGCTGGACATGCAGTAGAGTCGCGGGAAGGTCTGCGGCTTGGTCAGGTCGTCATAGATCGGAGCCGAAGCAGGTAGCTGCGGAACCCTGGGCACACGTTCTGTCAGGTAGGCGGCTGTGTTCTTTTTGCCTTGCTCAGGCGCCTGCTGGCCAAGCGGATTGATGAAGGAGCCAATAGCCCCCTTGGCTTGTTCCACCATGCTCGCCTCGGGCGCACCTGCCGACGCCGCGTCGTCTCCTGCAGGTGCGTACTGCCCGATAAATCGATACGACCAGATAACGGCAACCGCGATGACGGCAGCGGCCAGGATGAATTTGGTCGGCACCGTGGTCTGAAAATGGTGCTTGGCGTTGGTGCTGGTATAGGAACCGAAATAGCGCTTATCGAGGCGGAGCGTTTTCTTGTCGGCATCCTTGAAGCTGGTTTTGACTTCGACCTTTTCCACCACCACTTCGGATTCGAACCGTAGCAGCTGGGATGACTTGAAGACACGCCAGTAGTGAATATGGCTGTTGCATAGCCGGCGAAGGTGCACATCCAGGTATCGCGGGTCCTGGGTGACGAGGTGCACTTCGTGGCCTTGGTGGCGCATGGTTTCGAAGCGGGTGATGTGCTCCGGTGGCCGTGCTCTTGGATCACGGGCGCCAAACCAGCCTTGCGCCTCATCGATCACGACGATGCTGTCTTTCGGCAGCTCGTACCACTTCTCCGGGTCTTCGAACTCGAACCACTGCGCCTGTAGGGTTTCGGGTTTGAGTCCGTTGATGTTGTGGAAGTAGACCACACGCCCTTCCGCCAGGGCTTTCTGGTCCACTTCGCGGATAGTGTTGAGGGTCTTGCCGTGGCCGGGTTTGCCGGTGCGAATAACGAGCATGGTGCGGCCCCCTTATGCTTCGATGGAGGTGCCGCCCGGCTTGCGCCAGACCTGATTGCGTTTGCGGTCCTGGGCCTTGTCGATCCCCGCCAGGATGAACCGCGTGGCGATGGCCGCGAAGTACATGTTGACGATGATGTCGAAGTTCGCGAGGCCGAGGATGCCGCTGATTTCGGCGCCCAGCTGGCCCATGCTTGATTGCATGTAGCTACGGGCCTGATCAAGCACCAGGTTGAAGCCGACGTAGGACACGAAGCCGAAACCAATGACCCTCAGCGCCATTTTCACCAATGGCCCGACGATCATGATCAGGAGCTGTGCAAGGAATAGGTAGTGCATTAGTTACCTCCTACGGAGCGGCCAACGTAGAGCGCGCAGATAACGGCGGTGACAGCGACCAGGAATGGCCCGAGGGCGCTTGCGAAATTGCACAGGGGCTGAAAGGACAAGCCGACAGAACGCCCGGCCATGGAAAGGGAAACCGTGCGATCAGGTGGGCAGGATGGGCTGAGGAAGCGGGTGCCCTGGCTGATGAAGGACGGCACGTCGATATCGCCGCCCCCTTCGTTGAGTTCGAAGTTTTCGCCCTGCAGCAGGCCTTCGACTTCGGATTTTTTGCCGTCGAAATCGCTCATTTCTTCGGCATAGCACTGCTGCTCTTTCTGCTGCTTGAGGATGGCGCAGTCGATGGGATCACCGGTGCACGAGAAACCGCCGTCACAGGTGCCGACTGTGGCGGTTCGCTCTTCGCCTTGTTCGCCTTCTTCTTTGCCCTCGGTGCCAGTGCCGTCGGTTTTGTCCGGATTGCAGCCGTCGCCCACACAGTTGCCATTCTTGTTCGAATTACCGTCGGGGTCGGTATTTTCCGATTCGGTTTCGGTCTTGCTGGTGGACTCGCACGGCTTGGTGCCTTTGCACTCGGTCTTGGTGGTGTCGGTCTTGGTGGTGGTCTCGCTGGAACCATCCGGGTTGTCTTTCTTGGTGGTCTCCTGCTCGACGTTGGTTTCCGACTTTTGCGGTGGCTTGGTCTTCGACGGGGTGCACTTCACGCTGCTGCTGAAACCTGAACCCGCCGTGCCGCCTTTACATTCGACCTCACCTTCATCCTTGTACGAGGTGTTCGCGGTGCAGTTGCGCTTAAGCGTGCCATCGGGCTGTGTTTCCCAACCCGAGCAATCGTTACTGGTGGCGTACTCCGGCGCCTTGGTTACCGGATCCTTGGCAGGCGGTTGATCGAAAACAGAAGGATCGTTGGCTGAAGGCGTGCAGCTGGTGCCATTGCCCTTGTATTCGAAGGAGCCAACGAGCTGATCAGGTGGACCAAAATCACGCTTGGAGCTGAAATCGCCAAAGGTGTGGGAATACTGGCAGCCGCCTTTGCAGACGGTTACGGGCGGATCAGCGGAAGGGTTGCCGTCACTGCCGAGGCTGGCAAAGCGAAACTCGTGATAAACCACGTCGCCAATGGTGGATTCGCATTGGTCAGGTTCGGGTGCCTCGCATGCGCCCGTTTGAGGGTTGTAGTTTTGCCCCTCGCAGCCATCACCTCGCCGTTGAGCTGAGTTGCTCCACCGACCATACGGCTCAAGTTGTCCGCTATAAGGGTTGCGATTGAATCCGAGCGTCTCGCACGTAAAGGACGTGTCACTGACCTTGATGGTTTTGTGTTCGAGCTTTTCATAACTGGCGGAATGGATGGCCGCGTAATATTGATGGTTCGCAGCGCAAGCGGACACCGCACTTGGATAGCGGGTGTCTGCCGGCTCGGGGAAGGAGACGACCCAGTAATAGATTTCAGCCTGGGCTGAAGACACCCCACCGAACAGCACGCCGAGCAGGACAAACAGTGCAGTGATAATCCGTGGCAATTCACCCTGGCGCATATCACACCCTCCCGAAGAAGACGAGATACAGCGCCAGGACGGTGATAAGCAGAACGAACAGTTGATAGCTCATGGCGGTATCCGGAAAAGAAAACCCCGCCGAGGCGGGGCTTTGCTTGCTTCGGCACATACGTGCAGTTGCTGGGTTACATGGCACGGCGCATGTACTTGAACGCGGCAGCCGCGATCAGCACGACGAGGATCAGGCCACCCAGCTCGACAACGTCGGTCTTGGTGGTGTCGAGCTGGGTGCTGACCTCGGTGGGCAGGGCGGCGTAGGCTTGTTGAACAGACAGCAGGCCGATTGCAGCAGCGGTGCCGAGCGAACGGCGCAGGGTGCGGATGTGCTTCATGGTTGTTACCTCGATTTCAGGACTTTTTTCAGGACGAGGAACCCGAACACCGTGGCGAACAGAATCATTGCTTCGCCTTGCAGTTCGGACACGTCATCCCAGGTGAGCGCAGAGCCAATCAGGCCCTGCATTTCAACGTCTGCGATGGAAACCAGTTGGCCCGTGCACAGGAGTTCACCCGAGGCACCAACCGACCACTCCCCATCGCAGGCGATGAAATTCATAGGCCCCCTTACTCCGCCTGGCTGGGGTCACGCAGAACCTCAGCCAGGTCGGTGCAGTCGGGGCAGATGACGAGGGCGGGCGCCTTGTTCAGATCGGGCAGCAGGTCGGGCTGAGGGGCGGACTGGTTGTAGAGCTGGCCCATGGGCTGCCCACAGCAGTCGCACAGCACGCGATCAACGATCAGCACGGCGGCGCCCTCCCGTCAGGCCTTGGCCGATTCCGGTTGAGCACCGGTCGGCTTGGGCTGTTGTTGGGAGCCTTGCGGGGCGGCAGGCTTGCCGGCCTGAGCGGGCTTGGCCGATTCGACGTGCAGGACGATGAACTTGCCAGCGTTCTTGGAGCCGCGTTCGATCTCGACGGTTACGCGGGCGGTTTCCAGCACGTCGAGGCCTTTGCAGGCGTTCCACACTTCTTCGCGAACGTCTTCGGAAACCTGCATCGAGAGCAGCGAAATACCCACGTCCTTTTCGCCGTCCGGTTCGTCGCCCAGGTACAGCTTCACCAGGTCCACGTTGTCGAACTTCACGCGCTCAGCGCTGATGAATGCCAGTTCCATAGTGGTGCGTGCCATGTTGTGTTTCCTCGCTTGGTTGCGCGTTATTGCGCGGGTTTGCCTTTCAGCAGGCCGAGCGGGTCCACACGGGCAAACTTCTCGTTTTTGCCCGGGTGGGGTTCTCGACTTGCCGAGGTTTTCAGTTAGCGCCGCTGGTGCAGCGGGTTAGTTGTTCAACACCAAGGGCTTTGCCCTTGTCATCCCACTCTTGCCGCCGAGGGCTCGGGAGCGCGGGGCGGTGGAGCTGCCCCACACTCACGAGCGGAGGCTATTTAGGGTGGTGGGCGTTCAAGGGTGCGCTCCGCCCGTGCTTCCGTTCGCCGGATCGGTGAAGCGTGATCCGACGAGCCGGGAGCGCGGCCCTTGACCGACATAGCAACGAGCGCGGCGGTCAGGCCTTTTAAGAAGCCGCGTGTTTCCGCCTGGGTGTTGGCTAGGCGCGGATCTGCTGGGCGGGCGGTGCGGGCGCCGTCCATGCGGCCAAACCAGTAGGCGACGCCGATGCTGTTAATGAGCAGCAGGCCGAGCATGACGATGGACGGAGTATCGAGAACGATCATGCTGTCACCCCTAGAACGGAAACTCGTCCGTTGGCACGGAGGTGGAGCTTTGAAAGGCAACGCTCCAGAACGCTGGCGGTCGGCGCGGTGGCTTGTGTTTCGCGCAGATGAAAGCCGGCTTCACTTGCCAACGTCCGGTCAATAAGTCCCTTGAGACGTGCACGGGGCGGCAATGGCTGCATGCTGTGGACGGGCAGGCTTCGGGTTGAACCATCGCGCGTCGGGACCAGCATACAGAGCAGTCGCAGTTCGCGGGGTGCGGCTGGCGAACGTACTGGCTCAGGCTTGTCATCGGTCGCCTCCAGCGTTTGGCGCTTTTCGAAGTCGGCGCCCTGGCCGTGGGCGAAGTCGTTGCAGCTAGTGCAGCCGCAGAAGTCGCCACCGCAGTCGCAGCGGTAGTTACCAAAGTGGCCCGCTTCACAGTACGGGCGAACCTGCAGGCAGTCCTGGCAGAGCATCAGAGCGGCGGTTCTCGCTAGCTGGGCAATCATTCAACCCACTCCTCTTCCATAAGCTTTTTGGTCAGCAGGGCGACGTTGACCATTACGTGGCGGCCTACCTTGAGGTGCGGCAGGTAGCCGTTACGCATCCAGCCGCGAACGGTGTCGTGGTCTTCACTCATGCGAATCCAGTTTGCGAACTCACGCCACGGCATCATCGGCGGCGGGTTCACAAGGTCTTTAAGCGTCAGGGGGATTCCTTCCATCGGAGTGGCCTTTGTTGCACTATGTTGGTCTTTGTTGGTGAAACCATTAGTCGGCAATATTTGCCGGTTTCATACTGACGATTATAGGCAGCCGGACAAGGTTGACTAGCAATAATTGCCGGCCTTTTAGACGATTAAGAAATATGAGAGAGCGCATAGTCGCTATTCTTGAGCATAAGAAGCTCACGGCTAAGAAGCTGGAAGAGCTGAGCGGTATCGACCGAGAAAAGTGGTACGCGCTGAGAAAAGGCGGACGGCGGGTCAATGAAGATGACATCAAGGTCATCGTTGATATCGCGCCGGAATACGCTCTATGGCTGGTCAGCGGGAAGATTGCACCCGAGAGCGGTCAGACAAGCCCCGAATACGACGAGGCCAACCGAAACTTGACCGATCAAGACGCGGGATAGCGATCACCCAGGAAGTAGCTAGGCGCTGGTATGCCCGAAGGAAAAGGCAAGGATGAAGTATCTACTTGGCAGCATCGGACTCGCGATAACCCTCTCTGCTAGCGCGGACATGACCCCGGAACAGATTCGTTCAATCAGAGAGTTTGTGGAGTACCAGAAAGATCTCGACTCCCTGGCTAGCCTAACAGCCGAAGAAAAAGCAGCTCGCCAAAGCATCATTGATGCCGAAGTGACAACGCACTTCAAGAAACGTGTACAGATGCGACCATCAGATGTTAGAGCGATTGATCCTGCATGCGATGAATGGCTGAAGCTATACAAAGAGACGGGATGGTCGAAGGCTAAACAGGGAATAGCAGACACATGCCCATAGGCTAAAAGCCTGTGCGAGCAGATGGAGGATCAAGGATGAAGGCTGACAGAGACGACGCCCCGGAGTGGCTAACCAGCCGACCACGAAAACGTGGAAACCTGGGCGTAGTGCTCGCAGGCGTGATCGGGACAGTGGTTACGCTCGGCGCACTCAATATGGCCGGGCAAGCTTTCATGCAAACCACCGTAAAGAACCTGGCCGAGAACAGGCAGCAACCGAAGCCCAAGCCGGTTGCCGAGATCACACGATCAGAACCAACGCCCAGGAATGACTGGGACAGGATCGTAGAAGAGCAGGCAAGGCGAGACGCAATGTCTCAGCAGCAACCTGAGCAGCCCACTGGTTCAGATAGCCCTGCAGTCAAACAGACCGTGTTCAACGATCAGAACTACACCCCGAGAGGGGCTGACAACGTGCTCAGCATTCTCGAGGGCTATCAACCCGCAGAACCGGCAAAACCGGCTGGGAAGGTGCGGGTGACAGTTATCAAAGAAACTAAGGACTCAACGTGCTGGCCCTTGAAGGAAGGGAGTATTGAGCGGCGGAGCTGTAAATCTTATTTAAAGCTACAGCGATAGTGTAGGCAATAATATCGCCCCATCATGATGGACCTTACTCTCCGACTTTCTTAGCTGCAAAATTTATTGACGGAAGAATAAGAGGTGAGTAGCCGCTATTGAGAAGTAGATTGGAGATAAAGGCGCGAAGATAAGGAAAGGCTATCGCAGGTGCATTAACTTTAGGAAAGTGGGATTTCTTGAAGTCCTCACTGATTGGCGAGTCTGTTACGAATTCTGCGATATATTCGACATCAACTTCTAATGACTGATTAGGCACCAAAGCACTAAATGAAAAAACCACTGCAAACGCTTCGGTTTCAGGTTCGGATGCGTAGGCTGGTGCGTGGCTGAGATTGAACTTCATTTCCTCCTCAGAGGACATATCATCCACCTCTGAAGGAAGCCAAACCTCTGACTCGCTCCTGTCCTCAGGCAGTCCGTACTGCTTGATGGATACCTTGATAGCCTTGGTTGTGTGCAGTGTTAGGCGCATTCTAGATACTCAACGCTTTCATATGGCGAGTCATTAGCTGGTGAGGTGGAAAAGTAAGACTCATAATCAATGTTAATATTCTCAATATCGGAGAATATAACGAGCGATTTTTCAATGCGTACAGATGTCCTTGCAAAAGTAGATGTGCCGACTTTTTGAGCAAAGTACTCAGCGAAATCATCGGCGTGGACTGCCTCAAATTTCTGTATAAAGGCACTGACTTTATTAGCTAAGGTATTCATCTCTCAACCTCTCCACTAGTGACCATTTCAAGCTCTGTTATCGATACCTGTTGGTCGTTTCGCGCGCAGATCATTGTTACGTTCGGTATTCTTGAATTGACCTGATATATACGCTCAGCTTTTGTGAGCTTTATATACTGGTTACCGGCAAAAACTAAAATATCAAGCTCATCAGCTAGAAACTCAAACACCATGGAGTCCAAATATGATTCTATGCCTCTCTCAGACTCTGCTAGCCTAGAGACAACAAATCTTCTAGCAGATTCAAAAGAAATTGCATCGGCATCAGTTCGCAAATCACATATCTTTTCTCTTGGGGCTTGGACTTTGGCTTTCAGTACGCCAAAGTGACGGTACCTCAGAGCTCGCCTTTGGTTGCACCATGAGCTGACGTTAGCCCATGCACAGGCGTTTAGCTGAGGATCCGAAATGCCCTCAATGAAGAAGTACCTGCCGTCACCGAACCAGTGATGCTTTCCGATGCTAGGTCTAAAATCTCCTGAGCGGACTATAGCCTCTACAGCGGCCTGAGAGGCACCGTGGAAGCCATGAAAAACAACATCGCTCATGTGAAAGCATTCCCTGCTTGGAAATTAGAGGGGCGTCTATCTTTTGCTGCAACCGTGACTATAGTGGCTTGAGGATATCACCTAGCCCTCAAGAGAGTAAGCATGGCGTCGAAAAAGTGTCGAAATCAATGGGCGACAGAGTGCCGCAATGGGCAGAAGGCGTGAGGCGAAAGCCCCGATTTTGCTGGCTTTGGGCAACGATGGGCAGCAACGGGCACCCGTAAAAACGGGTTCAAATCCCTATCTTCCCGCCATACTGAAAAGCCCTGAATTGCAATACAATTCAGGGCTTTTGCTTTTCTGGGGGAAACTCTCCTGTCCCCAGACATAAAAACGCCGCCCTCCCCCTCAGGGAGCG
Source organism: Pseudomonas sp. Z8(2022) (assembly GCF_025837155.1). Lineage (NCBI taxonomy): Bacteria > Pseudomonadati > Pseudomonadota > Gammaproteobacteria > Pseudomonadales > Pseudomonadaceae > Pseudomonas > Pseudomonas sp. Z8(2022). Next base: position 1,597,036 of record NZ_CP107549.1, on the reverse strand, counting down.
CGGCGTTGTTGTTTTGCAGGTGCCTGCACTTATTCAGTCAGACGTGTCAGCGCTTCGCGATACTTGTCGGCGGTCTTCTGCGCTACATCGGCCGGTACGGCCGGGGCCGGGGGTTGTTTGTTCCAGCCGGTGGACTCCAGCCAGTCACGCACGAACTGTTTGTCGAAGCTCGGCGGGTTGGTGCCTTCAACATAGCTGTCGGCCGGCCAGAAGCGGCTGGAGTCGGGAGTCAGCACTTCGTCCATCAGGGTCAGGGTGCCGTCTTCGTCCAGGCCGAATTCGAACTTGGTGTCGGCGATGATGATGCCGCGGGTAGCGGCGTATTCCACAGCCGTGCTGTACAGCTTGATCGCCGTGTCACGAACTTTGGCGGCCAGTTCGGCGCCGATGATGGCTTCGCACTGCTCGAAGCTGATGTTCTCGTCGTGGTCGCCAACGGCCGCCTTGGTCGAGGGGGTGAAGATCGGTTGCGGCAGCTTGGCCGCTTCCTTCAGGCCAGCCGGCAGCGCGATGCCGCAGACGGTGCCGCTCTTCTGGTATTCCTTCCAGCCGGAACCGACGATGTAGCCACGCACGATGGCCTCCACGGCGACCGGCTTGAGGCGCTTGGCGACGACTGCGCGGCCTTCGACCAACGGCAGTTCGGCGGCCGGTACCACGTCCTCGACCTTGTCACCGGTGAAGTGGTTGGGCACCACGCCGGCGAGCTTGTCGAACCAGAAGTTGGAAATGGCAGTGAGGATCTTGCCCTTCTCCGGAATCGGCTGCTCGAGGATGACGTCGAATGCCGACAGACGATCGGTGGCCACCATCAGCATGCGCTTGTCGTCAATTTCGTAGAGGTCGCGGACCTTGCCCGAGTAGATCTTCTTCAGGCTCAGGGTGGTGGGTGTGCTCATGTCGGCATTTCCGTTTCTGGCAAACAAAACAGGCGAAACCTTTGCGGGTTTCGCCCATCGATTAACAGCTGAGGCGCGCGGCGCCGGTCAGCCGAGATTATCCTGGATCAGGCTCAGCACACGGCGCGACACGTCGGCCGGGGCAACGGTGTTGAGGTCCTTTTCCACGGTGACCTGAACGCCATCGCCAACCGGAGTCAGGCGTACCTGATAGCGCTCGGCGCGGGCTTCGATCTCGTCCTTGCTCGGCTCGCTGCCGAACAGACGACCGAAGAAGCCGGGCTTATCCTCGCGACCCTGGGCACCTTCAGCCAGATTGATGTAGTACAGGCCGAGACTGCGGTTGAGGTCGTCGACACGTACGTCGCCAAGCTCCAGCGAGCGGCCTACACCGGACCAGGCGCGGTCGAAATCGGCGCCCAGGTTGAGCACCGGGTTGCCGTTGCCGTCTTCGCTAAGGCTGACGCGGCTCGGTGCGTCGAAGTCGCGGGCAGCCAGCAGCGATACGGAACCGCCCTGCTCCACGCCACGGGCCATGCTCACCAGCATCTCGTCGAGCAGTGCCGCTTCGAAGCTGGCATTGCCGCTACGCGACGCGAAGTCGACATCAGCCGTGCTACCGGCAGGACGCTCGGCACTGGTGACGAAGACTTCGCTGGTGTTGCGCTGCACGCCCGGCTCGATGCGCACACGCACGCGGGTTTCGGCATCGGAGGCAACGCCGGAAACACGGCTGCTCAGGCGACGGGCCATACCCGCGGAGAGTTCGTCGAAACGCTGCCAGGAGGTGGTGAACTCACCAACCTGTGGACGCTCGCTGGCGATACGGAAACCATTGTCTTCGAAGAACTGACGCGCCAGCGGCCAGACTTCGGCCGGCACACGCTGGGCCACCACCCAACGCGAGTCGCCGCTGCGCTGCAGGCTGAACTCGCGCTCGTCGGCACGCACCTGCAGGCCTTGCGGGCGTGGTACTTCGAATTCGCTGGCAGTCACGGTGGTGCTGGCAATCTGAGCCGGTACCGGCAGCAACGGATCAAGGCGCTTGGCCTGGACATCAGCCGGCAATTGCATCGGTGCAGTCTGGCGCGCTTCCAGGTAATCGCTGCCGCGATCACGGAAGTAGCCATTTTCACCCCAGAGCCAGCCACAACCGCTGGTGCTGGAGACGATCAGAGCAAGGGCGGAGAATCCGGCCAGTCGCTTCATGCGTAGAATCCTTGAGTTAAGCCAATACACCGCACTGGCGCATGGCCTGGCGCAGCGGTTCGTGACAGCGCGGGCTGAGCCAGGTCAGCGGCAGACGAATACCGTCGCCCATCAGGCCCATTTCGTGCAGCGCCCATTTCACCGGAATCGGGTTGGATTCGAGGAACAGTGCCTTGTGCAGCGGCATCAGACGGTCGTTGATGGCGCGGGCGATGGCAGCTTCGCCACGCATGGCAGCGGCGCACAGATCGCTCATGGCGCGCGGCGCAACGTTGGCAGTAACGGAGATGTTGCCCTTGCCGCCCAGCAGCATCAGCTCGACAGCGGTCGCATCATCACCCGAGTAAACGAGGAAATCCTTGCTGACGCGGTCCAGAACTTCTTGGGCGCGCTGCAGATCGCCGGTGGCTTCCTTGATGCCGACGATGTTGTCGATCTTCGACAGACGCTCGACGGTCTCCGGCAGCATGTCGCACACGGTGCGACCCGGTACGTTGTAGAGAATCTGCGGGATGGATACGGCTTCGGCGATGTGGCGGAAGTGCAGGTACAGGCCTTCCTGCGTCGGCTTGTTGTAGTACGGGGTGACCAGCAGGGCTGCGTCGGCGCCGACTTCCTGTGCGGCACGGGTCAGCTCGACCGACTCGCGGGTGGAGTTGCCGCCGGTACCGGCAATCACCGGGATACGACCGGCAACCTGCTTGACCACGCGCTTGATCACTTCGACATGTTCAGCCACGTCCAGCGTGGCGGACTCGCCAGTGGTACCGACCGCGACGATGGCATTGGTACCCTCTTGCAGGTGGAAATCCACCAATCTGCTCAGAGCTTCCCAATCCAGACCACCCTGCGCATCCATGGGCGTGACCAGTGCCACCATACTGCCCGCAATCATGCAACCGCTCCTGCCGGAAAATTGAGCCGTAATGGTACTGGTGCCACCAGTCCGGCACAAGCAACCGACAAGGGCTTATCAGTACTGGCCGTCGTCCGATGCACAAGGTTCCGCCATTCCCCTCGGCGGTGCTTTTCGCTAACCTGCTCCTTTTGGTCTGTGGCTACTCGTGCGCGGACCGTTCATCGCTTTAGGAAGGCTGCATGTCCACCCCCCCCGTTCGCGAACAATTCCTCGTTATCAGTGCTCTTGGCCGCGACGCCATGGGTCTGACCAACCTGCTCAGCCGCACCGCTCACGAGAATCGTTGCGCGGTGATCAGCACCCGTTTGAGCCGTCATGGAGAGTTCAGCGCTTTGGTGCTGCAGGTGTCCGGCAGCTGGGATGCACTGGCGCGCCTGGAATCAAGCCTGCCGCTGCTGGCCAAGAAACACGACTTCACCGTGGATCTGGTCCGCAGCGCCGCCGCCGAGGTACGCCCGCAGGCGCTGCCTTACGTGGCGTACGTCAGTGCCGTGTACCGCCCGGACATTCTCAACGAACTGTGCCAGTTCTTCATCGATCACCGCGTCGAGCTGGAAAACCTGACCTGTGACACCTATCAGGCGCCGCAGACCGGCGGCACCATGCTCAATGCCACGCTGACCGTGACGCTGCCGGCCGGCACGCAGATCAGTTGGCTGCGCGACCAGTTCCTCGACTTCGCCGATGCGCTGAATCTGGATGCGCTGATCGAACCCTGGCGCCCGCAGAATCCATGACGATGTGCCGCGCAGCGGCTCTGCTGCGTTAGAAACAGGTTCGGCCTTGCATGGCTCAGGCTCGCGAGATCGCCGACAACCTCAGAATGAAGGAGTTTTCATGGCTGTTGAACTCGACAAACCCGTTGCCGAATTCCAGGCCGAGGCCACCAGCGGCCAGCAGGTAAGGCTGTCCGCTCTCAAGGGCCAGCAGGTAGTGCTGTATTTCTACCCGAAGGACGCCACTCCGGGCTGCACCACCGAAGGCATGGACTTCAGCGCCCGCTTCGAGCAGTTCAAGGCAGCCAACACGCTGATTTTCGGCGTGTCGATGGACAGCCTGAAGAAGCACGAGAGCTTCAAGTGCAAACAGGCCTTCCCCTTCGAGCTGATCAGCGACGAAGAGCACCAGCTGTGCGATTTGTTCGGCGTGTATCAGCTGAAGAAGAATTACGGCAAGGAATACATGGGCATCGTGCGCAGCACCTTTCTCATCGACAAGGACGGCGTACTGCGTGAGCAATGGCGCAACATCAAGGTCGCCGGCCATGTCGACAAGGTGCTGGCAGCCGCCGAGGCTCTGAACAAGGCCTGAGCTTCACCCCTATCGAAAAAGGCCGCAATTGCGGCCTTTTTTCTGTCTATTTTTCCTTCTTACTCGGCAGCGACCGGTTCGGTACGCGGCCAGGCATTGATCACGGCCTTGAACAGGGTCGCCAGCGGGATGGCGAAGAACACGCCCCAGAAGCCCCACAGCCCACCGAACAGCAACACCGCGCAGATGATCGCCACCGGGTGCAGATTGACCGCTTCGGAGAACAGCAGCGGCACCAGCACGTTGCCATCCAGCGCCTGGATGATGCCGTAGACCACCATCAGGTAGATGAACTGGTCGCTCCAGCCCCACTGGAACAGACCGATAAGCGCCACCGGCACCGTCACCACCACGGCGCCGATATAGGGCACCACTACCGACAGCCCGACCAGCAGAGCCAGCAGCGCTGCGTAATTGAGCCCCAGGTAGGCGAAGGCGATATAGGTGACCACACCGCAAATGATGATCTCGATGAACTTGCCGCGGATGTAGTTGGCGATCTGCTGGTTCATTTCCTGCGCCACCTGGGTGATCAGCGCGCGCTCGCGCGGCAGGTAGCTGCGGAACCACTGGCCGATCTGCTCGCGGTCCTTGAGGAAGAAGAACACCAGAATCGGCACCAGCACCAGATAGATCATCACACTGACCAGCACCGGCAGACTGGACAGGGAGAACGACAGCGCCCACTGGCCGAACTTGCCGGCTTCGCCGCGCATGCTGCCGATCAGCTGCACGACCTGCGCATCGGAGATCAGATTCGGGTAACGCTCGGGCAGCAGCAGGAACACCGACTGCCATTCGGCCGCCATGCGCGGTAGCTCGTTGAACAGAGTGCTCAGTTGCTGCCAGAGCAACGGCATCAGCACCAGCAGAAACACCGTCAGGCCGCCCATGAACAGGGTGAACACCAGCCAGACCGCGAGAATCTGCGGCACCTTGAGACGCTCCAGACCGTTGACCAGCCCCTGCATGAGAAACGCCAGCACCAGACCGGTGAGGACGGGAGCGAGCATCCCGCCCAGCGTCAGCACCACCGCAAAACCCAGCACCAGTAGCACGGCCAGTACCACGGCCTGCTCGTCGGAGAAGTAGCGGTGCAACCAGTCGCGAATAACCTTGACCATCAACAATCCTTAATCTGCAAAAGAGACATGCTCGCTATATTCAACAGCCTGCATGGCAGTGCGTAGCTCAGGCCTTGCGCAACCAGTAACGATAAATACCCGCTTCGACCTCTTCATGCAGCAGCGCATGCCCGGCCAAACTGGCGAAAGCGCGAAAATCGCGCTGCGAGCCGGCATCGGTGGCGCTGACCTTGAGTACGGCGCCGCTGGCCAGGCGATTGAGCTCGAGCTTGGCTTTGAGCAAGGGCAGCGGGCAGTTCAGCCCGCAGGCGTCGAGTTCGGCATCGAAGGCCGGTGCGTCTGTCATCATCAACTCCTGATTGGTCGGCTAGGATACCCAAGCCGCCGCAACCCTGGCCAGCGCGGTAGCTGGCCGGCTACAGTAACGCCTTTGCCTCCCGAGAGCCTTGAGTGCATGAATGTTCTGCGCCCCACCCTGCTGACGCTGGCCTGCCTCTTCGCTGCCCATACGGGCGCCAGTGACCTGCCGTCGCTTGGCGACGCCAGTTCCTCGATCGTCTCGCCCCAGCAGGAACACCAGCTCGGTCGCGCCTGGCTCGGCCTGCTGCGCGGCCAGGTTTCGCAACTGGACGACCCGCAGCTCAAGGATTTCGTCGAGTCCAGCGTCTATCGTCTGTCGGAAACCAGCCAGTTGCAGGATCGTCGCCTCGAGTTCGTCCTGCTCAACAGCCCGCAGCTGAACGCCTTTGCCGCCCCCGGCGGGATCGTCGGGGTGAACGGCGGCCTGTTCCTCTATGCGCAGACCGAAGCCGAATACGCCTCGGTAATGGCGCACGAACTGGCGCACTTGTCACAACGCCACTTCGCTCGCGGTGTCGAGGCACAGCAGCGCATGCAGTTGCCGCTGATGGCTGCGATGCTTGCGGGTATCGTCGCCGCGGCGGCAGGCGCCGGCGACGCCGGTATTGCCACCATCATGTCGACCCAGGCCGCAGCCATTCAGGAGCAGCGGCGCTTCTCCCGGCAGAATGAACAGGAAGCCGACCGCATCGGCCTGGTCAACCTGGAAAAGGCCGGCTACGACCCGCGCGCCATGCCGCTGATGTTCGAGCGCCTGATGCGTCAGTATCGCTATGACGCCAAGCCGCCGGAGTTCCTGCTGACTCACCCGGTGTCCGAGTCGCGTATCGCCGATACCCGCAACCGCGCCGAGCAATACCCGGCCAAGGGTCGCGAAGACAGCCTGCGCTACCAGTTGATGCGCGCCCGCGTGCAGCTGATCTACGAAGAAACGCCAGGCGTCGCGGCCAAGCGTTTCCGTGCCATGCTCGATGAGAACCCCGGGCTCGATGCCGCACGCTACGGCCTGGTTCTGGCCCAGATGAAAACCGGCCAGCTTGCCGAGGCCGGCGAGACCCTGGCCCCGCTGCTGAGCAAGGCCCCGGACGACATCACCTACAACCTGGCGCAGATCGAGCTGGATATGGCGGCCAATCGGCTGGACGCCGCCGAGCGCCGTCAGCAGCGCCTGTTCTCTCTCTATCCGAGCAACTTCCCGCTGCAGCAAACGCAGGTCGACCTGCTGCTCAAGCAGCAACGCATTGCCGATGCAGAACGCGCCCTGGACAACATGCTCAAGAGCCGCGCCAAGGATCCGGACGTCTGGTATCAGGTCGCCGAGGTACGCGGCCTGAGCGGCAATACCATCGGTCTGCACCAGGCACGCGCGGAGTTCTTCGCCCTGGTCGGCGACTACAACCAGGCCATCGAGCAGCTGGACTTCGCCAAGCGCCGCGCCAGCAACAACTTCCAGTTGGCCTCGCGCATCGATGCCCGTCAGCGCGAACTCGCCGAAGAGAAGCGTCTGGTCGAGCAGATGTTGCGCTGACCGGGCATCAGCCGGCAGCGGCATACAGGCCGATGAATACAGCGCAGCAAAAGAAAAAGCCCCGCATCTGGCGGGGCTTTTCTTTTCAGCGGACGGATCAGGCGCTTTGCGCCAGATCCATCAGCTCGCGGTTGGCCACTGCGTACATGGCGTAGTCGGTACCGGTTGCCGAGCGCAGCTCAGCCAGCATCGCCTTCCAGCGATCGACCAGACGTTGATGCTGGTCGAGCCACAGCGCCACACGGGCCTCGATTTCCTGCGGCCCTTCGGCCATCTGCAGCACCGACACGGTGATCGCACGCTGCTGCCAGTCGAGATCGTCACGGAAGGCTTCGCGAGCCAGCGCCTGCCAGTTGTTTTCCACCGGCAGGTTGGTGATCTGCTGCAGATACCAGGACAGCTCCAGAGAGCCGCCAACCGCGAAGTAGGCGGTGGCCACTTCGCTGGCATCCTTGCCGGTGACGTCCGCCGCTTCGATGATCGGCAGCAGCGTGTACAGATGACTGGTGCCAGCGACAACGCGCGCCAGTTCTTCCGGCGTTCCGGCCTCGACGAAGCTCTGGTAGCGCGCCAGCCACTGTTCGCGGGCCGGGCCTTCGAGCAGCTCGTCCAGACGACCGACCAGCGCTTCGATGCGCGGTGCGAAGTGCGCGACGTCGCGGGCGGCGTCCAGCTCGTTGCGGCGGCTGCGCAGGAACCAGCGGGTGGCGCGACGGCCCAGACGCATCAGCTCGTCCATCAGCTGCAGTTGCAGCTCGGCCGGCACCTTGTAGTCCAGCGCCTCGATCTGTGCCCACCAGTGCGGCAGGCGGAACAGGTCACGGACGATCACATAGGCGCCAGCGACATTGGCCGCGCTCATGCCGGTGGACTCCTTCAAACGCTGCACGAAGGTGATGCCCATGTGGTTGACCAGATCGTTGGCGATCTGCGTGCTGACGATTTCGCGCTTGAGGCGGTGACGACGCATGGCGTCGCCGAACTTCTCGGTGAGGATCGCCGGGAAGGCGGTTTCCATCTCGCGCGCCAGGTAGTCGTCGTCCGGCACCAGGGATTTGAGCAGCGACTCCTTGAGGTCGATCTTGCTGTAGGAGATCAGCACCGACAGTTCCGGCCGGGTCAGGCCCTGACCGTTGGCAGCACGCTCGTTCAGCTCCTCGTCCGACGGCAGGAACTCCAGCGCGCGGTCCAGCTTGCCGGCACTCTCCAGCGCGTTCATCAGGCGTTTGTACTCGCCGACACGCTCGCGGGCGCGGCGCTCGGCCAGCGACAGCGCCTGGGTCTGCTTGTAGTTGTTGCCCAGCACCAGCTCGGACACATCGTCGGTCATCTCGGCCAGCAGCTTGTTGCGCTGCTTCTCGGTCATGTCACCGCCAGAGACGATCTCGCCGAGCAGGATCTTGATGTTCACCTCATGGTCGGAGCAGTCCACGCCACCGGCGTTGTCGATGAAGTCGGTATTGCTGGCACCGCCATGCAGGCCGAACTCGACGCGACCGAGTTGGGTCATGCCCAGATTGCCGCCCTCGCCCACCACCCTGGCGCGCAGTTCGCGGCCATCGACGCGCAGCGCGTCATTGGCCTTGTCGCCGACATCGGCATGGCTCTCCCTGCTGGACTTCACATAGGTGCCGATGCCGCCGTTCCAGATCAGGTCAACCGGGGCCTTGAGCAACGCGTTGAGCAGCTCGGTGGGCGCCAGCTTGTCGGCAGTGATGTCGAAGCGCGCCTTCATCTGCGGAGTAATGGCGATGCTCTTGGCGCTGCGCAGGAAGATGCCGCCACCCTCGGAGATCAGCGAGGCATCGTAGTCTGCCCAGCTGGAGCGTGGCAGTTCGAACAGACGCTTGCGCTCGGCAAAGCTCCTGGCCGCATCCGGGTTCGGGTCGATGAAGATGTGCAGGTGGTTGAAGGCTGCCACCAGTTGCAGCTTGTCCGACAGCAGCATGCCGTTGCCGAACACGTCACCGGCCATGTCGCCGATGCCGATCACGGTGACGTTGTCCT